>DATCFB010000107.1:0-10948 GCA_036509755.1 Pseudolabrys sp. | reverse complement strand
CAAGGGCGATGTCTTGTTGATTGCCGGTAAAGGCCATGAAACCGGCCAGATCGTCGGCGACCGGGTGCTGCCGTTTTCCGACCACGAGGCGGTCGCGGCGGCGCTTGAGGGGATCTAACGGATGGCGGCACTTTGGACCACGGACGACATGGCCGCTGCCATGCGCGCGGAGAAGTCCGTCACGTTGCCTGCTGAAGTCTCCGGAATCTCGATCGACAGCCGGAGCGCCGCGCGCGGCGAGGCCTTCTTCGCGATCCAAGGCGATGCGCGGGACGGCCACGACTTCGTCGAGGCTGCGCTGAAATCCGGTGCCGGGCTCGCGGTCGTCGCACGCGACAGGCGCACGCGGTTCGCTGCCGATGCGCCGCTCCTTCTGGTCGATGACGTGCTCGAGGCGTTACGCGATCTCGGCCGCGCCGGCCGCGCGCGGTTCAAGGGCCAGGTGATCGCCGTCACCGGCTCGGTCGGCAAGACATCGACCAAGGACGCCTTGCGCCTTGCGCTCACCGCCGACGGCGAGACACATGCTTCCGCTGCCTCCTACAACAATCACTGGGGCGTGCCGTTGTCGCTCGCACGATGCCCGGCGAGTGCGAAATATGCCGTGTTCGAAATCGGCATGAACCACGCCGGAGAGATCACGCCGCTGACGCAGATGGCGCGGCCGCACGTTGCGATCGTCACGACGGTGGAACCGGTGCATCTGGAATATCTCGGTTCGATCGAGAAGATCGCGGACGCCAAGGCCGAGATATTTCTCGGCCTTGTCGAGGACGGGGCGGCGGTGATCAATCGCGACAACGGCCAATACGAGCGCCTCACCGCGGCAGCGGAGGCGGCGCAGGTCTCACGCATCGTGACCTTCGGCGCCAATCCGCAGGCCGAGGCGCGGCTCGTGCGTCACGCGCTCCAACCCGACTCCTCGACCGTCGAGGCGGTCATCTTCGGCACGCCGATCGCCTATAAGCTCGGCGCGCCGGGCCGGCATATCGTCATGAATTCGCTCGCCGTGCTCGCGGCCGTCTCGCTCGTCGGAGCCGATCTTGCCGTCGCTGCGCTGGCGCTCGGCCGCCTGAAGTCTGCGGTCGGCCGCGGCGCCCGCATCCCGCTTGGCCTGCCGAATGGCGAGGCGCTTTTGATCGACGAGAGTTACAACGCCAACCCCGCCTCGATGCGGGCGGCCATCGCGCTGCTCGGCCAGGCAGAGACGGGGCCCATGGGCCGCCGTATCGCGGTCATCGGCGACATGTTGGAATTGGGCGACCTGGGGCCGCGCCTGCATGCGGAACTGGCCGAGGCCATCGTGGCGAATAACATCGATCTTGTGTATTGCGCCGGGCCGCTGTCGCGCGCGCTGTGGGAGGCCCTTCCCCCGAACCGCCGGGGCGGCTATGCCGAAACGGCGGCGGTTCTGGAGCCGGCCGTGATCGGCGCCATCCGTGCCGGCGACGCGGTGATGGTGAAGGCCTCCAACGGCTCGAAGATGGGCCCGCTGGTCAAGGCGCTGGAGCGCCAGTTCCCCAGGCGCGGCGCGCTCGCCCCGGCGGAAGGCTGAGGAAAAGGCGAATGTTCTACTGGCTGGCCGAACTTTCGGACAAGGTCTCCTTCTTCAACGTGTTTCGCTACATCACCTTCCGCACCGGCGGCGCGGTGGTGACGGCACTCGTCTTCGTGTTTCTGTTCGGCCAACCGATCATCGACATGCTGCGGTTGAAGCAGGGCAAGGGGCAGCCGATCCGCGAGGACGGGCCGGCCTCGCACCTTGTCACCAAGAAGGGCACGCCGACCATGGGCGGCCTGATGATCCTGTCAGGGCTTCTCGTCTCGACGCTGCTATGGGCGAACCCGGCAAACCCTTACGTCTGGGTCGTGCTTGGCGTCACGCTCTGCTTCGGCCTCATCGGCTTCTATGACGATTACCTGAAAGTGACGAAGCAGAGCCATAACGGGTTTTCCGGCCGCACGCGGCTGATCGTTGAGGCAATCGTGGCTCTCGCAGCCTGCGCAGTGCTGACGCAGATCGGCCGCGCGCCGATCTCGACCTCGATCGTCTTCCCGTTCTTCAAGGACATGGTCTTCAACCTCGGCATCTGGTTCGTCATCGTCGGCGCCTTCGTCATGGTCGGGGCCGGCAACGCCGTGAACCTGACCGACGGTCTCGACGGGCTGGCGATCGTGCCGGTGATGATCGCGGCGGCGACCTTCGGCCTCATCTCCTACATCGTCGGCAACGCGCTGTTCTCCGAATACCTGCAACTGCATTTCGTCTCGGGCACCGGTGAGCTCTCGGTCCTGTGCGGCGCCATGATCGGCGCCGGCCTGGGCTTCCTCTGGTTCAACGCGCCGCCAGCCTCGATCTTCATGGGCGACACCGGCTCGCTGGCGCTCGGTGGCCTGCTCGGCGCCACCGCCGTCGCCGTCAAGCACGAGATCGTGCTCGCCATCGTCGGCGGCCTGTTCGTCCTCGAGGCCGTGTCGGTGATCGTGCAGGTGGTCTCATTCAAATTGACGGGCAAGCGCGTATTCAAGATGGCGCCGATCCATCACCATTACGAGCAACTCGGCTGGACCGAGCCGCAGATCGTCATTCGCTTCTGGATCGTCGCGGTGGTGCTGGCGCTCGCGGGTCTCGCGACGCTGAAGTTGAGGTAAGGTTTCGAGCGCGCAGCGAACTCCGTTCACCCTCCCCTGGAGGGGGAGGGTCGGCGGAGAAGTCCGCCGGGGTGGGGTGACGCTGCGCAGAAGAGTTCACCCCCTCCCGACGCGCTGCGCGCGTCGACCTCCCCCCTCCAGGGGGAGGTGAAGTGAGCAAGCGGCAGCGCCCATGATCCCCGTCACCGTTTTTACCGGCAGGAAGGTCGCGGTCTTCGGCCTCGGCAAATCCGGGCTGTTGTCGGCGGGCGCGCTGATCAAGGGCGGCGCCGAGGTCGTCGTCTATGACGACAGCGAAAACATGCGCACCGATGCGGCATCCGCCGGCCTCGACGTCCAGAACCTGCACGAGATCGACTGGTCGGATATCGCGGCGCTGGTTCTGGCGCCAGGCGTGCCGCTGACGCATCCGACGCCGCATTGGACCGTGCAACTCGCGCACAGGGCCGAAGTCGAGGTCATCGGCGACATCGAATTGTTCTGCCGCGAGCGTGTCAAATCCGGCGCGCAGTGTCCGCTGATCGCCATCACCGGTACCAACGGCAAGTCGACCACGACCGCGCTCACCGCGCATCTGGTCGAGAGCGCCGGCCGCGACGCGCAGATGGGCGGCAATATCGGCGTGCCGGTGCTCGCGCTTCAACCATTCGCAGACAATCGCGTCTACGTGCTCGAGGTCTCGTCCTATCAGATCGACCTCGCGCCGTCGCTGCGCGCGACCGTCGGCGTGCTGCTCAATGTCAGCGAGGACCATCTCGATCGTCACGGCTCGATGGAGAATTACGCTGCGCTGAAGACGCTGCTGCCGGCGAGCATTGAGGCGGGCGGCACCGCAGTGATCGATGTTGATGACCGCTGGACGCGCTCCGGCGCCGACCGCCTCGAGCGCGCTGGGCGCAATGTCGTGCGCGTCTCCGTCGAAGGTCCGTTGCGCGACGGCTATTACGCCGAGGGCACGCGCATCCTGCACGCCACGGGCGGCAAGGCGCATGCGGTCGCCGAGCTCGCCGGCATCGGCTCGTTGCGTGGCAAGCACAATGCGCAGAACGGCGCCTGCGCCGTCGCCGCCTGCGTCGCGATCGGCATCGATCTGGCCGCGATCCAGAAGGGCCTCGTCACGTTTCCAGGCCTCGCGCACCGCATGCAGCAGGTCGGGCGCAAGCCGACGGGTGCCGGATCGATCCTCTACGTCAACGATTCCAAGGCGACCAATGCGGACTCGGCGGCCAAGGCCCTCGGCAGTTTCCACGACATCTTCTGGATCGTCGGCGGTAAGCCGAAGACCGGCGGCATCATGAGCCTTGCCGAATTCTTCCCGCGCATCCGCAAGGCCTATCTGATCGGCGAATCGGCCGGGGAATTTGCGAAGACGCTCGAGGGCAAGGTCGACTCCCAAATCGTGGAGGTGATGTCGGCTGCGGTCGATGCAGCGACGCGCGACGCGGACGCGTCGGGCCTGAAGGAGCCGGTGGTGCTGTTGTCGCCGGCAAGCGCCTCGTTCGATCAGTATCCGAACTTCGAAGTTCGCGGCAAGGCGTTCACCGACCTCGTGCGCGCGGTGCCGGGCATCACCGCGGTGTAGGCGTCTCGCGCGGCGCTTCGTTAATCGCGCGCAGCAAGGTCAGCAGCATTCGGTTGAGCGGCGTGGCGAGTCCGTGCCGCTCGCCGGCCGCGACGATGGCACCGGTCAGCGCCTCGACCTCGAACGCGCGCCCGGCCAATCGGTCGAAATACATCGACGTGCCGAGTTCCGGCGCGAACTTCATCAGTCGCTCCATCGCCAGCTTCGGCTCGTCGTCGGGCAGCGTCGCGCCGTCAGCGCGCGCGATCCTCACGGTCTCTTCGAGCACGTCCAGGCAAAGCGCATGGACGTCAGCGCGGCGCAGCACTGCTTGGCGCTGCAGTGTCAGCGCGGTGATGGGGTTGGCGACGGCATTGAGCAGCAATTTGCGCCATTTCAGTGTGACGAAGTCGGCCTCGCGCCGCACGCGTAGTCCCGTGCCGTCGAGCAGTGCGGAGAAGGCGCGGCCGGGTTCGTCGTCGGCCACCGCTAAGTCGTGATCGCCCGCGATACGCATCCGCACGCGGTCGGGCGCAAGCCGCTCGCCATTGTAATAGACGATGACGGGGAAGACCGTGGCGCCTCGCGTGAGCGGGGCGACGCGCTCGACGTGATCAATGCCGTTCTGCATCACGGCGACGCGCGTCGCTTGCGTGCAGAGCCGCGCGAGCCAAGGAGCCGCGGCTTGCGTGTCCTGCGTTTTGGTGACCAGCAGCACCCAGTCGACGGGCTCGGCCATGGCTGGCTCCGTGATGACGCGCAGCGGCACCGTGATCGTCCGGTCTGGACCCTCGAGCGTCAGATGATCGAGCGGCCGCCGCGCGCAACCGGTGACGTCGTGGCGGCCGACGTCGGCGAGGCAGGCGGCCGCGATGCCGCCGATGCTGCCGAGGCCGATGATGGCGACCGATTGCTGTTTGTCATGCCCTGTCATGCGCCATCGTCAGCCAGACCGCCGCAAAGTCAAATAGGGCTTGGCCGAATTTCTTGCTGAGGGCAGGAGGGTCGATGGACGCGCGCCGGAATTGCATGGATGATCCGCGACCGATGCTTTGAATTTGAGGTGCCAAGTCATGCTGCCGCGGTCCGCGCTGAGTTTGATCTTTGCCTTCACGTTTCTTTTAAGCGTCGTTCCGGCCAAGGCCGCCGACATCAGGGTCATGATTTCGTCGGGCTTCTTCCACGTCTACTCGCAACTCGGTCCGGCCTTCGAAAAAGCGACCGGGCACCACCTCATTACGACCCGCGGTCCTTCGCTCGGCGATTCACCGGAGGCGATCCCGGCGCGGCTGTCACGTGGCGAGGCGGCGGATGTCACGATCATGGACGGCGCGGGGGCGGATTTTCTGATTGCGCACAAGCTGATCCGCGCGGATAGCAAGATACGACTCGCGGAGTCGTCCATCGGCATGGTCGTTCGCGCGGGGCAGCCCAAGCCTGACATCAGCACCGTCGAGGGACTGCGCAAGACGTTGCTCGCGGCAAAATCGATCGCCTATTCGGACAGTAGCAGCGGCACTTATCTCTCGACCGTGGGATTCAAGCAGCTCGGCGTCGCCGAAGTCGTGGCCGCCAAGTCGCGCAAGGTGCGCGGGCCGCCGTCCGGCGAACCGGTTGCCGCGGTCGTGGCCCGAGGCGAGGCGGAGATCGGCTTTCAGCAGGTCGCGGAACTTATCCATACGCCAGGCGCCGACTTCGTCGGCACCGTCCCCGCTGAGGTGCAGCCGCCGAGCTACTTCATCGGCGCATTGACGACGAACGCACGCCAGCCCGAAGCGGCTGTCGCGCTTCTGCGTTTCTTGTCGTCGAAGCAGGCCGCGCCGGTCATCGCCAAAGCCGGGTTGAAGCCGCTCACGCACTAGCCGTTCGCACGAACCCCGAATGCGTCGCGGCCCGCGTTGGCGGGCTCGCATGCCCGCTGTGGCCGCGAAGGCCAACGTTAATGCTTCGTAAACCGTGACGCGTCAGGACTAAGGGCGTCCCCGCCGGTCCGAGGATTCGCCATGGTTTCGCGCACGCAACGCACGCCCTTCGCGGAGTGGTGGTGGACGGTCGACAAGCTCAGTCTTGCCGCCATCGGCGCCTTGATGCTGGCCGGCATCGTGCTCTCGCTCGCTGCGAGCCCGCCGGTGGCAAGCCGCCTCGGCCTTGACCCATTCTACTTCGTCAACCGGCACATCCTGTTCCTGGTCCCGACGGTGGTCGTCCTGCTCGGCGTGTCGTTCCTCAATCCGCACCAGATCCGCCGCTTGTCGCTCATCGTCTTCATCGTCAGCCTGATCCTGGTGGCGCTGACGCCGGTGTTCGGCGCCGAGATCAAAGGCGCCAAGCGCTGGCTGGTCATCCTCGGCGTCAACATTCAGCCGTCGGAATTCCTCAAGCCCGCCTTCGTCATCCTCGTCGCTTGGCTGTTCGGCGAGTCGTCGAAACGCCCGGACATGCCGGCGAACTTCATGTCGCTCGCGCTACTGCTGACGGTCGTGACGCTGCTGGTGATTCAGCCCGACTTCGGCCAGACCATGCTGGTCGTGCTGGTGTGGAGCGCGCTGTTCTTCATGGCCGGCATGCGCGTCGTCTGGGTGTTCGGCATCGCCGGTCTGGCGGCCGCGGGATTGACGGTCGCCTATTACACCGTGCCGCACGTCGCGGCGCGCATCCAGAAATTCATGAATCCCGCCGCAGGCGACACCTACAATATCGACATCGCCACCGAGAGCTTCATGCGCGGCGGCTGGTTCGGCAAAGGCCCGGGCGAGGGTACGGTGAAGCGCCTCCTGCCGGAAAGCCACACCGACTTCGTCTTCGCAGTGGCCGGCGAAGAGTTCGGCGTCGCCTTGTGCCTCGCGCTGGCGGCTTTGTTCGCCTTCATCGTCATCCGCTCGCTCTTGCGGGCCATGCGCACCGAGGACGCGTTCACGCGCTTCGCCGCCGCCGGCCTTACGATGCTGTTCGCCACGCAATCCGCGATTAACATGGCGGTCAACCTGCGCCTGATTCCGGCGAAGGGGATGACGCTGCCCTTCATCTCCTATGGTGGCTCGTCGATGATCTCGCTCGCTTATGCGATGGGCATGCTGCTGGCGTTGACGCGCGAACAGCCGCGCGCCGCGATGCTGACCGCGCCGATGCGCGAGCCCGAGCCGGCTGGCAGCGGGGCTTAGGACTTGCCATGCCGGCTCCGATCCATTTCTGCGTCGTGCCAGGGCAACCGGGACCGGTCTTAGGTCGGCTCGGCCGCAAACTTGTCCCGGCGGTCCACGTCATATAAGCGACGCGCAAGAAAGCCGTGGAGCCCGGCACAAGGCCGGCCAATGACGGTGGAGAGGCCATGCCAACGCCGGGCGAAAGCAAGCTTGTGTTGCTCTGCGCCGGCGGCACCGGCGGGCATCTGTTTCCGGCGGAGTCGCTCGCGATCGTGCTCGACAGACGCGGCCTGACCGTCGACCTCGCCACCGATCATCGCGCCGCACATTTCAAGTTCCCGGCGCGCAACGTGTATCTGATCCCGAGCGCGACGTTGCGCAGCCGCGGCCCGCTCGGCGTCTTGCGCACCGCGGCGCTGCTCACCTTCGGCACGTGGAAGGCGAGCCGCATGCTCAAGCGCGCCCGCCCCGCGGCGGTGGTCGGCTTCGGCGGCTATCCGACCGTGCCGCCGCTGATGGCGGCAACGATGCGCAATATCGCGACCGTGCTGCACGAGCAGAACGGCGTCATGGGCCGTGCGAACCGCATGCTCGCCGCGCGCGTCACGACCATCGCGACCGGGTTTCGGACGCTGAAGAACGCCGACGGCCCGGTGCAGAGCAAGATCACCTTCACTGGCAATCCGGTGCGGCCCGCAGTCCTCGAAGCCGCCGTGATCCCCTACGATTCGCCGCGGCCTGGCGGCCCACTCAAGCTGCTGGTCTTCGGCGGCAGCCAGGGAGCGCGCGTGATGTCCGAGATCGTGCCAGCGGCCATCGAGCGGCTCGACCCGGCGCTGCGCGCGCGTTTGGAGGTGGTGCAGCAGGCGCGGCCCGAGGACCTCGATGCCGTGCGCGCGACCTATGCCGGGCTGGGCGTGAAGGCTGTGTGCCAATCGTTCTTTCCGGACCTGCCGGCGCGCATCGCAGCGGCGCACCTGATCGTCTCGCGCTCCGGCGCCTCGACCGTGGCAGAGCTCGCCGCGATCGGCCGGCCCGCCATATTGGTGCCGCTGCCGCATGCGCTGGATCAGGACCAACTTGCCAATGCCGGCGTGCTGGAGAGCGCGGGGGGCGCCATCACGGTCATTCAGCACGATTTCTCGCTGGAGCGGCTTGCCGCCGACCTCACCGGCCTGGCGGCTGCGCCGGACAGGCTCACCACCATGGCGGCGGCGGCCAAATCCGCCGGCACGCTCGACGCCGCCGAGCGTCTGGCGGATCTGGTCATCAAAACGGCGGGTATTTAAGCATCGATCGCGCCCGGGCTTGTCCGGGGCATTTCCGTCTTATAAGCGACGCAGCGGACGAGCCGTCATGCCGGGCGCAAACCGGCACGACGCATAAGGGGCGAAGGGCGACATCAGCATGAAACTGCCGCGCGACATCGGACCCGTGCACTTCGTCGGCATCGGCGGCATCGGCATGAGCGGCATCGCCGAGGTGCTGTGCAATCTCGGCTACACGGTCACCGGCTCGGACGTCGCCGACTCGGCCAACGTCAAACGCCTGCGTGAGAAGGGCATCAAGGTGATGGTCGGCCACGCGGCCGAGAACATCGACGGCGCCGACGTCGTGGTCGTCTCCTCGGCCATCAAGCGCGATAATCCCGAGCTCGTCGCCGCCCGGGGCAAGCGCCTGCCGGTGGTGCGCCGCGCCGAAATGCTGGCCGAGCTGATGCGGCTGAAATCCTGCGTCGCCATCGGCGGCACGCACGGCAAGACCACGACCACATCCATGGTCGCCTCGTTGCTCGACGCCGGCGGCCTCGACCCGACCGTGATCAACGGCGGCATCATCAACGCTTACGGCACCAATGCGCGCTTGGGAGCCGGCGACTGGATGGTGGTCGAAGCCGACGAGTCGGACGGCACGTTCCTGAAGCTGCCGGCCGACATCGCCATCGTCACCAATGTCGATCCCGAGCATCTCGACCACTTCCACTCCTTCGACGCCGTGCAGGACGCGTTTCGCGCCTTCGTCATGAACGTGCCGTTCTACGGCTTCGCGGTGATGTGCACCGACCACCCGGTGGTTCAGACCTTGGTCGGCAAACTCGAGGACCGCCGCATCCTCACTTACGGCACCAATCCGCAGGCCGACGTGCGCCTCGTCGACATCGACCATCACGATGGACAGTCGCGCTTCTCGATCCAGTTCCGCGACCGCAACGGCGCGGTCACGCACACGATCGACAAACTGACGCTGCCGATGCCGGGCCGCCACAATGCGCTCAACGCCACCTCGGCGGTCGCAGTGGCGCAGCAGCTCGGCATCAAGGACGACGTCATCCGCGCGGCGCTCGCCAGGTTCGCCGGCGTCAAGCGCCGCTTCACGCGCGTCGGCGCGTGGAACGGCGTGACCATCATCGACGATTACGGCCATCACCCGGTCGAGATCGCGGCGGTCCTGCGCGCCGCGCGCGAGAGCGTGAAGGGCAAAGTCATCGCGGTGATGCAGCCGCATCGCTACACGCGGCTTCACGACCTCTTCGAGCAATTCTGCACCTGCTTCAACGACGCCGACACGGTGATCATCGCGCCCGTCTACCCGGCCGGCGAGCAGCCGATCGCCGGCGCCGACCGCGACTCGCTGGTCGCGGGCCTGCGCTCGCACGGCCATCGCCAGGCGCTGGCGCTGGAAGCACCCGAGAAGCTCGCGGGGATGGTCAAGGGCCTCGCCGCGCCCGGCGATTACGTTGTCTGCTTGGGCGCCGGCTCGATCACGCAATGGGCCTATGCGCTGCCGGCCGAACTTGCGGCGCCGGGGTGAGGGGCCTAGATTCGCGCCGAAGGGATCGCACTATGAACAAAGCCAGCTTGATCGCCGAAGTCATGCAGTTGCCGCGCGAGGAGCGCCTGCAGCTTGTCGAGGATCTCTGGAACAGCGTGGTCGACGACGAGCAATGGCTGCCGACGCCCAGCCAGTTGGCGGAGGCCCGACGTAGATTGGAAGAACATCGCCGCGATCCATCGACAGCCATCCCTGCGGAGAGAGTTTTAGCGCGGATGCAGTCGCGTTTCGGATGACACGCAAGTTCGCCATCCGGCTCGAGGCGGAGGCCGAGGCGACCGACGCGGCGACTTGGTACGAGCAGAAGAGTCAGACGTTGGCAGCGCGATTTGCCCGTGAGTTCCGCTCAACGCTGGCGAGAATCATCGGGAATCCTTTTCAGTATCAAATCATCGAAGACGAAATGCGGCGCGCTCCATTAGCCGGCTTCCCATATGGAATTTTATATGTGGTTTCGGACGATGAAGTCGTGATACTGTCTTGCTTTCACGGCAGCCGCGATCCCGCCGGATGGCGTGAGCCACTGCCGCGATGACCTTCCCCGACATCGTTCCTGAATTGAAAAACCGTCTGCCGGACCTGCGTGGCCGGCTCCTCGCCAATCAGCCGCTCGGCGACCTCACCTGGTTCCGCGTCGGCGGTCCGGCGCAGGCTTTGTTCATGCCGGAGGACGAGAACGATCTCGCCTATGGTCTTGGCAATTTGCAGAAGGACATTCCCGTCACCGTCATCGGCGCGGGCTCGAATCTGATCGTGCGCG
>DATCFB010000106.1:0-3588 GCA_036509755.1 Pseudolabrys sp. | reverse complement strand
CACTCACATCCGCAGCAGGCGCTTGGCGTTGCCGCTCAATATCTTGACCTTGTCCTCATCCGACAGCGGCACGCCGTTCATCCACTCGACGGCCGGCCGGTTGTCCTGCACGAAGGGCCAATCGATCGCGAACAGGATGTGGTCGACGCCCATTTCCATCGCGCAGCATAGAAGGGCCGGGTTGGAGAAGAAGCCGCTCGTCGTCAGGTAGAAGTTCTTCGAGAAGATGTCGCGGAAGCTCAGCGGCTTCTGCCCCGGCCGCTTGAGCGCGGAATCGATGCGCCAGAGGAGGAACGGGATCGTCTCGCCGAAATGGCCGAGGACGACTTTGAGGTTGGGATGCTTCTCGAACACGCCCGACAGGACCAGGCGGATCGCCTGCGTCGCCGTCTCGACCGTAAAGCCCCAGGCCGGCCGCACCACCAGCGGGAAGTCCTTGGCGTATTCCTGATAGTAGACGTCGGTGACGCGCTGGTCGGGCAGCGACGGATGAAAATAGATCGGCACGTCGAGCTTCTCGGCGCGCGCATAGATCGGCCAGAATTTCTTCAGGTCGAGAAACTCGCCGTTCGACAGCCCGTGGATCATCGCGCCCTTGAAGCCATGCTTGGCGACGCAGCGCTCGAGCTCGTCGGCGGCCGCCGCCGGATCGGCGGTCGGCAGCGCGGCGAAAGCGGCGAAGCGCTTCGGATTGGCGGCGCAGAAGGCAGCGAGCCGGTCATTGACCTCGGCTGTGAGCTTCGCGGCGATCTCGATGGGCAGCTTCTGGGCCGACGGCGCGCCGTGCGACAGCACCTGGATGTCGATGCCGGCCTCGTCCATCTCCTTCAGCCGCAGGCTGCCGGAGTCATAAAGCCGCATGTCGGTGTCGCCGCCCCGCCCCGCCTCGAGGCCGGTGTAGTGCTTGGTCAGCGCCGGGTCCCAATAGTGCTCCTCGATGGCGATGATCGGACACTTCGGCTTCGTCATCATGGGCTTTCCCCGTCTTTGTTCTTTAGGCGGCACTTCGTAGCAACCGCGGCGGCTCCTGTCACGGCATAGCTGATGCACTTCGGCCACGCGGCGGTCCGAGTGTCGCCGGAGTTCTTCATTTGCGTTTGGTGATTCACCCGACTCAGTTAGTCATCAAACCATGCTGCCATGGCTTCGCATCATCCCGATCGGCGGCGCGGGTGCCGCCGTTTTGATTCTGGTGCTGGCGCTGTCGCCCCCACGCGAGCCGCGGCACGGCGTCTCTCCGGAAATGGCGCTCGCGCGCGGCCCGCTCATGGACAAAAGCGAGCACCCGGAATGGCCGCAATTGCTGATGCAGGCGGCGTTCCGCCGCGCCGGCGAGATCCTCAGGCTGCGCGATCTGCCGGATACGCCCACGCTGATGGCTCCGGTCATGCTGCCACACGAGCGGGCGGTCATCGCCGCGGCGCCGCCGGCTCCGCCGCCGCCCGATTCCGGCGTCGAGAGCGCAGCCAAAGCGCTCGATGTCGCCAAGAAAGCCGACGCTCCCGCACCGTCCGCGCTTGACGCGCAGCCGATGAAGACGGCGAAACTGGCGAATGTCGACGATGTGAAAGCGGCGACCGACGCCGTGAAGCCGACCGCCCCGACGGCAATCGACATTGTGAAAACGCCGGCGGCGGAGCCGGCGCCGGAGCCGGCAGCCGCGGAAATGAAGGTCGCCGTGCTGCCCCAGGAGCGGCCCGCGACCGATCCCGATCCGGATGCGACAGGCTCGATCGGCGACGGGGATGACGCCACCATTCCAGTCGACATCGGGGAAATGTCGTCGAACGAACTGCCGATCGTGCTGCCGCGGGAACGGCCGCCGATCATGCGCATCATCAAGCGCGAGCGCTCTTCATATCTCGCACCGCGCAAACGGGCGCCGCGCCGTGTGAGGGTGGCGGTAAGGCGGGCGAAGGCGGCGAAACCGTCCAACGTGCAGCCGGCCAGCGAGGTCAATTTGTTCGAAGCCTTGTTCGATAACGGCAAGGGCAATCAGCGCGTGCCGGCCGGACCTACGCAAAAACGCGCCACGGCAGGAGGCTCGCGCAATCCCGCCTATCCGCCGATCGTGACCTATCCCGTCACTACGAAGTGACAAACGATCCGGCGCGATTGGATCGGATCGACGTCAGTGGAAATTCATGCCCGCCGGCGACGTGTCGGCGAAGCTTGCATTCGCCGTGCTGTTATCGACCGACGCGTGCTTGAACGATGAAATGCCCGGCATGTCCGCCCCCTTCCGCTTTGCCGCGTAGTAATAGCCCGCCGCATAATAATGCACCGCGCGATCGGAATTGCCGCCGGCAACGCGATAGGCGCCGGCGAGATACTTCACAGCGTAGTTCATGTTGGTCTCGGCATCGAGCAGACCGGCGGAGCCGCCGCTGTAGCCGAGCGCACGCGCGGTCGCGAGCTTGATTTGCATCAGGCCGTAATTGCCTTTCGAGACGACGCGCGCATTGCCACCGCTTTCGCGCCTGATGATGCGCCGTACCAGCGCTTCCGGCACGCCGTTCTCGGCCGCATATTTGCTGACCAGACCGTCGAGATTGCCGTTGGCGTCGCGCGACGCGCGATGCCCTTCACGGGCTGCGACCGGCAAAGCGGCCGCGGCGATCAGAAGCATGGTCGTGGCGAAGCAGAGGCTGCGAATCATGTGGTCTCCGGCTGTTAGGATGGTCCGGGAAATCGCGGACAACTCTGGCGACTTTGTGGCGCAACCGGGCGCCCTTGTCGGCGTTCCATCACGAAATGCTGCGGATTGTGTTTTGACCTCACCAGGACGCAGGCGGCGCAGCCATGGCGTCCGTCGGATGGGATATGCGTGACAAGCAACGCCTTCGACCACCTCAAACCGCGATATGTGCCGGCACTTCGAATCCCGTGTTCAAAACCTGGAGAACTCGATAGCCGCCAGCGTCGCCAACATCGTTGCTTGAATCACTTCGGTCAGTGCGCGGCGGCGCTGGCCGGCGTCATCAGCGGCGCGAGTAGAGCGCGGCTCACCAGTCGCCGAACGGAAACTTGCGGTGCGCTTCGGTCGCCTGCTTCTGCGCCTCGGCGAAAACGTCCATGAACGCGGCGATTGCCGAAAAGAAGCGGCCGAATACAGCGAGCGGCGAAGACGTCAACAGCGCGTGGGATGCGCGCAAGGCCAATGCAGTCATAATTGTGGGTCCTTCAAGCGTGGGGGAATGAGTCGATGCAACTCATCAGTTGCGGTGGGAAAGGAAGCGGCGCTCGATCTCGCGCTCGCTTTCGTCGGTGAACTTGCCGCCGCTGCGGGAGAGATAAAGAGCGATCTCGCGTTCGGCCTGGCGCAGCCGCGCGTCCTGCATCGCGACAATGAGCCGTCGGAGGAGGCCGGGCTTGCGCTCGGTCTTCAGGCCGGACTTCTGTTCAGCGGTTAGAATGTCACGCGCGGTGAGCGCGGAGTGGACATAAGCCATGGTTCAATCTCCTTCAGGAGCTGATCCAAGAGCGTTTTCTCGGAGTTTTTTGCTTTTGTTGCAATGCAATATACTCGCTTTGCACTGCAGCGGAACCCGGCTAAGCGCATGTGATCCATACGGATTTCACATACGA
>DATCFB010000105.1:0-3023 GCA_036509755.1 Pseudolabrys sp. | reverse complement strand
GCCCTCACCACCCGCGCACGAAGGTCCTCTGAATAGGCTCGTCCCATCCATGCTGGCCTCCTTCCCAGCCAGCATGTTGAATCAGAAACCTTCCGATTTGGGAATCCTCAATCGATTCACACTAGCCC
Source organism: Pseudolabrys sp. (assembly GCA_036509755.1). Classification (GTDB taxonomy): domain Bacteria; phylum Pseudomonadota; class Alphaproteobacteria; order Rhizobiales; family Xanthobacteraceae; genus Pseudolabrys. Next base: position 2,895 of record DATCFB010000105.1, on the reverse strand, counting down.
CATCCCGCTCTAGAGCGCGAAGCTGGTGCCGCAGCCGCAGGACGCCTTGGCGAGCGGGTTCTTGACCTTGAACGCGGCGCCGATCAGGTCCTCGACGAAGTCGATCTCCGAGCCTTCCATGAAGCCGACCGAGACCGGGTCGATCAGCACGACGGCGCCGTCGCCGGCGAGGACGAGATCGTCGTCCGCCTGCGCGCGCTCCATGTCGAACTTGTACTGGAAGCCGGAGCAGCCGCCGCCCTCGACCGAGACGCGCAGCATCGTGCCGGCGGGCTCGCTCTTGAGGATCTCGCCGATGCGCCGGAGGGCGCGGTCGCTGACTGTGACGTTAGTGGTCATGTCCGAGAGGCATCCTATTGGCATTCGCCGGTACAATTAGTTAAGTGCGCCGGCCGGCAAAATCAACGTGAGCGGCCGGCGAGGCTTTAGAATGGCCATTTCCACCCCCATCGCGCGGGCGCCGTTCGCCGCCGACCCGTTGCACAGCCGCGGCCGGCGCTCTCCCGAGCCGGAAAGCCGCTCGCGCAACGACTTCCGCCGCGATTGCGACCGCATCATCCACTCGGCTGCCTTCCGCCGCCTGGCCCACAAGACGCAGGTCTTCGTCTACCACGAGGGCGACCATTACCGCACCCGGCTGACCCACACGCTGGAAGTGGTCCAGATCGCCCGCTCGCTCGCCCGCGCACTCGGTCTCGACGAGGACCTCGCGGAGTGCCTGGCGCTGGCGCACGACCTCGGCCATTCGCCGTTCGGACATGCCGGCGAGCGCGCACTGGAAGCCTGCGTCGCCGATTACGGCGGCTTCGATCACAACGCCCAGGCGCTGCGGCTCGTCACCGATCTCGAGCGCCGCTATGCGCATTTCGACGGCCTCAATCTCACCTGGGAAACGCTCGAAGGTCTGGTCAAGCACAACGGCCCGCTCTTGACGCGCGCGGGCAGGCCGACGGCGCGCTATGCCGCGCACGGCGTGCCGGGGCCGATCCTCGCCTATGACCGGGTCCAGCCGCTCGGCCTGTCGTCCTTCGCCAGCGCCGAGGCGCAGGTGGCGGCGATCGCCGACGATATCGCCTATGACGCACATGACATCGACGACGGCCTGCGGGCCGATCTGTTCACGCTCGACGACATCGCCAGCGTGCCGCTCGTCGGCGCGAGCGTCGCCGAGATCGACGCGCAATCGCCGGGCCTCGAGCCGCAGCGCCGCGTGCACGAGCTCGTGCGCAGGGTGATCACGCGCATGATCGAGGATGTGACGGCGGAAAGCCTGCGGCGCCTCGCGGCCCTGATGCCGCAATCGGCCGACGACATCCGTGCCGCGCGCGAGCCGGTCGTTGCCTTCTCGCCGGCGATGCAGGCCGGCGACAAGGCGATCAAGGGCTATCTCTATCCGCACATGTACCGCTCGGCGCGGGTGATGCTGGTGATGCAGGAGGCCGAGCAGGTCGTGCGCGACCTCTATGCGCATTTCTCGGCTCGCCCGGAGGACCTTCCGGCGGAGTGGGGCGAGGGCCTTGCCGATGCCGCCACGCGCGCGCGCCGCATCGCCGATTACATCGCCGGCATGACCGATCGCTACGCGCTGGTCGAGCATGCGCGGCTGTTTTCCTCGACGCCGGAACTGCGCTAGCGGCGCGGGAGAGGGAACGATCGGCAGCCTTGCCGCTTTCTGCCCGCGTGCGCGCCTTGATCTTCAGTCTCGTTGCAATCCTCGCCGCCACGGCCACCGGCCGGGCCGCCGAACAGCCGCGGCAATCGCTCTGCCTGATGCTGGAATCGGCAGCGACCGCCAACAAGCTGCCGCTTCCCTTCCTGGTCCGCGTCATCTGGCGCGAGAGCCGCTTCGACCCGAAGGCGAGGGGACCGTCAACGCGCAGTGGCGCGCGTGCCGAGGGCATTGCCCAGTTCATGCCGGGCACGGCGGCGGAGCACGACCTTGCCGATCCCTACGATCCGGTCGAGGCGCTGCCGAAGGCCGCCGCGTTCCTGGCGGCGTTACGCGACGAGTTCGGAAATCTCGGTCTCGCGGCCGCCGCATACAATGCCGGACCGGCGCGCGTGCAGGGCTGGCTCGACGGCGCGCGAACACTGCCGGGCGAGACGCGCGCCTATGTCCGCGCGGTCACGGGCCGCGACGCCGACGACTGGGCGAAAGACGGTGCCGTCACAATGGTCGTTCCAAAGAGCGACGATTGCCTCACGCTTGTCGCCTCGCTCGAGCAGGGGCCGAGCCGGTTCTTCTACGAACTCGAGCAACGGGTCGCGACTGCCATCGGCAAGCCTTGGGGCATCGAACTCGCCGCTGGCTTCTCGCGTGCGCGCGTCCTGGCAGCCTATGCAAAATTGATGGATCACGTGTCGGCCGTCGTCGGCACGCATGATCCGATCGTCACCGGCCGCGTGCTGCGCAGCCGCGGCACGCGGCCGCTTTATCAGGCGCGGATCGGCGCCGACACGCGGCAGGCCGCGAATGCGATCTGTACGCGCATCCGTCGCGCCGGCGAAGCCTGCGTCGTCATGCGCAATCGCGGGTGAAGAGTTACGCGGCGAACGTCTCGGCGATGACATGGGCCACCTCGGCATGGGTCGCATTGCGCTCCTTCATCGGCGCATCGCCGCCGGTGAGGTAGACGGCCGCGAACAGCGGTGCGCGACGTGGCGGCCGGATGATGGCCACGGTGTTGGCGCTGCCATTGTCGCCGGTCCCGGTCTTGTCCCCGATCCGCCAGTCCTTCGGCAGACCCGCGCGCAGACGGCCGCCGCCGACCTTGTCGCCGATCATCCAATCCTCGAGTTGCCGCGCCGAAGCCTCGCTCAAGACGCGTTTCGTCAGAACGTTTTGAAGCGTACGGGCAAATGCCGCCGGCGTCGTCGTATCGCGCAGGTCGCCGG
>DATCFB010000104.1:0-6960 GCA_036509755.1 Pseudolabrys sp. | reverse complement strand
CCCTCACCACCCGCGCACGAAGGTCCTCTGAATAGGCTCGTCCCATCCATGCTGGCCTCCTTCCCAGCCAGCATGTTGAATCAGAAACCTTCCGATTTGGGAATCCTCAATCGATTCACACTAGCCCCATCCCGCTCTAGTGGGGCACCGGGACAAGCCCGGTAGCGACAAGGTCCATGCGTAGCGGCCCGCCCCTACCGCCACCGCCGGTGCAGCCAGAGCCACTGCTCGGGATGCTCTCGCACCCAGCCCTCGATCACGTCCGTGATGGCCTGCATCGTGCCGGCGATGTCGATGTCGCCATTGGCGTCGCGCACCGGCGCGATCTCGTGGCTCAATTCAGCGCGGAAGCGGTTGCCCGGCAGGCGCACGATGCGCGTGCCGTGGATCGGGCAATTGAAGTGGCGCGCCAGCCGCGCCAGCAGCGGATTGGCGTTGGTCTTGCGGCCGAAGAAGGTCACCTCGACGCCGCGCACGTAATACTGGTCGACCAGCATGCCGACATGCGCGCCGCGGGTGAGCGCCTGCGCGATCTTGACCGGCGCGTCGAGGCTCGTGGCAATGATCTCGCCCATATGCGTCGCGCGGGTCTCGCCGATCCAGTCGTTGAGCGCCTTGATGTTCGGGCGCCGGTAGAGCACGGCGCTGTCGAGCTTGTACGTCGCCGCGCAGATCGCCGGTAATTCCCAATTGCCGAGATGTGCCGCGAAGATCAACGCCGGCTTGCCGTCGTTTAGCAATTTGATGAAGCGGTCGATCGAGGGCTGCTCGAGCACGATGCGGCTGTCGCGCTCGGGATGCTCGGCGTCATAGTCCCACAGCCGGTCGAGATGCGCGAACTCCGCACCCATGCGGCCGAGATTGTCCCAGACGCCGGCGAGGATGCGTTTGATCTCGGCGGGCGACTTCTCGGGGAAGGCGGCCTTGAGTTGCGCCCGCGCGATCCGGTTCTCGCGAAAAAGTGGGCCGATCCGGCGCATGAACCAGCCCGCGAGGTTGGCCATGGCATCGAATGGCACCAGCCGCAGCGTGCGCAACAGGCCGACCGCGATCGTGCCCGCGGCGGCGTCGCCGGCGCGCTTTGCGCCACGCCGTAGGCGCCGCTTCACGCTGTTCATGAGCGCCTCAGAAGTTGACGATGACCTTGCCGAACACCTTGCGGCTCTCGATCCGCGCCAGGCCTCTCTCAAGTTCGGCGAGCGGCACTTCAGTGTCGATGATCGCGCTCATGCCGGCGGCCATCTTCGACAGGCTATCGCGGATGTTCTGGATGCGGCAACCGAACGAGCCGAGGATTTTGTACTGCTGCTGGAAGAGCTGCATCAGGTTGATGGTCACGGTCGGACCCGCGGTCGAACCGCAGGTGACGAGACGGCCGCCGCGCTTGAGGCAGAGCAGGGAGGCATTGAAGCCTTCGCCGCCGACATGCTCGAACACGACGTCGACGCCCTTCTTGGCGGTGAGCTTGCGCGTCACGCCTTCGAAGCGGTCCTTTTTGTAATTGATGATGTGGTCGGCGCCGAGCGCCTTGGCCTTCTCGGCCTTTGCGTCGTCGCCGATGGTGGTGATGACGGTGCAGCCCAAGGCCTTCGCCATCTTGATCGCCACCGAGCCGATGCCGGAGCCCGCGGCGTGCACCAGCACAGTCTCGCTGGGCTTGAGCTTGGCATTGTCGAACAGCATGTGCTCGGTCGTGCCGAAAGCGATCGGCGCGCAGGCGGCGTCGCGCAGCGAGACGCCGTCCGGCACCGGCACGACGAGGCGGGCCGGCATGTTGATGAGATCGCGGGCGAAGCCGTCGATGTGGAAGCCAAGTACGCCGCTGACGTTCTCGCAGAGATTGTCGCGGCCCTCGAGGCAGTTGACGCATTTGCCGCAGGTCATGGCGCCGTACATGACGACCTTCTGCCCAGGCTTGAATTGCGTCACGCCGGGCCCGAGCGTCGCGATCTCGCCGGACGCCTCGGCACCGACGATCAGGGGCAGCTTGCGCTTGGCGAAGGCCATGCCGCGGAACCCCCAGAGGTCGAGGTGATTGAGGCCGACGGCCTTGATGCGGACCTGCACCTCGCCGTCGCCGGGAGCGGGGGGCTCCGGCACGTCGGCCAATTCGAGCTGGCGGTCGCCGATCAGTTGCAATGCGCGCATGGGGTTGAGGACGAGCGGCGGTCAGGCCGGCTCGACTCCCACGACGAGCGACACGTTCTGCCCGCCGAAGCCGAACGAATTGGAGATCGCGTGTTTAAGTTTGGCATCGCGCGGCTTGTTCGGCACGACGTCGAGCGGGATCGCCGGATCGGGCACGTCGTAATTGATGGTCGGCGGCATGCGCTGGTTTTGCAGCGTCAGCACGGTGAACACCGCCTCGATGGCGCCGGCGGCCGACAGCGTGTGCCCGATCATCGATTTGTTCGACGAGATCGGCAGCGTCGCCATGCGCTCGCCGAACACGGTCGAGCAGCCGAGATATTCCATCTTGTCGTTTTCCGGCGTCGAGGTGCCGTGCGCGTTGACGTAATCGATGTCGTCGGGGGTGAGCCCGGCGTCCTCGAGTGCGTTCTTGATGCAGGCGATGATCGGCTTGCCGTCCGGGCTCGAACGCGTGCGGTGGAAGGCGTCGGTCTTCTCGCCGCAGCCCTCGACCACGCCGAGGATCGTGGCGCCGCGGGCCTTCGCCGCGTCATAGCTCTCGAGCACCAGCGCGCCGGCGCCTTCGGCCATGACGAAGCCGTCGCGGTTCTTCGAGAACGGCCGCGCCGCCTTTTCCGGATTATCGTTGCTGGTCGACAGTGCCGACAGCAGCGAGAAGCGGATGACGGCTTCCGGATTGACCGAGCCGTCGGTGCCGATGCACAACGCCGCGTCGGTCTCGCCGCGCCGGATCGCCTCGACGCCGAGTTGGACGGCGGTCGCGCCGGAGGCGCAGGCAGTCGACAGCGAAATCGGCGAGCCGCGCGTGCCGAATTTCTCGGCAATGTGGTCGGCGACCGAGCCGAACAGGAAGCGCCCGTGATAGGCGGGAAACTGATCGCTCACGCGCAGCAGGTCGGCATAGGTGACGTTGTCGTTGCTGCCTGAGCGCGCGCCGACCTCGAGGCGGTGCGGCCATTCCATCTCGATCGGCGGCACGGCGAGGAAGAGAGGCCCCGGGAAATCGCTTGCTTTGCCGAGGCCCGATTGAGCGATGGCTTCCTCCGCCGCGAGATCGGCGACCTGCTCCGAGAGCGCCGCCGTGCTGTGCGGTTTCCCGAGGAAATCGACGCTGCCGGCGATGCGGGTCTTCAGCCCGTCGGTGGCGAAACGGGTGATGGCATGGATTCCGGATTCGCCGGCGGTCAGCTTGGCCCAATTGTCGGTCTTGCCGGCGCCGAGCGATGTCACCACGCCGACGCCGGTGACGACGACGATCGGCCGGCCCATTTTGTCCTTGGTCGACGCCATGTTGGCTCTCCTCAAGCGATCTTTTCCACCAGCGCGAGACCTTCGCCGCGCCAGTGGCCGACGCCGGTCACCACGACCTGATTGAGCGGACCGTTCATCGGCTTTTCCAGCCCCGTCGAGTCGCAGGGCGGAAACAGACTACCATGCTGCAAAGCGACCGTTGCCAGCGCCAGATTCATGGGGAATTGCGGCTCCAACCCATGACCGAGATAGGAGCCCGTGGCGCGCACGGCAAGCTCGCCATGCGCGGCGAGGAAGGCGCGCTCTTCCGCCGTCGCGGGATTGCCGCCGGTGGCGCCGGAGATGACCGCCGCCGATTTGGCGTCGATGCGATCCTTGACCTTGTCCCACAGTCCCTCGAGCGAGGCCGTGACGTTGCCCGGCTGGCGCCTGCGCCGATCGGCGACGACACTGGCGAGGCGGGCCAGCGGCTTTGCCCCGCGCGCTTCGGCGTGCTCACGCGCCTCGATGACGAGGAAGGCGCCGAGTGAACCGAGGGCGAAGCCGCCTTTGCCGCCACCGCGGTCCCACACCGGCGCGAATTTGTCCTTCAGCATCATCCCGGCGAACTCGTAGAGCATGATCAGATCGGGCCGTTCGCCGTTGTGCGCGCCGCCGACGAGGGCGATGTCGCTCTGTCCGGCGCCGATGCGCGACAGCGCGATGCGCACGGCGTCGGTGCCGGCCGATTCTTCACCCATGAACGTACGCGAGGACGACGTCACCCCGTGCACGATCGAGATATTGCCGGCAAGCAAATTGGAGAGCTGTGCCAGGAAGAGGGTGGGGCGCAGGTCGCTCATCAGCCTTTCGTTGAGGAAGGCGGCGGCGTTGTTTGCGCGCGGCATGCCGGACAGGATCGTGGAGTCGACCGCGAGATCGCGCTCGCCGCCACCGGCGGCAACGATCATGTCCATATGCGAGAGCACGTCGGTCTTGCCTTTGACGCCGGCGGAATCGAGCGCGAGGCCGGCGGCATAGGTGCCGATGCGCTGCCAGTTCTCCATCTGGCGCTGATCGCCCTTTTTGGGGATCTGCAAATCGAAATTGATCGGCGCCAGAGGATGCACGATGTAGGGCGCGAAAGTGGTCACGTCGGCGGACGGCTTTGCGTCCGACAGCTTCTGCCAGTGCGCGTCGGCGCCTTCGCCGAGACAGGAGACGATGCCGATGCCGGTGATCCAGGCCTCGCGCGCACGGTCAGCCATGCGCGGACTCCTGGCTCGGCACGCCGAGGCGCGCGGCCTGATCGCACATATGCTGCCGGATTTCGCCGTTGGGGAACGGCATCACGCGCAGCGTGATCGTTGCATCGCAAATCGGCTTGCCGGCGGAGGTGATCTTGGCATTAGTGACGGCGTAGCCGGAGCCGTCGTGCTCGAGCGTCGCGGTGACCGACAAAAGCTGTCCGGGCAACACGAAGGTGCGAAACTTGGCGTCCTTGACCGCGGCGAGAAACGGCATGCGGTTGAATTTATTCAAGGCGACGACAAGCCATCCGGAGGACTGCGCCATGGTCTCGATGAGCAGCACGCCCGGCATCAACGGATAGCCGGGAAAATGCCCCTCGAAGACGGTGCTGACTTGGGGAACCGTGGCCTCGGTGCGGATCGTGCGGTCGGCGAGATTGAGCTCAGTAACGCGATCGATGAGCTGGAAGTACTCGAGACGCATAGCCTGCCGTCAGGCCCCCTTGGCTGCCACAAGCTCGTCGATGCGGGCGGCGAGATTCTTCAAAACGAAATACTGATCGGTCGTCGCCTTGCCGTCGTTGACCTCCTGCGTCCACTGCTCCAGCGGCAGCTTGATGCCGAACGCCTTGTCGATGGCGAAGGCGATATCGAGGAAGTCGAGGCTGTCGATGCCGAGGTCGTTGATGGCGTGGCTCTCGGGCGTGATCGAGTCGCGCGGGATGTCGCACGTTTCGGCGATAATATTGGCGATGGTGTCGAACGTCGTGGACATCGTTAACTCTCTGATTCTAGGGAAGAACTGGCAATCGCCCCGGCACGCGCGACCCCGCGCACATGCCAGTATCCGCGCGGCCTTCGACAACCGGCTGGCAGTCGGCTGCCCGTATAGCGAACGGGACGGCTCCTTTCAATGGCGCCCGCAATATGCAGGGAAAACTGGCTAATTCGCCCGGTTAAGATCGCGGCGGAAGGGCTTCCGGGAGGCTCAGCGCGTTCTGTCGTATTCAACCGGTGTGCAGCCGCGCCGGCCGGATAGGACGCAGTCCTGGTTCCGGCGCATGTCCGCCATCGTAGTGGCGATCCAGACCGCCCCCCCGATCAGCGCCAGGATGAACAGCATCGCGGCGCCATTGATGAGCATCCGGTGCCTGTATTCCGCCGGATCGTCGGGCGAGCGGGCATAGGCGGCCAAATCGTCCTCGCCGCCATCCTGGGTCGGAGGGCGCGCCACCGGCACGCCGGCGCGGCCGGTCCGGAATTTGACGACCTGATGATCGCCGTCTGAAGGGCTACTGCTCGTCACGTCCTCATCCTAACACATCGCTCGAGTTCTGCCGCGGCGCAGGGCCTCGGAGCCACCAACCGCCGCGCGGGCATCTATTCAACGCAGCGGCGCTCGGCATCCTGCCGGCGGCCGCCGGGGAACCGCCATCATGGACGGTCCGAACCCAAGGCATTAGAACGACAGGCGATGCGCAAGCGCCATTTCAGCCGACGCCTGATCGGCCTGCTCGCGGCCTACCTGGTCGCGCTCCAAGCGCTGATCCTGCCGATGTCGATGCCCGCTTCCGCGGCCGCATTCGGCGGCCTGTGCCTGAGCGCGCAACGCGGCGTCCCGGCGCGACATCCCGCCGGCGAGCATCAGAATTGTCCCTGCTGCGCCGGCTGCGGCATGCAATGCAATGTGCCGACACTCGCTGCCAGCGCGTCGGCAGCTCTGCCGCCGCTTGGCCCGTGGGTCGTGGCCGAATTGTCGCCAGCCTTCCTGCGGGGGGCGCCTATCGCCGCGCACCGCAGCCCGCAGATGGCACGCGGGCCACCTGCCGCCTGATCGTTCGCTTGCCATTTTAAATTTTGGCTCGGGCTCGCCAGCGATGCTGCCGGACCCCCAACGTTCAGGAGCTTTACGATGCTGCGTACATTCGTCTCCGCTCTCTTCGCCGCGGCCGTGATGGCGTCGCCGGCAATCGCCCATGACTACACGCTCGGCGCTCTGAAGATCGCGCATCCCTGGGCGCGCGCGACGCCCAAGGGCGCCCAGGTTGGCGGCGGCTATCTCTCGATCACCAATACCGGCGCGGCGCCCGATCGTCTGATCGGCGGCACGACCGAGGTCTCGAAGGGGTTCGAGATCCACGAGATGTCGATGGACAAGGGTGTCATGAAGATGAGGCTGCTGCCGAACGGCCTGGAGATCAAGCCGGGCGAGACCGTGACGCTGAAACCGTCCGGCGAGCACATTATGTTCACTGGGCTCAAAGCGCCGCTGACCAAGGGCGAGCACATCGACGCCACGCTCAAGTTCGAGAAGGCGGGCGAGGTGAAG
>DATCFB010000103.1:0-25868 GCA_036509755.1 Pseudolabrys sp. | reverse complement strand
CTGAGCTACAAGCCCTTGATCCTCAAAGACCGACCGCTCGAAGCCGACGCACTGACGCAACGAAACATCGTCGCGACAAGCGTTTAAGGCGAGCGGTGGGCTCGTCCGCGAAGAAAGAGAAACGTAGACGGCGAAATCCCGCCAATGGAGCTCAAAGATCTGGCGATCGATGGCCCCTGATGTTTCTAAAACGATCCGATAGAACAGCGTGAGCCGATCTGAAGGATCATCCTTAGAAAGGAGGTGATCCAGCCGCAGGTTCCCCTACGGCTACCTTGTTACGACTTCACCCCAGTCGCTGACCCTACCGTGGCCGGCTGCCTCCTTGCGGTTAGCGCACCGTCTTCAGGTAAAACCAACTCCCATGGTGTGACGGGCGGTGTGTACAAGGCCCGGGAACGTATTCACCGTGGCATGCTGATCCACGATTACTAGCGATTCCAACTTCATGGGCTCGAGTTGCAGAGCCCAATCCGAACTGAGACGGCTTTTTGAGATTTGCGAAGGGTTGCCCCTTAGCGTCCCATTGTCACCGCCATTGTAGCACGTGTGTAGCCCAGCCCGTAAGGGCCATGAGGACTTGACGTCATCCCCACCTTCCTCGCGGCTTATCACCGGCAGTCTCCTTAGAGTGCTCAACTAAATGGTAGCAACTAAGGACGGGGGTTGCGCTCGTTGCGGGACTTAACCCAACATCTCACGACACGAGCTGACGACAGCCATGCAGCACCTGTCTCCGGTCCAGCCGAACTGAAGGACACCGTCTCTGGCGTCCGCGACCGGGATGTCAAGGGCTGGTAAGGTTCTGCGCGTTGCTTCGAATTGAACCACATGCTCCACCGCTTGTGCGGGCCCCCGTCAATTCCTTTGAGTTTTAATCTTGCGACCGTACTCCCCAGGCGGGATGCTTAAAGCGTTAGCTGCGCCACTGACGAGCAAGCTCGCCAACGGCTAGCATCCATCGTTTACGGCGTGGACTACCAGGGTATCTAATCCTGTTTGCTCCCCACGCTTTCGCACCTCAGCGTCAGTACCGGGCCAGTGAGCCGCCTTCGCCACTGGTGTTCTTGCGAATATCTACGAATTTCACCTCTACACTCGCAGTTCCACTCACCTCTCCCGGACTCAAGTTCCCCAGTATCGAAGGCAGTTCTGGAGTTGAGCTCCAGGATTTCACCTCCGACTTAAGAAACCGCCTACGTGCGCTTTACGCCCAGTAATTCCGAGCAACGCTAGCCCCCTTCGTATTACCGCGGCTGCTGGCACGAAGTTAGCCGGGGCTTATTCTACGGGTACCGTCATTATCTTCCCCGTTAAAAGGACTTTACAACCCTAAGGCCTTCATCATCCACGCGGCATGGCTGGATCAGGCTTGCGCCCATTGTCCAATATTCCCCACTGCTGCCTCCCGTAGGAGTCTGGGCCGTGTCTCAGTCCCAGTGAGGCTGGTCATCCTCTCAGACCAGCTACTGATCGTCGCCTTGGTGAGCCATTACCTCACCAACTAGCTAATCAGACGCGGGCCGTTCCTTCGGCAATAAATCTTTCCCCGTTAGGGCGTATTCGGTATTAGCTCAAGTTTCCCTGAGTTATTCCGAACCGAAGGGCGCGTTCCCACGTGTTACTCTCCCGTCTGCCGCTGACGTATTGCTACGCCCGCTCGACTTGCATGTGTTAAGCCTGCCGCCAGCGTTCGCTCTGAGCCAGGATCAAACTCTCAAGTTGGATGAGATTGATCTCGGCGTTTAAGTCACAACGTTTGACGAGGTCCACCCACTGAACGATTGCACCTTCGGGCGTGAGCCCGAAAAAGCAAAAGGTCAGCGATGTACCTTGAAACGTCAGACCGCCGAAGTCTCTTCCATGACCGCTCTCTGCCTGAAGAATTGCTTCTTCAGCCGAGGCACGGTCCGCAAGGACTCCGCCGCCTGCGTTTCTCTTTCTTCATATTCACTTGTCAAACAGCCCGGAAGCAAACATGCCCCCACTCTTCGGTGGCCCGAAGAGCCGTCGAAGCTCGCCATCCGAGAACTGTCGGATGGCGTTTCACTGTTCCAGTGATGAGCTTCAGAGGCGCGTCATCGCGGCGAAACGCGGTGGCCGGCGCCGATGGGCCGTATATAGGCGGAGGCCCGATCCGTTGTCAACCGAGAAAATCATGAGTTTTACGACGGAAACACTCGGTAGCGCAGTGCTTCTCATGTGGTGACACCCGCTCGGCAAAACAACCACTTAGCTGTTTCTGAATGTGGTTTCGGTGCGCTCAGCGCCGCACAGAAGCCATATTCGCGAGGCGTCCTACAACTCCTGCAAAAGGGTGGTTCACCGCGGGGAGACGATCGGCTTTCCGCACCGCAAAGGTCCGTTTTAATCGGTCCCCGAGCCCGTGATTGACACGAGATCGAGGTACCCGGCATCGTCCGGGCGATTCCACGGCCTAAAGGGTGCGAGAGCTAGGTCCGGCAGCCGCCGAGGATCGAGCGCGCAAGGGGACGGGCGGGTTGGAGCACACACGGCTGCGCAGGACCCATCGATCCAGGCCGGCCGAGACCCTCGAACTCGGCAACGAGCCGCCGCTGTCGGTTGACGGCGGCACGAGCGGCTTCGTCGACCGCCGCCGCGTCTCCGTCCAGTGGTTCGCCGGCACGATCCTCACCGCCCTTTGCGGCGCCGCCCTGATGGGCGGTGCCGTGTTCACCTCGCTCGACGGCGAAACTACTTTCGCCTCGCTCCCTGAGCGCGTCGAAGTGGCGTTGCGCGGCGCCCTCAACGCAGCCGGCGACAAGCTAGGCGCCCGCAAGGCCGACCGGCTGCCGACAGTCGAGGAGCCAAGCCTCGCACGGCAGATCATCCGGGTTTCGACCACGTCGCGCGCGGGCAACCACGAGCTTGTGCGCGTGCGGCCCTTCGTGCGCGTCGCCGCCAACCTGGCGCTGGCCGGCACTGACCTTTCGGCGAACATCGCGCCGTTCAACCCGCAGCGCATGCTCGCGGATGCCGATCCGAGCGCCACGCCGGCGGACGCGCCGGCAGCAGAGCCGGATGCGGAAGTGTCTTTCACGATGCGCGACCTCTCGCCGTTATTGCCGAAGCTGAAGATCTCATTGGTCACTCCCAATGACGAAGTCGTCGGCCGCGTGCGCGAGGCGGCGGAGTGGAGCGAGAAGGCCGAGAAGCACGTGCCGATGACGACCGACGTCATGGGCATAAAGCTCGCATATGCGGGTCAGGCCACGGCGGATCCTTATGCCGGTTTCGGCGCGCGCGTCGTGCCGGAAAACATCACGCTCCTGCCGAAGACCACCACCGAAACGACCGGCGGCAACCCCTTCAACGAGAAGGTCGTCATCGCCAAAAAGGGCGACACGCTCGCCAGTATGCTGCATGACCTCGGCGCCTCGCAGGACGACATCGACGCCATCGCCAAGATGCTCACCAGCGGCCGCGACGGCGGCATCAAGGAAGGGCAGAAGCTGCGCGTCCTCCTGTCGCCGGTGCCCGGAACCAAGCAGGTGCAGCCGGTGCGGGTCATCATCGCCGGCGATTCCTCAATCGATGCGGTCGTCGCGCTGTCAGATATGGGCAAATACGTGGCGGTCGACGTGCGCAACGTCGATAACGACAATAACGGCAATAACGGCAATAACGGCAATAACAGCGCGGCCGACGAGGACGACGCCACCGGCATCCGCCTCTACCAGAGCATCTACGAGACCGCGCTGCGCAACCAGATCCCGAAACCGGTGATCGACGACCTGGTCCACATCTACTCGTATGACGTCGATTTCCAGCGCCGGGTGCAGCCGGGCGACTCGTTCGAAGTGCTCTATGCCGGCGAGGACGAGCAGCCCGCCGCCGACAGCCACAACGAAGTGCTGTTCGCGTCGCTCACCGTCGGCGGCGAAACCAAGAAGTTCTACCGCTTCCAGTCGCCCGACGACGGGCTCGTCGACTACTATGACGAGAACGGCAAGAGCGCCAAAAAATTCCTGGTCCGCAAGCCCGTCGCCGAAGGCATCATGCGCTCGGCCTTCGGCATCCGCCGTCATCCGATTCTCGGCTACACCAAGATGCACACCGGCGTCGACTGGGCGGCGCCGACCGGCACGCCGATCTACGCCGCCGGCAACGGCACGATCGAAAAGGCCGGCTGGGAGTCGGGCTACGGCAAGTTCATCCTCATCCGCCACGCCAATGGCTACGAGACAGCCTATGGCCACATGAGCGCCTATGCGCGCGGCATGGAGGACGGCAAGCGCGTGCGGCAGGGCCAGGTGATCGGCTTCGTCGGCTCGACCGGCCTGTCGACCGGCTCGCATGTCCACTACGAGATCCGCATCAACGGACGCTTCGTCGATCCGATGCGCATCAAGCTGCCGCGCGGCCGCGAACTGGGCGGACCGATGCTGGCGAGCTTCGAGCAGGAGCGCGAACGGCTCGACGGCATTATGGCGCGCAAGCCGGCGCGGGTGGCGACGCGGTAGGTATTAGAAAACCGACGTGCTCACGTGTCATGGCCGGGGTTGTCCCGGCCATCTCGTTTAGGCTGGCACGCCATTCTCGGCGCGTTCGCGCCGGCCCGGCGATGACAACTTATTGGCCATCGTTCGGCACCCTCCCCCGCTTGCGGGGGAGGGATAAGCAAGTTTACGCCGCTGCGGCCATTTTGCCGTTGAAGGTCAGGCCCAGTCTGTCGCCGGAAACCGTGACCGTCTCGCCGTCCTTGATCGTGCCGGCGAGGATCATCTCGGCCAGCGAATCCTGCACCGACTTCTGGATCACGCGCTTCAACGGACGCGCGCCGTAAGCCGGGTCCCATCCCTTGTCGGCCAGCCAGTCGCGCGCGCTCGGCTCGAGCACCAGGGTGATCTTGCGCTCGTCGAGCAGCTTCTGAAGCCGTGTCATCTGGATATCGACGATGCGGCCCATCTCCGTCCGCTTCAGCCGATGGAAGAGGATGATCTCGTCCACGCGGTTGAGGAATTCGGGCCGGAACGCAGAGCGCACCACCGTCATGACCTGGTCGCGCACCGCATCGGTGTCCTGGCCTTCCGGCTGGTTCACCAGATAATCGGCGCCGAGATTGGAGGTCATGACGATCAACGTGTTGCGAAAGTCGACCGTATGGCCCTGCCCGTCCGTCAACCGCCCGTCGTCGAGCACCTGAAGCAGCACGTTGAACACATCCGGATGCGCCTTCTCGATCTCGTCGAACAGGATGACCTGATAGGGCCGCCGCCGCACCGCTTCGGTCAGCGCGCCGCCCTCCTCGTAACCGACATAGCCCGGAGGCGCGCCGATCAGCCGCGCCACCGCGTGCTTCTCCATGTATTCCGACATGTCGATGCGGATCAGCGCGCTCTCGTCGTCGAACAGGTATTCGGCCAAAGCTTTCGTCAGCTCGGTTTTGCCGACGCCGGTCGGACCCAAGAACATGAATGAGCCGATCGGCCGGTGCGGATCCTGAAGTCCGGCACGCGCGCGGCGAACGGCGGTCGAAACAGCCCGCACCGCTTCGGCCTGGCCGACGATGCGCTTGGCGAGCTCGTCCTCCATGCGCAGCAGCTTTTCCTTCTCGCCTTCGAGCATCTTGTCGACCGGCACGCCGGTCCAGCGCGAGACGACCTGCGCGATATGATCGGCGCTCACGGTCTCTTCGACCATCGCCGTGCGGCCTTCGCTGTCTTCGTTCGCCTTGAGCTTCTTTTCGAGGTCCGGGATGCGGCCGTAAGCGAGTTCGCCGGCGCGCTGGTACTCGCCCTTGCGCTGAGCGATCGCCAATTCGTTGCGCGCATCGTCGAGCTGCTTCTTGAGCTTGGTGGCCGAACCCAGCTTCTCTTTCTCGGACTTCCAGCGGCTGGTGAGGTCGGCCGACTGCTTCTCGAGGTCCTCAAGCTCGACCTCGAGCTTTTGCAGGCGGTCCTTCGAGCCCGGATCGCTTTCCTTCTTGAGCGCCTCCTGTTCGATCTTGCGCCTCACGATCTCGCGGTCGATCGTGTCGAGCTCTTCCGGCTTGGAATCGACCTGCATCTTCAATCGCGCCGCCGCCTCGTCGACGAGGTCGATGGCCTTGTCGGGCAGGAAGCGGTCGGTGATGTAGCGGTTCGACAGCGTCGCCGCGGCGACGATCGCCGAGTCGGCGATGCGGACGCCGTGGTGCTGCTCGTATTTGTCCTTGAGGCCGCGCAGAATGGAGATCGTGTCCTCCACCGACGGCTCGGACACGAATACCGGCTGGAAGCGCCGCGCCAGCGCCGCGTCCTTCTCCACATGCTTCTTGTACTCGTCGAGCGTGGTCGCGCCGATGCAGTGAAGCTCGCCGCGTGCGAGCGCGGGCTTCAGCAGGTTCGACGCGTCCATCGCGCCGTCCGCCTTGCCGGCGCCGACGAGCGTATGCATCTCGTCGATGAACAGGATGATTCCGCCTTCGGCCGCGATGACCTCTTGCAGCACGCTCTTCAAGCGTTCCTCGAATTCGCCTCGGTATTTCGCGCCCGCGACCATGGCGCCGAGATCGAGCGCGAGCAGCTTCTTGTCGTGCAGGCTCTCCGGCACGTCACCGTTGACGATGCGCAGCGCCAGGCCCTCGACAATCGCCGTCTTGCCGACGCCGGGCTCGCCGATCAGCACGGGATTGTTCTTGGTGCGTCGGGACAGCACCTGGATGGTGCGGCGGATCTCCTCGTCGCGGCCGATGACCGGATCGAGCTTGCCGTCACGTGCCGCCTGCGTCAGATCGCGCGCATATTTCTTCAGCGCGTCATAGGCGTTCTCGGCCGAGGCGGAATCGGCTGTGCGGCCTTTGCGCAGTGCGTTGATCGCGGCATTGAGGTTCTGCGGCGTGACGCCGGCCGCCTTCAAGATCCTGCCGGCCTCGCTGTCCTTTTCAAGCGCCAGAGCGAGCAGCAGGCGCTCGACGGTGACGAAAGAATCGCCGGCCTTCTCGCCGGCCTTTTCGGCGGTGTCGAAGACGCGCGCCAAAGCCGGGTCGAGATAGACTTGCCCGGCACCGCCGCCTGACACCTTGGCGCGCCCCGCGAGCGACGCCTCGGTCTGCTGCAATGCCTGGCGGGAATTGCCGCCCGAGCGGTCGATCAAACCTGCCGCCAACCCTTCAGGATCGTCGAGCAGCACTTTCAGAAGATGTTCGGGTGCGAATTGCTGATGGCCCTCGCGCATCGCCAGCGACTGGGCAGACTGCACGAACCCGCGGGCGCGGTCGGTGTACTTCTCGAAATTCATCGTCCTCAACTCCATCGGCCCAAAAGGCGCCGTTCCAACGGGTCCTCGATCGAGAGCGGCCCGCGTCCTCCTATGTGGGAACAGTTTATCGCGATTTGAAGAGCTTGGCCTCTTGGGATAGGTCAGGGAAAGGCCCTCTTCCGGCCCGAACCAGACACCCCAGACTCCATGGCCGAAGGCACCGTTCAGTCGATCTATCGCTACCCCGTTAAAGGCCTGTCGCCGGAGGCTTTGCCCGAGGCCGGCCTGACTGTCGGCGGGACACTACCCGCCGACCGGCTCTACGCGATCGAGAACGGACCCACCGGCTTCGATCCGTCGAAGCCGGCCTATTTCCCCAAGCAGCGCTTTCTGATGCTGATGCGGAACGAACGGCTGGCGGCCTTAAAGACGGATTACGACGAGGCGAGCCATACGCTGAGCATTCGGCATGACGGGCGCAAGGCGGCGCAAGGCGACCTGCGCACGGCGGAAGGGCGCGCGGCCGTCGAGGCCTTCATGGCCTCGTTCTGCGCCGACGAATTGCGCGGGCCGGCGAAGGTCCTTTACGGCGACGGTCACAGCTTCTCCGACGTCGCCAAGAAGGTCGTCTCGATCATCAACCTTGCCTCGGTCGCGGCGCTCGAGACGGCGGTCGGCCAACCGGTCGACCCGCTGCGCTTCCGCGCCAATCTCTATGTCGAAGGCTGGCCGGCCTGGCATGAGTTCGAACTCATGGGACAGGAACTGACGGCTGGCGGCGCAAGGCTGAAGGTGATCAAGCGCATCGTCCGCTGCGCGGCGACGAATGTCGATCCGCAGACCGGCATCCGCGATCGCGAAATTCCGCAAACGCTGATGCGCACGTTCGATCACATGGATTGCGGCGTCTATGCGGAGGTGATCGCCGCCGGCGACGTCAAGATCGGCGACAGCATAGGCGCGGATCGCCTGTTATAGCGCGCGTCTTATAGGGCGCGGCGCTTGCCGCCCTCGAGCGTTCCGATCAGCTCCGAGAACGGATTGCCGATCTGGCGCGTGGGCGCTGCCTGCCGCGGGCCTTCGGGCAATTGCTGCACGGTGCGATGCGGTACCGGCGCCGCCGCTGGCTGAGCCGGCGCACGCGCCTGGCGCCGCTCCTGCGGCTTCTCGGCGTGAGCCTGCTCCGCTTCAATGGCGGCGATGAGTTCGGTGATGGGTGAATCGACGCCGGACTCGGCGCCCGGCAGGGTGACCGGGCCGCCCGAGGCCACACGCGTACCATGCTGCTCTGTCGGCATCACATAGGCGATCACGCGCGAACGCGGATAGACGCCCTCGCCGACCAGTCTGTTGTGATTGCCGGAAATGATAATGGGATCGCCGTTGTTGTCGATGCCCGACACGACGCCGACATGCCCGCCGCGCTTGCGCGTGAGAACGGCGATGGCTCCGACCCGCGGCTCGGAAATGCGGCGCCCGTAATAGGCAAACGACTTCGCGGCATCGGAATTGGTGCCGACGTAGCCGACCTTGGCCAGCACGAAGTTCATGAACGTCGCACACCACAGGCGTTTGCGGTCGGTCGGATTGGTGCCTATGTATTTGCGCGCTTCGGCGACCAGGGCGGGCACGGCGTAGCTCGTTCGCGCCGAGAGCGACACTTGCGACAGCAGCGAACGCTCAGGCGCCACTCGTCGAGTTGCGGGGCGCGCCGACTCGTGCTGCCTGACGTGCGGCCTGTGCTGCGGCGGGACGTGACGCCCACGCGGCAACGGAACGCCGATCGCAGGCTGGCTCAACGCTGCGGCAGAGATGAAGGCGGCGGCGACGGCGAACCTGGTGCGCAAACGCATGGCGGGTGCCTGGTCTTCTTGACGCGCCGGTATTGATCCGGCGTGCACCCGATTAGCACGGCATTTTAATTGATTTCGAAGCGATCGAATTAAGAATGAAATGGTTTACGCGCGGCCGGCGCGTCAGAGTTAATCGCGGGCGCGCGCCCGCCCGAAGGCGGACGCGCGACGCAGCCGATCAGCGATTTGGCTCGACGTAAGCGAGGATACGGCTGCGCGGATATACCGATTCCGCGACCGTGCGGTTGTGGTTGCCCGAGACGATGATCGGGTTGCCGTTCGGATCGACACCGCTGACGACGCCGACATGGCCGCCGCCCCTGCGTCCCATGACTGCGATGGCGCCGATCTGCGGCCCGGACACGCGGCGTCCGTAATGCAGGTAGCCCTTGGCGAGATTGCCGCCGCCCTTGTGGCCGGTCTCGCGCAGCACCTTGTCCATGAAGGCGCCGCACCACAGGCTCCGGCGTCCTGTCGGGTTCGTGCCGAGATAGCGGCGCGCCTCGGCGACCAGAGAACTGTCACCGCCGCCGAATCCGGCGGCCGGCTGACGCGCGACATGCTCGCGCATGTGCCGGCCATGCCGGCCGCGCGGGACGGAGGCGTAAGTGGCGCTGTCGTCGACGGGCTGATAGGTCGGCATGCTGGCCGGGCCGCCGAAATTGGCGCTCGGCATCGCGGCGACCACATTATTCCGCACGGACGAGCGAAGCATCGCATGGTGATGGCGATGGCGATGATGCGCAGCATGACGTGCGACCTGCACATGTCGATGATGGTGGGACGGCCGCGCCAACGCCGCATTGGAGCCCGCCGCGATTGCGACCGAGCACGCTAGGACCGTCACACCACATTTCAAAAGTCTCATCAGATCAATCTCCTCGTTGATTTTCCTGATTGAGCGTTTCTCCCCGAAACTGGACGGCCTTTTGCAAATTGAAAGCGAGGCCGCACCGTGTCGGATTTGCGTTTGACGCAGGGTCATTTCGTGCTCCGTGTCGAATTCGACACTGCACACGCTGACCGTCGTTGTGTTTGACATCCGACATTCACGAACGTCTGCTTGCTGCTTAGCGGGTGAAGAGAGGAAGGACAACAGCGAATGGTTGTTATTGGTGTTCGTACACGCATGTCGGATGCGCACAAATTTGATAATCCGCGTGGGGTTCCATTCATGCCACCGAGGAAAGACCAGAGGCTGCGACTCGTTCCAAAGAAAAATGCGACGAGACGAAGACGCGGCTATCGGTTACCGCCTCATCTTTGATGAAGGGCCTGAGAACCGCCGCGCGCGCTGTATCAATTCACGAATATGCAGACGTACGCCGCCGAACGCAGCGCATACGCGGCACGCCTCACCAGTGACAAAAGAGCGATGTTGTCACCGCCGCGGCACCCCTGCATCGTGGTGGCGCGTGCAGCCGGAAGCAGGCGCAGAAAACGCAGTTTTTGACCGCATCCAGCCGCCAATGTTTTCTTTGATTTTCAGAGCCGCCCCACCTATCAATAGCGCCCATGCCGACGCCCCCGTCCAAGCCCGCCGAGATCCCGTCTCTTGCCGAACTGCGCAAGGACATTGATCGCATCGACGAAGGCATGCACCGCCTTTTGATCGAGCGCAGCGAGATCATCGGCACCCTGATCGCGGTAAAGAAAAATCAGGAGGTCGGCTCGGCCTTCCGCCCGGCGCGCGAGGCGGAGATGATGCGCCGCCTGGTCGAGCGGCACAGGGGGCTGTTGCCGCTCGATACCGTAGAGAGCATCTGGCGGGTCATCATCGCCACGTTCACCTACGTCCAGTCGCCGTTCTCCGTGCACGCGGACCTGTCGGCGGGCGACGCGCTGATGCGGGATACAGCGCGATTCCATTTCGGCTTCACGGTCCCTTTCGTGCCGCATATGGGCGCGGCGGGCGTGGTGCAGGCGGTTTCTCAATCGAAGGGCGATCTCGGCCTCGCCCCCGCGACTGCCGTCGCCGGCGCCGGCGCATGGTGGACCGCACTCGAATTCGACGCCGCGCCGAAGATCATCGCCCGCCTGCCCTTCGTCGAGCGGCCCGATCATCCCGCCGCGCTCCCCGTCTTCGTGCTCTCGCGCGTGGCGGCCGATGCGATGGCAACGGATGTCGCCGTGTGGAGCGTGCGGGTGTCCGGCTGGAGCGCGCATGCCGCGCAGGCGCTGACCTCCGAGGCGGATTTCCTCGCCGTGCCGGACCGGGCCTTCGACGGCGCGGCGCTGCTGGTGACGCTGCCGAAGGACAAATCGCTCGACGACATCAGGGCGACGCTGGTGAAGGCCGGCACTACGGTGCGCTCGGCGGCCCTCGTCGGCAGCCACGCAACCCGCTATACGGTTGCCGCCGACAAGACCTGACTTTCGGATCCGACCATGACCAGCCGCCCGCAACCACGCCCCGGCGTGCTCGACATTTCACCTTACGTCCCGGGCAAAAGCAGCGCACCCGGCGTCGCCAAGGTGTTCAAGCTCTCATCCAACGAGACGCCTCTGGGCCCGAGCCCTGCGGCGATCGCCGCCTATAACGACGTCGGCAAGCACCTCGAGGATTATCCGGACGGCACGGCGACCGCATTGCGCGAGGCGATCGGCGCCGCCTTCGGTCTCGACCCGGCGCGCATCGTCTGTGGCGCCGGGTCCGACGACCTCTTGAACCTGATCGCTCGCGCCTACCTCAAGGACGGCGATGAGGCGATCCACGCCACGCATGGTTTCCTCGTTTACCCGATCGCGACCTTGGCGGCGGGCGCGAAGCCCGTCGTCGCGCCGGAGACCGACTATACGGCCAATGTCGACCACCTCCTGAGCGCGGTCACAGCGAAGACCAAAGTCGTTTTCCTCGCCAACCCGAATAACCCGACCGGGACCTACATCG
The DNA here is from genome assembly GCA_036509755.1 of Pseudolabrys sp. Taxonomy (GTDB): domain Bacteria; phylum Pseudomonadota; class Alphaproteobacteria; order Rhizobiales; family Xanthobacteraceae; genus Pseudolabrys. Next base: position 13,922 of record DATCFB010000103.1, on the reverse strand, counting down.
CGTTCGACGAGGTGAAGCGTCTGCACCGCGGCCTGCCGCCGCACGTGCTGCTCGTGCTCGACGCCGCCTATGCGGAATATGTCGAGCGCAATGACTACGAGTCCGGGATCGAGTTGGTTGCCACATCCGAAAACGTCGTGATGTGCCGCACCTTCTCGAAGATCTACGGCCTCGCAGCGCTGCGGCTCGGCTGGATGTACGGACCGGAGCACATCGTCGACGCGGTCAACCGCATCCGCGGGCCCTTCAACGTCAACGCGCCGGCGATCGCCGCCGGTATTGCGGCGATCCGCGACACCGCGCACGTCGAGCGTTCTCGCGCGCACAATACGAAATGGCTCGGCTGGCTCGCTGACGAGATCGGCGAGCTCGGATTGAAAGTGACGTCGAGCGTGGCGAACTTCGTCCTGATCCATTTTCCCGAGACGCCGGGCCGTACCGCGAAGGACGCCGACGCTTTCCTGACAAAGCGCGGCCTGATCCTGCGCGCCGTCGCCGGCTACAAGCTGCCGAACGCGCTGCGCATGAGTGTCGGCACCGAAGAGGCCAATCGCCTGGTGGTCGCCGCACTCAAGGAGTTTTTGGGGAAAGCGGCGTGAGACGAAGCGCTACACTTCCTTTACCCTCCTCCTTGTGGGGAGGGTCGCTCGCCGACGGCGAGCGGGGCGGGGGTAATTGCAATTCGCTGATAACGATTGCTACCCCCCTCCCCAACCCTCCCCCACAAGGGGGGAGGGAGCGCACTGCGGCGAGCGGAGATTCAGCGTGAGCGTCCCGCAGAAAACGTTGTTCAATCGCCTGGCGCTGATCGGCACCGGCCTGATCGGCTCGTCGATCGCGCGCGCGGCGAAGATGCAGAACGCAGTCGGCTCGACCGTCGCGACCGCGCGCTCGCCCGAGACCCGGCGACGCATTGCCGAACTTGGTCTCGCCGACCAGGTGGTCGAGACCAATGCCGCGGCGGTCGAGGGCGCCGATCTCGTCATCGTCTGCATTCCGGTCGGCGCCTGCGGGCCGGTCGCGGCCGAGATCGGTCCACATCTTGCGCCCGGCGCGATCGTCTCCGACGTCGGCTCGGTCAAGGCATCGGTCGTGCGCGACATGGGTCCGCATCTGCCGAAGACGGTGCATTTCGTGCCGGCCCATCCGGTCGCCGGCACCGAATATTCCGGTCCCGACGCCGGCTTCGCCGAACTGTTCGTCAATCGCTGGTGCATCCTGACGCCGCCCGAAGGCACCGAGCCGGCGGCAACCGAGAAGCTCGCCGCGTTCTGGCGACTGCTCGGCGCCAATGTCGAGACGATGACGCCGGAGCATCACGATCTGGTGCTGGCGGTGACCAGCCATCTGCCGCACCTCATCGCCTACACCATCGTCGGCACTGCGGACGAATTGCAGAACGTGACGCGCTCCGAGGTGCTGAAGTTCTCGGCCGGCGGCTTCCGCGACTTCACCCGCATCGCCGCGTCCGATCCGACGATGTGGCGTGACGTTTTCCTCGCCAACAAGGAGGCGGTGCTGGAGATGCTCGGGCGCTTCAACGAAGACATCTCGGCGCTGACGCGGGCGATCCGCAAAGGTGACGGCGCGACCTTGTTCGAGCAATTCGCGCGCACGCGCGCGATCCGCAAAGGCATCGTGCAAATCGGACAGGATTCACCGGCGCCCGACTTCGGCCGTCCGCATCCGGACCTGCCGCACACGCCGATGCCGAAGCCCTACGCGGCGGAAGACTAAAACAGCGCCGGCGTCTTCCCGATCGGGACCGGGCCCAAGAACATCGCGCCGTCGTCGAAGCGTAAAGGCAGCGTTACGGCAGGCCGGCCTTCGAGCGTCGCCGGCTGACCGAGCGCATTGATGCCGGCGCCGAGATTGTTGCCGAGCTGCTGACGGGCGGCATTGCCGAGACCGGGCGAAAGCCGGTCGAGCGCACCGGAAAGCTTGTCGAGCGCCGGCGAGGTCTGCACCATTTGCTTGGCGCCGATCTTGTCGAGGAACTGCTCAACGCCGGAAATAGTGACGCGGATTTGACCGTCGAGATGGCCGGAGGCATTCAGCGTCAACGCGCCGGCGCCCACGGCAAGGATGTCGCCCTGCGACACACGCGCTTGTGTAACCTCGATGCGGCCGCCCGCCGCCTGCAGCTCGCGCAGGCGCTGCCGCCACGGCTTCGGCGCGAAATCGTTCACGCCCCGGAGCACGGTGTCGATCACCGCGTCGAGCGGCTCGGCCGCGGCCGGATGGAAGGCCGGGAGTGACGCCTGCTGCAAGCGCAGCGCGGTCTCGATACCGAGCTTGCCGTCATCGGAGGGCTCGGCCATGCGCGCGTGCAGTTCGAGATGCTTCGCGGCGAGCCAGACCTCGCGCTTGCCGCCGGCGATGTGGTCGAGTTCCGGATCGTCGAACACGAGCGAGACTCGCTCCGGCGCGGCCGGCAGCCCGCGCACGCTCGACTGGCCGAGTGTCCAATTGGCCTGGAACTCGGGTGGTTTTCCGGAATCCGCGACGCTGACCGGCCCTTTGAATTCGCTGATCAGGAGCGTCGGCTGATAGATCTGCGCGGCGATGAGGATGCGCGGCAGCTTGATGTCGAGCGGCGGAGTAAAATTGCGGAACTCAGCCGAAGCCGGTGAGCAGGTCACCTCGATGCGGAACGGATAGCCGGCGATCGACTGCGAGCCGCAACCGTAGACGCGGCCGGCGGTCGCCTCGCGTGCCTGCCAGTCGGCGATCAAATCGGCGGCGCGGCCGGCCGCGTATTTCCAGAACAGGCTCCAGCCCGCGACCAGCGCGATGACCAGGAACAGCATCACCATATAGCGGCGGCTGGTCCGGCGGGGGGACTGGATCGGCATCGGAGTGTAAGGCATCGCCGGGTCAGACACCTTCTGAATGCGGCGTTTCTGCGCCGTCTGCCCTCGACGAGCGCGGTCTTGCGCGGCGGGCTAGCGGCTGGTACGCGAGCCCGTTCGCCGGGCCATGTCAACGCCGCAGTCCGTTTTCCGCGCAGGATGAGCACAACAATCGATCAGAGTGGCGGCGATCTCTGGGTCTTCGCCTACGGTTCGCTGATGTGGCGGCCGGGCTTCGATTTCCTCGAGCGGCGACCGGCGCGCGTCATGGGCGCCCACCGCGCGCTCTGCGTCTATTCCTTCGTCCACCGTGGCACGCCGGAAAAGCCCGGGCTGGTCCTCGGCCTCGACCAGGGCGGCAATTGCCGCGGCATCCTTTATCGCGTCGCGGCGGCGAAACGCGCCGACACGGTCGCCTATCTGCGGGCACGCGAGCAGGCGACGATGGTCTATCGCGAGACCTGGCGATCGGTGTGGTTCATCGACGATCCGGGACAGCGAATGCAGGCGCTCTGCTACATGGTCGACCGCGGCCACGAGCAATATGCCGGCCGCCTCAGCCTGGAGAAGCAACTCCACTTCGTCCGACAGGGCCACGGCCGATCCGGGAACAATCGTGATTACGTCGTGGAAACGGTCATGGAGATCGAGCGGCAGGGCTATCGCGATCACGACCTGCATTTGCTGGCCGAGCGCCTGAAGGGCCCGCGCGAACAGGCCTGACGTCAATGTTTCGCCTGCGCCTCCGCGATGAGGCGCGAGCTCGCCGTCTCGATGTCGTGCTCGAGGCGCGCCATGAAGGCCTTCTTGCCGAGTCTCGGCGGGATCGGCGGCATGATCTCGACCACCACCGTGCCCGGCTGTCGCAGGATTGACCGGCGCGGCCAGAACAGGCCGGAGTTGAGCGCCATCGGCAGGCAAGGCAGCCCTTCCACAGAATAAAGGAAGGCTATGCCGCTTTTGTAACTCGGCTCGGCGCCAACCGGCCGGCGCGTGCCTTCCGGGAAGATGATCAGCTGCCGGCCACGCGCGAACTCGGTGCGCGCATGCTCGGTCATGCGGATCAATGCCCCCGCGCGGGCGTCGCGATCGATTCCCACCATGCGGGCCTTGATCGTCAGCCACCCGAAGACGGGAATCCATTGCAGCTCGCGCTTCATGATGAAGAACGGGCTGTCGAACAGATGCATGAGCGCGAAAGTCTCCCATGCCGACTGGTGCTTGGCGGCGACAATGACCGCGCCCGGCGGGATGTTTTCGCGGCCGCGCACCTCGAACTTCACGCCGGCGACGACGCGAAGCAGGAACAGGTTCACCCGTCCCCATGTCTTGGCCACCTCGACGATTGCCTGGTACGGCATGACGAAGGTCGGCAGCCCGATGATGGCAAAGACCGCCGTGTTCAAATAGAAGAGCACGTTGAAAGCGACCGAGCGCAGGATGATGATCATGGCGCGCTCCGCTCACGTCCCATCCGGATCGATGCGCATGCGCACATGCGCGAAGAGGAACTTGAAATATTCCCCGACCAGTAGCCGCAGCGTCTCGGTGTTCGTCCACCACGATTCGGACCGCACCTTGTCCGAGATGACCGGGTACGGAACCAAGGTCGTCTGCGGCAATTGATGGCGCATCTCGGCCATGGCCCGAGGCATGTGCCAATTCGATGTCACGACGATCAGCGAATTGAAATTGTGCTCGACCGCCCACCGCTTGGTCTCAAGCGCGTTGCCGAATGTGTTGAGGGCCGAGCGATCGAGATCGATGCAGCAGGTGAAAAACTTGGAATAGAGCGGGGTCAGCCGCGCGATCTCGCGCGCGCGCGTGTCGCGATGAACGCCGGTGATCAATAGCCTTTTGCCGTGTTCGGCGGCGAGCAGTTCAATGGCGTCGGGAATTCGCGCCGCTGCCCCGGTCAGGACGACGATGCCGTCGGCATTGCGGTCGAGTGGCGTCTCCTCGGTCTGGATCTGCCATGCGAACCAGAAGAAGCCCCCGGCCAGCAACAGCGCACCCACGAGGCCGACCGTCATCGTCAGAAAGCCGATCCAGCGGGCGAGACCTGCAAACATCAGTCGATCATCTCGAGCGTGTGATTGACCGTGTGCCGCGACGTGAAGGCGGTGACGCCGGCGATCAGCAGCACCTGGACCAACACGGCGACATAGCCGCCGAGACCGATCGAGAACGAACCGAACAGCGCGGTCGTCTGCTCGCCGCCGGCGGTGGTGCCGAACCAGCGCGAAAGCAGCGCCGCAATCGCGAACACCACGATCGCTCCGCCACCACCGATGGCGCCGCCCTCGAGTCCGAGCAGCAGGAAATGCCGCTGGAAGTTTTCGGCAATGAAGCGGTTCTTGGCGCCGACGAAATGCAGAACCTCGATGACGGTCTTGTTGGTGGCCATGGCGCCGCGCGTGGCAAAGGTGACGGACAGCACGGTCGCGGCGATCATCAGGATCAGGATGCCGATGCCGGCGGCGATAGCCGTCCCGGACATCGCGCGCATGCGCTCGATGAATCCGCGATGGTCGTCGAGCAGCGCCCCGGGCACCTGCTCCTTCAACATGTTACGCAACTGCGGCAGATCGGGCGCCCCGCCGCGCGCGATCTTGACCACGATCAACCGCGGCACCGGCAACTCATCGAGCGTCAGCCCGGTGCCGAGCCACGGTTCGAGCAACTTCTCGGATTCGTCCTTGCTGTAGGCGCGCACGTCGCCAATGCCCGCGAAGTTCTTCACAATCGAAGTTGCACGCGCGACATCGGCATCGATGTCCCGTCCGGCCGCCGGAATGAGCTGCACCGTCACCTCGCGCGAAACGTCCGCCTGCCACGCGCTCGCCGCCTGGCTGACGAGAATGACGCCGCCGGTGGTCAGCGAAACGAGGAAGGTCATGATCGCAACCACCGCCACGAGCGCACGGCCGGAGATCGAATTGCGCGGCACCAGCGGCGTCTCGAAGCGCATCGGCGGCACCGCGGATACGCGCGGCGCCGGCGCAAATTCGCTTCGTGTCATGTCGCTCATCCCGTCCGCCTCAGTCATAGATGTGCAGGCGCCCGTCGTGCAGCACCAGGCGGCGTGCATCGTACTGGTCCATCAGCGCGATGTCGTGCGTGGCGATAACCACGGAGGTTCCTGACTTGTTGAGCTCGACGAACAGACGCAACAGCCGCTGGCCGAGGCTCGGATCGACGTTGCCCGTGGGCTCGTCGGCCAGCAGAAGCTGCGGCCGGGCAATCACCGCGCGCGCGATCGCCGCGCGCTGCTTCTCGCCGCCGGAGAGGACCGGCGGCAGCGCCCAGATGCGCTCGCCGAGACCGACCCAATTGAGAAGTTCGATGACCTCGTCGCGATAGCTTTCTTCCGGCCGCCCCATCACTCGCAGCGGCAGCGCGACGTTCTCGTAGGTCGACATGTGATCGAGCAGGCGGAAATCCTGGAAAACGATGCCGATACGCCGCCGGAGCGTCGCGACCGCGTCCTTCGACAGCGTTGCAACGTCGTGGCCGAACTGCGTGATCAGGCCGCGGGTCGGCTTCAGCGATAGAAACAAAAGCCGCAGCAGCGAGGTCTTGCCGGCGCCGGACGGGCCGGTGAGGAATTGGAAGGAGTGCGGCTCGATGCGGAACGTGAGGTCGCGCAAAACCTCCGGCCCCATGCCGTAGCGCAAACCGACATTCTCGAATCGGACCACACCCGTCTCCGATCAGTCCTGTAGGGAGGTCCCCCGGGCAGACTCCGTGAGGCGCTACCCACCCCGTTTGGCAGCGCTGATTCCCGCCTATAACCAAGGTTTTACAGCATTATCGCTGTCCCGCCAGAGCGGAATTTGGGGTTGGTCGCGGGCGACCCTTCGCCGCCCCATGGTTTCCGGTCCTTTAACGGTCGGCTGGTACGGTTGCTCCCGGGCCGCCTTTGTCATCGGATGCCATGCTGATCGTTTGTCCGAGTTGCGCCACGTCCTACCAGATCGAACCGGCTTCGGTCGGAGCGTCGGGACGCATGGTGCGATGTGCTCGCTGCCGGGCGACGTGGTTCGCCAGCGCGCCGCGCGCCGAAAGCCCGGTCGACGCCTTTGTCGACGGCATCATCGCCGAAGCCCAGGCCGAACAGGCGCCGCCTGTCGCGCGGACGCCCGCTTCCGTCGCCTCCGACGATTTCCGCGTCCGGCCCGCGCACCATGCCGAGCTCGAGCACCAAGCCGAGGCGGCCGGCTTTGAGGCCGTCGACATCGCTGCCCGGGCCGTGGTCGAGGCTGCCGAAGCGCCGCCGATCATTGCCGAATCCCCTTCGCTGGTGCCGCCGATCGAGCACATGCCGCTGCCCGAGCCGATGGCGCAGTCTGAGCCGGACCCGGCCGATTCCGAAAGCTTCATCACCCGCCGCCGGCGGTTGCAGAGCAAGCGGCAAAAATCGCGTCACACGTCGCGCTGGACCGCGATCATCCTCGTGCTGTTCGCCTTCAACGTCGCCATGGTCGGCGCACGCAACGAGGTGGTGCATTTCCTGCCGCAGACCGCTTCTCTGTTCGCCGCCATCGGCCTGCCTGTGAACCTGCGCCAACTCGATTTCGAGGGCGTGCACATCACGCGCGAAAAGGAGAATGGCGCGCCGATCCTGTTGGTCGACGGCAAGATCGTCAGCAAGGCGAAGAAGCCGCTCGAAGTGCCTCGCCTGCGCTTTGCCGCACGCAATGGCTCGGGCCAGGAGGTCTACACGTGGACGGCACGCCCCGCCCGCAGTGTCCTGCTGCCGGGCGCGAGCATGGAATTCCACACCAGCCTCGCCAAGCCGCCGGCCGACGCCACCGACGTGATGGTCCGGTTCTTCAGCGCGCAGGACGCGATGGCGGGCGGGAAGTAGACGGCCCCTCCAATCTCCCAGTGTGACCTCGCCTGACGCCGGCTGCCCGAAATGGCCCGCTTTGACCGGCTACGCGACGATGCGCGCGACGGTTGAATTTCCAGCTGCCACCCGTAATATACCACGGGTTGTAACGGGGGTGAGGCATGGGGGCTGCCGGAAAGACCGCAGCGGCCATCCGCTTGCATGAGGCTGGGCCATTCCCGCGCCCCGCCCAGCGCCGCGCCGCGGATGCCGATGCGCGGCAGCCTTTTCCCGAGCTCGATTGCATCCGCGACCGGATCCCCGCCACGGTGCTGACAGAGGCGGCATTGCGCGCCGGCCGGCTCGGCACTGGCGCCGACCGCGCCCTCATCGCCATGGGCGCGCTCGACGAGGAAGCTTACGTCCGGGCGCTTGCGGCGCAACTCGGCCTGGTCTTCGCGGAGCTCGACGACATGCCGCGCAGCGCCTGTCCGCTGTCCGATGCCCGGCTGATCGAGGCGGCCGCTGCCGGATTGGCGCCGCTGACAAGCGACGATGGAATCGTCTGGCTGGTCGCCCCACGGCACCTCGCGGCGCGCGGTCTGATCGATTTGCTCGGCGCAGGAAAGGCCCCGGCCGACAGCTTTCGCCTCACCACGACGCAACGGCTCGACGGCTTCGCTTTGCACGGCGCAGGTCGCGCCTTGAGCGAGCTTGCGGCGCACGGCCTGCACCGGCGCTGGCCGCTTCTATCGGCGGCGCCAATGCGACGCGGGCGCACCATGAGCCGCTTGCGCGCGGCGCTCGTGATTTCGCTCGCAGGTCTTACGGTTTTCGCCGCGCCGCTGGCGGTCGAAGCCTCGCTGGCTGTGTTCTTTCTCGCCTGGCTCGGCTTGCGCTTTGCAACCGCGCTCATCGCGAAACCGCGCCAGCTTCCGTCGCCGGCGCGGGCCGACCGCGAATTGCCGATCTACACGATCATCGCCGCGCTCTATCGCGAGGCGCGATCCGTAGGCGGCCTGCTCCACGCCATTGAGCGGCTCGATTATCCGCGCGAGAAACTCGATGTCCTGCTCACGGTCGAGCATGATGACGACGATACCCGCGACGCCATCGCCGCCTATGCGGGACCGCTGCCGCTGCGCATCATCGTCGTGCCGCACGGCGCGCCGCGCACCAAGCCGCGTGCGCTCAATGCCGCGCTGCCCTTCGCGCGCGGCGGCCTGACCGTCGTCTACGATGCCGAGGACCGGCCCGAGCGGCGTCAACTGCGCCGCGCCGTGGAAGGTTTCGCGGCGAATGACGACAGCCTCGCTTGCGTGCAGGCGCGGCTCTCGATCGACAACACCGATGACAATTGGCTCGCGCGCGGTATTATGGCGCAAACGCCACAAGACAAGTGACCGGCCCCGCGCCATCTAAAGCGCATGCCCCGACATCACTTCGCCCGTCCCTGTACTGTCAAAACCAACCAGTACGCCGCCGCCGCCCTGAAAGATCGCCGCGCCACGATGGCCGGCGAGATTCAACAGTTCAAAGATGGCATCCGGCACAGGGAGGCGCAGCTAGCCCACCTGGACGCCACGCTGCGGATTCTGGACCCGGAATATCGGGCGGACACCATCGCCCCGAAGCGGCTGCGGCGGGTCAAGCTATTTGGGCAGGGTGAACTCAATCGGCTCATCATTGACTCCCTGCGCCGGGCTGACGGGAAGCCCCTCAGCGTGCCGCAGATCGCGGACGCCATCATTGCCAGTAAGGGTTATGGCCATGAGGCCAAGCACGCCCTGATCCGGCGCGTGCGGGCAAACCTGTCCTACCTGCTGAGGCACCGGGGCGCGGTCGATAAGATCGGAAATCGCTTGTCGGCGCGCTGGCGGCTGAGGCCCGATACGGTCGGTCCGCTGTGGGATCGAACAGAGTAATCCACAGACCCGCTCGACAGCGTGCACAGAATCGCGCCTCTAGCGCGTGACGTGGGAAAGCGGTTTTTACGGGGATAGCCTGTGCACCAAGCACGGCTACCGCTTGCGGCTCACTTTCAAATCAGAGCCTATGGGTGGTGATCGCTGAAAAGCGATTCGCCCCGCCTTCCTTTCGGAAAACGGGGCGAACCTATGGGCTCGTAGCTCAGCGGATAGAGCGGGTCCCCGCTAAGGTCCAGGTCGCCGGTTCGAATCCGGCCGAGCCCTCTACCATCTTCGCCACGAACCGGGCCGTCTCCTCGCGGGGGCGGCCCGAAACATTTGTATGATTGGACAGTGCCAGAGTCGAATGGCAGCGGCAAGGTTTTTGGCAGCTATTTAGCAGCTTTTAAACAGCCGAAAACGCGGTAGGCTATGGGGAATGGCCAGACCCCGGCATGAAACCCCAACTCGTAAGGTTGAGCCGCGCCTACCACCGAGGGCGTTCGCTCAGCTTGAAATGCTAGTGGGGTTCGGGACTTACGGCGCTAACCCCACTGAGGTCGCACGGTATCTGATCATCCGCGAACTGGACGATTTGGTTCGCGCGGGAGTGCTGAAGCCGGAGCTTTAAAGTACCGGTGTCAACATCAATCCACAGGCTTCAGGTTGCGTTGCCAATACCCGCTGAAGTCCACTGACGGCTTCCGCCTCATCGCCAGACCGGCCAGACGGTCAACCTGATCGCCGTTTGACATGCGGCGGTTGTCCTCCCGCCATGAGGCTTCCTGCGCATAGCGAAGTAGGTACTGCCCGGCGATGTGGTGATGGTGGCCAATTTCGGCCCGGCGCATGCGGCTAAAAAATTCCTCCGCCCAATTCGTGCACGCGCCGTCGAGGCTGTACGCCTCTTGATGATTGATCCGCTTGACCTCATAGCGGCGGTGCAACTCATCCCACGATGAGGCTTCGTCGGCATTGACTAAGGTGCCCTTGGCGATGTGCGAGCGCAGGAAGCCATAGGCGGCAGCTTCCGTCTTGAACACTGCCGGGATCGAATTGCCGCCGCGCTCGCGCACGACGACCACGACCTTGCGCTTGCCGGACTGGTTCTGCCGGAAGCGGCGGTCCCTGCGGCTGGCCTTTAGATTGGCAGGCTTCACATAGCCGCCGAAATAGCCGCCATCGACCTCCGCCACCTTGCCTTCGCCGCCGACGACGCGGCCCTTCAATTCCTCAGCCATCGCCTCGCGCAGCTTGTGAAGCAGCACGAAGGCGCACTTGTAGGACACGTTCAGATCGCGGGAGAGTGCCAGCGCCGACTTGCCTTTCACTTCGTTGCAGAAGATCGCGATGGCGGCGAGGTAGCAGCGCAGTGGCAACTTGTGGCTGGCAAACAGCGTGCCGGACGTGATGCTGAAATCCTTGACGCAGGCCCGGCAGCGGAAGCGCGGCGCGCCCTTCAAGCGGCGGCAATCGTAGGCATCGGTGCCGCCGCAATGCGGGCAGACCGGCGCGCCATCCGTATCGGCCCAACGGACGCGGCGGAAGGCCATTTCGGCCTCCTCGTCTTTCATTGTGAAGATGCTGGCGAGGGAGAGGGTCTTGGCGGCGCGGGAGAGGAGGAAGTGTTGGGCCATCTATCTAACCTGTCGTTTTCAACTGCTGTCATTTATGACAGGATACAGCCTTGCCGTCAACAGAAATCTGTCGTAAATGACAGGCGTCGAATATGACAGGGAGGCCCCAATGGGGATTGGCTCGGAGGACGAATGGGCGGAGCGCGCCGCCGCATTCCTGAAGCACAAACTACGGGAAAAGGAGGTGACCTATGCCGAATTGGCAAAGCGCCTCAAAAAGCACGGGTTTAAAGCGGAAACTGAAAACTCAATCACGGCCAAGCTGAAAAGGGGCACGTTTGCCGCCACTTTCTTTCTAGCCTGTATTGCGGCTCTGGAATTGGACGGGGTAGCCTTGGAGGAAATTTGAAGGTCGGGGGTCCGGTTGCGTTGGTTGCGTCGCCTCAAGTCCGAGATAGCGCTCGGCTTTTTAATCGCCACGGTCTTTTGGACCGCCATTCTCGGGTGGCAAGCCGCCTATGCACCCACTGAGGTAGAGAAAGAGCAATGTTACAAAGCCGCTCAGCACGCTGGCCACAAAACAGAAGAGTGCAAAACCCTCTGGCAGCGGACTACGAGTGATCCCGTAGCGCTCTTCACGTTCGGTCTTTTCATTTTCACCGCTGTTTTGGCTGCTTCCACGATTGCCCTCTGGGTTGAAACTCGGAGCAGCGGGCGCCGTCAGTCCCGCGAGACGCGCGCGACCATCAAAGTTTCTCAAGCCGCTAACGTCATAAATCGCAACATGCTGTTGACGAGTCATCGCCCTTGGCTTGCCGTGGTCGATATTGCGCTCACCGGCCCCGTCATTTTCGCGAAAGACGACGGCATGCGGGCATCTGTTCAGGTAACCTTGCAGAACACAGGTAATATTCCCGCTCTTGACGTCTTTCCATGGATAGAGGGATGGGCGATGGGCTTTAACGGACATTCGTTCCCGCGTGAACGGCTCCGAGAAATCAGCCAATCCGTCAAGACCGCACTCGACGGAGGGCCATATGCGATCTTTCCGGGTCAGCCACCCGCTGGCGAACTGACTGAAATATTCATCAGCATCGACCTGATGCGATATTGGCTTCCTGGAAAGGATGAACGTTCTTTCCATCCCTATATTCTCGGCTGCATTGGCTACCGTAACCCAACAGATGGCAGCCATCATCAGACTTGGTTCGCCGCTATGTTTCAATTCTCCGATCCGAAGTTCAATGTCATCGATCCGGCCAATATCCCCGATGAGGTCGTTTCGCTGGATCAGGTCGGCGTGCAGTCCTTCTATGGCTGGCATGCCGACTGACGCGGTGGCGGCATGTAATCCCGTCACAACAAACAAAGCGGCAAGCGCCGCGCGCGCCCACATGGCGCGTCTCCTAACTCATCTCACCCTCCAGTTTTCGGGATGTGGGAACGCCACCGCCGTTTGGCTTGTGGCGTTTGCGCCATAATACCGCTCGCGCGCATGTTCACGGCAGAGTATGCGGCACAGTTCGATGTTTTCCTCGACGGCCTCTGCGCCCTCGCACTGCCCTTGCCGCTCGGTGGCTCGTCCAATCATTTCGCCACCGCCGTGCTGCGCCAGATCGGCGGCTGGGACGCCTGGAACGTTACCGAGGATGCCGATCTCGGCATGCGGCTGGCGCGCTTCGGCTACCGCGCGGCGATGATCGACTCGACGACCTATGAGGAAGCGCCGTCGCGACTCATGCCGTGGCTGCGGCAGCGCACGCGCTGGTTCAAAGGCTGGATGCGCCTTGTCAAGCCATCCTGAAAAATCAATGTTCACAACGAGTTTCTGACTTAAGGTGTACCCCCTACGACGCTCATTGCAACACCATTGCAACACTGCGCTTGGCCGACGTCCCGCGACAAACCGATTTTCCAACGGGGGGAGCAAACCACCGCGAACGCCGGCGAACAATCCTGACCTCAGTATCTCACTTCCGGTACACGCCGCCTGCCGCGATAGTCACAAAGGCGGCTCGGAAGCGTCGCCCAATTGGATAGCCACCTTTATCGTTTTTGTCGCATCGCGTAGTCGCGATCATCGCCCAAGAGCGTGTGGACGGCCCTGTCCAAACGTCGCCAGCGCCTTCGGAGCAATGAACGACCAGATCGGGTCCAAATAGACCTGCTTGAAGGAAGGTCGCGGAACATCCGATCTCGATACTCGGCGCACGCCCGCCGTAGCAATGGTGTTCTTGCTGGCGGTCAGTTACGCGGGCGATGCGGCCGAATGTGGTCGGTCATTTCGCGAGGCCTTGGGACCGAAGCCATGCCACCTTACGCGGACCGTCAATCCACTCGCGAGCGTCCTCCCGGCTGATCAGGCCTTTGATGTACCGGATTTCCGCACCGGGAGTATGGGCCTCGATCTGCCAATCGCCTTCGGCGACCCGCTTAGTATAGAAGATGACGCGTGGCGGTCTAACCATTGGACCAATATGGTCCCCATTCCTCCGTTAAGCCACCGTTAGTGAACCCGGCTGCGTATCAAGCTGACCCCAATACGCTCTTTTTTGGTCGTTTCGTCTTGCGATATCCGAAGCCCAGGGCGCATGCCCTGCCGCCGTTGACAGGCTGGATCGGCGGCCGCCGGAACCATCGAGATCGAGTTCGCGAGTGGCGCCCGGATGCGGACTACGGGAACGATCGACCCGACCGCGTTGAGGGCGGCCGTCGAGGCGCTGACCGGTGGCAAGCCGCGATGATCCCATTG
>DATCFB010000102.1:0-5921 GCA_036509755.1 Pseudolabrys sp. | reverse complement strand
CGGCGTCATGGGCGCGCACTACCAGCCGATGGGTCACGTGCAGATCATGCTCAACATGCTCGACTACGGCATGGACGTGCAGCAGGCGATCGATTGCCCGCGCTTCTTCTGGGAAGGCGAGAAGGTCGAGGTCGAAACCGGTACGCCGCAGAAGACCATCGACGGCTTGCGCGCGCGCGGCCACGACGTTGTCATGTGCGACCAGCCTTGGGGCGGCGCGCAGACGATCAAGATCGACTGGGACCGCGGCGTGCTGATTGGTGGTTCCGAGCCGCGCAAGGATGGCTGCGCGCTGGGGTATTGATATTCAAGCAGACCATGTTTCCAGACGGTGTTGTATGTCCGGCTGGATTCCCGCTGACACGGGCATGAACGGGTGAGGGCCGCTAGCGCACCAAGCCGGCGACCGTCCGATAGGCCGCAAGCGCCTCCGCGGGTTCGGCGCGGCGCCGCATGCGTGTTTGCGGCGCCTGCTCCTTGGTCGCGATCAACTGGGCGAGGAAGGCCGCGTCGCCACGCGTCGATGCCATCGCGTGGGGGACGGCTGCGGCGACCACGGTCAGAGCGCGGCCGGCCGTTTTGGGCTGTGCATCGGGCTGCCGCGGCGAGTGGCCGCTCTGCCCAAAATGTCCCTCTTTGCTGCCGCCGATGCGCATTGCGTCTGTCTCAATGCGGGACAGGAACGTCCCTCATGCAGAAGAATTGGCAAGGCCCGTGCCGTTAACCCTCTTCGTTTCGAACCGCGGTTGAATTCGCCGCTTTTCCTAATTGTTTATCGATTGTCCGTAGCTTCCCGACACGTCTTTTGCAGAAGGCAACGCGCGCACGTCATGCGTGTTCCCAAAAAGAGGCAGCCGTTATCCGTAATGATCCGCCGGCCGGCGTTCCGGATGCCGCGCACATCCTCCGCTCGGTCGGCGAGGCGGCCTACGAATGGCGGCTCGACAGCGACATGCTGTCCTGGTCGCCTTATGCCGGCGAGGTGCTCGGCGTTGCGGCGGCTGAACTCGCCAGCGGCCGCGCCTTCGCGGCTCACGTGGAAGCGGAGCCGGGCCAAGGCCGCGCCGAAGCGGTGCAAGGTTCGACGCAGCGCGATACGGGCGCCGGGGTGGCCTATCAACTTCATTATCGTTTGAAAGCAGGCGACGCGGCCGCCTGGATCGAGGACAGCGGCCGCTGGTTCGCCGGCGCCGACGGCAAGCCGGCGCGCGCACACGGCGTTGTTCGCCGCATCGATGAGCGCAAGGAGCACGAAGGCGAACTCAAGCGTCTCGCCCGCTTCGACCCGCTGACCGGCGAGCTCAACCGCGCCACGCTGACCGAGGTGATGACGAGCACGCTCGATCAGGCGGTGCGTGCGCGCGGCTCGTGCGGCTTCCTGATTGCATCCATCGACCATCTCGGGCGCCTGAATGAATCCTATGGCGTCGATATCGCCGACGACGTCATTGCCCAGGTGGCCAAGCGCCTGCGCGTGCGCTTGCGCGGTAAGGATCACATCGGCCGCTTCTCCGGCAACAAGTTCGGCATCGTTTTGACGAGCTGCACGCCGGATGAATTGTCGGTCGCGGCCGAGCGGATCATCGCCAGTGTGCGCGACGAGCCCCTGACGACGACGGCGGGTCCCGTCGCGGTCACGGTCACCGTCGGCGGCATCACCGCACCGCGGCATGCCCGCTCGGTGGCGGAGATTTTTGCGCGCTCGCTCGACGCGTTGCATGCGGCGCGCGCCAAGCGGCACGGCTCGTTCGCCGCCTATCGCCCGAACATCGAACGTGACGCCCTGCGGCGCGAGAGCCTGCGCGCTACCGACGAGATCGTCACGGCGCTCAACGAGCGGCGCATCGCGCTTGCCTTCGAGCCCGTCGTCGACGCGAAAACGCGCAAGCTTGCGTTCTACGAATGCCTGATGCGGGTCAACCGCGCCGATGGGGTCGTCGCGCATGCTGGCGAAATCGTTCCGGTCGCCGAAAAGCTCGGCTTGGTGCGCATGCTCGATTACCGCATGATGGAATTGGTGGTCGAAGAGCTCGCGAAGTCGTCCTGTCTGCGCGCCAGCGTCAACGTGTCGCCGCCCTCGACGCTCGACCCGCAATGGTCCGCCGGGCTCGCGGCGCTGCTACGCGCCAATCCCGGCACCGCCGAGCGGCTGATCGTCGAGATCACTGAGACCGTCGCCATTCAGGACATCGACGATACGCGCGGTTTCGTGACCCGCGTGAAGGATCTCGGCTGCCGCGTCGCGATCGACGATTTCGGCGCAGGACATACTTCGTTTCGCAACCTGCGCCGGTTAGGGGCGGACATCGTCAAGATCGACGGCGAGTTCGTGCAGAACATCGTCAAGTCGGCGGACGACCGCGCTTTCGTGCACACCCTGATCGACCTGTCGCGCCGGCTCGGCCATGAGACCGTGGCGGAGTGGGTCCAGGACGAGGAAGCTGCTGCGCTGCTTGCGGGCTGGGGCTGCGATTACTTGCAGGGCGCGCTGATCGGGCTCGCCGCCAGCGAACGGCGGGGGAACAGCAGCGGCCAGGCCGCCTGCGGCTGACGCTGCCCCTGCTCGGGTGCGGCATCCATTCAGCAGAATGTCGACACGCTACGGCGGCCTAGCCCGGACTCGCGCCGCCGTGTCATGCTGCCCATGAGCAACGAAGGGCGCATGACGTGAAGATAACCGGGATTGCGATTCACGTATTGAAAAGCGCGCTTGCCGAGCCGTTCGCGTTCTCGCAGGGCTGGGTCAGGCAACGCGCCGCCACTCTGGTGGAAATCCAAACCGATGCCGGCGTGAGCGGGTGGGGCGAAGCCTTCGCGCAAGGGCTGGAGCCGCCGGAGATCGCGGCGACCGTGATCGACAAGGCCTTGCGGCCGCTCGTCATCGGCGCCGACCCGCTCGACATCGAAGTGCTCTGGCATCGGATGTATCACATGACCCGCGACTACGGCCGCAAGGGCTCGGTCGTCGCCGGCATCAGCGCAATCGACATTGCGCTCTGGGACATCGCCGGCAAATTCTATCAGGCGCCGGTCTATAAGCTGCTCGGCGGCGCCTTCCGCACTCGCGTGCAGCCTTACGCGACCGGCTTCTATCGCATTCACGGCCAGGGCGAGGCCGCGCGGCTCGCCGAAGAAGCGATCCGTCATTTCGAAGCCGACTTCACTTTGATGAAGGTGAAGCTCGGCTATGGCGTGGACGACGACATCGCCACGATGCGCGCGATCGCTCGTGCGATCGACGGCAAGCCGATCACGCTCATGGTCGATACCAACCACGCCTACGGTCGCGCCGAGGC
This sequence comes from Pseudolabrys sp., assembly GCA_036509755.1. Classification (GTDB taxonomy): domain Bacteria; phylum Pseudomonadota; class Alphaproteobacteria; order Rhizobiales; family Xanthobacteraceae; genus Pseudolabrys. Next base: position 2,625 of record DATCFB010000102.1, on the reverse strand, counting down.
GTTCCGGCTCGGCCGGGCGCTGGAGGAATACGGACTGCGTTGGTACGAGGAACCGGTCGTGCCCGAGGACATCGAGGGCTACGTCGAGCTTCGCGGCAAGTTGTCGATGCCGATTGCCGGCGGCGAGAACGAGCACACGCTGTACGGCTTCGGCCGGCTTCTCGGCGCCCGCGCGGTCGACATTGCGCAACCGGATATCGGCTCGTGCGGCGGCATCACGGCCGCGCGCCACATCGTGGCGCTCGCGCAGTCACACGGGATTCAAGTCAATCCGCACGTCTCGGGCTCGGCCATTGCGCAGGCGGCGTCGCTGCACGTGATCGCCGCGGTGCCGGTCGCCAATTATTCGCTGTTTCCGCAGGAGCCGGTTCTCGAATATGACCGCTCGTCGCATCCATTCCGTCAGAAGCTCATCACCGAGCCGATCGAGCAGGTGGACGGCTGGGTGCACATCCCGACGAAACCGGGTCTCGGTGTGGAGATAGACCGCGCGGTGCTGGACCAATATCGCGCCTGACGCAGCTTGCCGCGCGAAGATGCTGCGGCACGGTTGACGTTGGCGGGACGGGCCTGCGGACGCGCTATTCCTTGCCGCCGCCCGACATCTTGTCGAGCCGCTTTTGCATGTCGTCGAGCTGCCGCTTCAGGTCGTCCATCTCGTTGCCGCCGCCTTGCGCCGGCTTGTCGGAGCCGGCGGGCTTCGCCTGCGGGCGGCTGAACGGCGCGAACATGGCGAAGGCTTTCTCGAACATTTCCATGTTGCGGCGAACCTGCTCTTCCATCGGTCCGAAGCCGACAGTGCCGAAGGCCTGCGCCATCTGTTCGCGGAACTTGCCTTGGTGGCTGGTCAGCGACTGCATCGATTGTTCGAGATAACGCGGCACCAGCATCTGCATGCTGTCACCGTAGAAGCGAATGAGCTGCCGCAGGAACGTGATCGGCAGCAGGCTCTGCCCTTCCTTGCTCTCCTGCTCGAAGATGATCTGCGCCAGCACCGACCGGGTGATGTCATCGCCGCTCTTGGCGTCATAGACGACGAAATCCTCGCCGGCCTTGACCATCGTGGCGAGGTCCTCGAGCGTGACGTAGGTGCTGGTTCCGGTGTTGTAGAGCCGCCGGTTGGCGTATTTCTTGATTGTGACCGGCTCTTTTTCGTCTGCCATGGCTCACACATTTCCCCCTGCCTGGACGGTCAGCATAACCATTGCGCTGGGCCCCGGCCAACCCCTTTTGTGGCGGCGCGGCACACCGGTCCGCGGCATCGCCCGCCCTTGCGCCTGCGCCGGAAAACCGCCATTTCTCAGGAGTCTTCCTGCGGTGCCGCCTCATTGGCAGAACCGCTTGGCCTCTCAAGGATGCGGCAGTGCCGAACAGGCCCCTTCCGCCCGCCATCGACCGTAACAGGAGTTTCGGATGAAAGACGACATCGTCATTGCCAGTGCCGCCCGCACGCCGGTCGGCGCCTTCAATGGGGCCTTCGCCAACCTGCCCGCACATGAACTCGGCAAGGTGGCGATCAAGGCGGCGCTCGATCGCGCCGGTGTCTCGGGCGACCGCGTCAGCGAAGTCATCCTGGGCCAGATCCTCACCGCCGGTCAGGGCCAGAACCCGGCGCGCCAGGCCTCGATTGCCGCCGGCATTCCGGTCGAGAGCCCTGCATGGGGCGTGAACCAGCTCTGCGGCTCGGGGCTGCGCGCCGTGGCGCTCGGCTATCAGGCCATCCTCAACGGCGACAGCGACATCGTCGTCGCCGGCGGCCAGGAATCGATGAGCATGGCGCCGCATTGCCAGCACCTGCGCAGCGGCGTGAAGATGGGTTCGGTCGAACTCATCGACACGATGATCAAGGACGGCCTGTGGGACGCCTTCAACGGCTATCACATGGGCACGACGGCGGAGAACGTCGCCAAGCAGTGGCAGATCACCCGTCAGCAACAGGACGAGTTCGCGGTCGCCTCGCAGAACAAGGCCGAGGCGGCGATGAAGTCCGGGCGCTTCAAGGACGAGATCGTGCCGGTGACCATCAAAGGCCGCAAGGGCGACACCGTCGTCGACACCGACGAGTATCCGAAAGCCGGCGTGACCGTGGAGGCGATCGCCAAGCTGCGCCCGGCCTTCGACAAGGAAGGCAGCGTCACCGCGGCGAACGCTTCCGGCATCAATGACGGCGCCGCCGCCGTGGTGCTGATGAGGGCGTCGGAAGCGGCCAAGCTCGGCCACACGCCGCTCGCCCGCATCGTGTCGTGGGCGCATGCCGGCGTCGATCCGGCGATCATGGGCACCGGCCCGATCCCGGCCTCGCGCGCGGCGCTTAAAAAGGCTGGCTGGAAGACCGACGACCTCGATCTGATCGAGGCCAACGAGGCCTTTGCCGCGCAAGCCTGCGCCGTCAATAAGGACCTCGGCTGGGATACCGGCAGGGTCAACGTCAATGGCGGCGCCATCGCGCTCGGCCATCCGATCGGCGCCTCGGGCGCGCGCGTTCTCGTGACGCTGCTCTACGAAATGCAGAAGCGCAACGCCAAGAAGGGCCTCGCCACGCTGTGCATCGGCGGCGGCATGGGCATTGCCATGTGCGTCGAGCGGTAGCGGAGACGCACCAAGGCAACTGCGTCGAGCGCGGTT
>DATCFB010000101.1:0-3311 GCA_036509755.1 Pseudolabrys sp. | reverse complement strand
GTCGAACGGCAAGGTCGGCCTGAACGGCATCTCCTATTACGGCATCAACCAGTGGCACGTCGCCTCACTGCAACCGCCGCACCTCGCCGCCATGTGCGTGTGGGAAGGCGCTGCCGACTGGTACCGCGACATGACGCATCATGGCGGCATTCTCTCGACCTTCTGGGAGAACTGGTACGACATGCAGGTGAAAACGGTGCAGTACGGTGCCGGCGAGCGCGGCAAGCGCAGCCGCGTGCATGGCGAGCTCGTCTGCGGTCCTGAAACGCTGAGCGAAGAGGAGTTGCAGAAGAATCGCGCCGACTTCGGCGCCGAGATCGCCGCGCATCCGATGGACGACGACTACCACAAGGCGCGTTCGCCGCAGTGGGACAAGATCACCGTGCCGGTCTTCTCCGCAGCCAATTGGGGCGGCCAGGGCCTGCACCCGCGCGGCAACTTCGAAGGCTTCGGCCGCGCCGCCTCGAAGCAGAAATGGCTCGAAGCGCACGGCATCGAGCACTGGACGCATTTCTATACCGACTACGGCCGCGAGCAGCAGCTCAAGTTCTTCGACACCTTCCTGCACGGCAAGGACAGCGGCTGGTCAAATCAGCCGAAGGTCAATCTTCAGGTGCGTCATCCCGGCGAAAAGTTCGTGCCGCGCGCCGAGACCGAGTGGCCGATCAAGCGCACCAAATGGACGAAGTTTTATCTCGATCCGAAAGCGATGGCGCTTTCGACCAAGAAGCCGTCGGGCAACGCCAGACTGAGCTTCGCCGCGATGGGCGACGGGTTCATCTTCCTGACCCCGCCATTGGCGGAGGAAACCGAGATCACCGGGCCCTCGGCGCTCAAGCTGTTCGCGTCCTCGTCGACCGCCGACGCCGACTTCTTCATCGTGCTTCGCGTTTTCACCGCCGACATGAAGGAGATCGTGTTCCAGGGCGCCATCGACCCGCACACGCCGGTGGCGCAAGGCTGGCTGCGCGCTTCGCACCGCAAGCTCGACAAGAAGTTGTCGACTCCGTACCGCCCCTATCACACGCACGATGAAAGACAGCCGCTGAAGAAGGGGCAGACGGTCGAGCTCGACATCGAAATCTGGCCGACGTCGATCGTCATCCCCGCCGGCTATCGCATCGGGCTCGCAGTGCGCGGCAAGGACTACGTCTATGGCGGCGGCTCGGGTGGCAAGCTCTCGAACTTCAAGAACGAATTGACCGGCTGCGGCCCGTTCCTGCACGACGATCCGCGCAATCGGCCGAAGGCGCTGTTCGACGGCACCACGACGCTACACTTCAGCGCACCCAGGGCGCCTTTCCTGTTGCTGCCGATCGTTCCGCCGAAAAAAGCGGCAAAGCGCCGGATGGGCAAGCGGCCCTGAGGTGTTGGTCATCGTGAGGGTCTGTGAATGGCACGGGCGTCAGGAGTGTGTGCGATGCAATGACACGCAATCCGGGCTTTACATCCGACGAGCGCCTGACCGATGATAGCAACGGCAAAGGCGCGCATGCGACCGCAAACAGCGATTCATGCGTGCCCGACTTTGGTTTCTACAGATGAAATGGCCGAACAAGGCCGTTCGCACGAAAACCCCGCGCGGGAATTCAGGGAGGACTACAATGGCTCGCAAGATTTCACGTCGTACGATGATGGCCGGGACCGCTGCCGGCGTCGCTGCGGCAGCTTTCAATTTCCCCAAACCGGCCATCGCACAGGCCGCGCCCTTCAAACTTGGCCTGCTCACGGTGAAGACCGGCCCGCTCGCGCAGGGCGGAATTCAGATGGAACAGGGACTGACGACATTCCTGAAAGAAAAAAACAACATGATGGGCGGCCGCAAGGTGGAATTGTTTTCCGCCGACACCGGCGGCAGCCCGGCCGGCACCAAGACCAAGGCGCAGGAATTGGTCGAGCGTGACAAGGTCGATGCCATTGTCGGCCCGCTCGCCGCCTTCGAGTTGCTCGCCATCACAGATTACATCCGCCAGCACGAGACGCCGCTTCTCAGCCTCGCGGCGGCGGAAGACGTGACGCAACGGCATGTCAATCCATTCATCGTGCGTCCGTCCGCGACCTCGGCGCAATGCATGCATCCGCTGGGCGACTACGCCGCCAAAGAACTCAAATACAAGACTGCCATCACGATTTCGGAGGATTTCGCCTTCGGCTACGAACAGATGGCAGGCTTCCAGCGCGTGTTCCACGACGACGGCGGCAAAGTATTGAAGAAGCTGTGGCCGCCGCTGGTGACCCCGGACTACACGCCGTACATCGCGCAGATCAGCGATGCCGATTGCTGCGTGAACGGCTTTGCCGGCTCCAACCCGGTGAAGTTCATGAAGGCCTATCAAGCGATGGGCATGAAGTCGAAAATTCCGTTGCTCGCCGGATGGACCGCCATGGATGATGCGCTGCTGCATAGCCTTGGCGATGAAGCCATCGGCGTGAAGTCGGCGCACTGGTATTCGGCGGATTTCGACTCGGAGAGCAACAAGCGCTTCGTCGCCGACATGCAGAAGAACTATAAGGTGCTGCCCGGCGGCTATTCGGCAGGCATGTATATCGCCGGCATGTGCATCGAGGCGGCGCTGGAGAAGAGCGGCGGCAAGGCCGTCAGCAAGAAGGCCTTTGCCGAAGATCTGCACAAGGTATCGATCAAGGACAGCCCGCGCGGGCCGTTCCATTTCGACGAGTACGGCAACGTGGTCGGCACGGTGTTCATCCGTAACTGCGAGCGCAAGAACGGCAAGCTGGTCAACACGGTCATCAAGACCTATCCGAATGTGAGCCAGTTCTGGACTTACGACCCGAAGAAGTTCTTGTCGCAGCCTGTCTACTCGCGCGACTACCCGCCGTTGAAGCAGTAGGCGGTAAGCGGGCGCCCCGAGAGGCGCCCGCGGCCTACCCGGCGCAACACGCAATCAAGGGCACGATGAGCTTCTATCTGGTGCTAACGGTGAACAGCATCACCTTCGGCGGGTTGCTGTTCCTGCTCTCGTCCGGCTTTTCGCTGATCTTCGGCCTGATGCGCATCCCGAACTTGACGCATGGCTCGCTGTTCATGATCGGCGCCTATGTCGGCGCGACCTTCGTCATCGGCATGCTTGGCTACAAGATCGATTTCTGGCTCGCAGCGGTGCTAGCGACTCTGGCCGTCGCCTTGCTCGGCGCGATCATCGAACGGTTGCTGCTGCGCCGGCTGCCCGGCAACGAATCCGCGCAGGTGCTGGTGACGCTCGGCCTGTCCTTCATGGCCGCCGACTTCTGCCTGATGACCTGGGGCGGCGACCCAATCTCGATCGCGACGCCGGACGGCCTCGGCGGCT
>DATCFB010000100.1:0-6147 GCA_036509755.1 Pseudolabrys sp. | reverse complement strand
TCGCATCTCGACGGCACGATGTTCGAGCTGTCACCGGAGCGAGCGATCGAAATTCAGGCGCTGCTCGGGGCCGACATCTCGATGCAGCTCGACGAATGCCTGAGGCTGCCGGCGCCGCGCGCGGAGATGCAGCGGGCCATGGAATTGTCGCTGCGCTGGGCGGAGCGCTCGCGCCGCGCCTTCGAGGCCCGCGCGCGCGAAGGTTATGCGCTGTTCGGCATCGTGCAGGGCGGTGATGACATGGCCTTGCGCACGGCAAGCGCGCGCGGGCTCGTTGACATCGGCTTCGAAGGTTATGCGATCGGCGGCCTCGCGGTCGGCGAACCGCAGGAGGTGATGCTCAAAGTCGTCGAGGAGACGACGCCGGCGTTGCCCCCCGAGCGGCCGCGCTACTTGATGGGCGTTGGCACGCCGCACGATATTCTCGAGGCGGTGGCGCGCGGCATCGACATGTTCGACTGCGTCATGCCGACCCGCAACGGCCGCCACGGCATGGCATTCACGCGCTTCGGCCAGATCAATCTCTCGAACGCGCGCCACGCCAGCGACCCGCGCTCGCTCGACGAGGAGAGCCCGCATCCGGCCGCTCGCAGCTATTCGCGCGCCTATCTGCATCATCTCGTCAAAGCCAACGAAATCCTCGGCGCGGTGCTGCTCTCGACCATCAATATCGCCTACTACCAGGCGCTGATGGCCGGCATGCGCGAGGCGATCGAGCAAGTCCGCTTCGAGGCCTTCCGCACCGACAGCCTTGCCGGTTGGGAGCAGGGGGATATTGCGGCGCTATGATCTGATACCCTTGCCCAAATGCACGCGGGCCGGCGGCGATGGCTTGCACCTTTGAACAATCAAACAGCCGGCTGATCGCGCTGGAGTCGCTCAGCGCGATCGATGTCAAACCCGCAGAACCATCGGATGAAGACGAATAATGAACGTACACGCTTCCTTTCTTGCCCACCGTCGCAAACCCAATTTCCAGCTTCCCGCTGGCGCCATCGACGCGCACTGCCATGTGTTCGGCCCGGGCGCGGTCTTTCCCTACGCGGCGAATCGCCGCTACACGCCCGAGGACGCGCCCAAGGAGATGCTGCGCGCCCTGCATGATCATCTCGGCGCCTCGCGCGCGGTGATCGTCCAGGCGAGCTGCCATGGCAGCGACAACCGCGCCATGCTCGACTGTATCGCCTCCGATCCGAAGCGCTATCGCGGCGTCGCCATCGTCGACGACACCTTCACCGACAAAAACTACGACGCGCTCCATGCGGGCGGCGTGCGCGGTGCGCGCTTCAACTTCGTCAAGCATCTCGGCGGCGCGCCGGACATGGGCGTCTTCAATCGGGTCATCGATCGCATCAAGGGTCGCGGCTGGCATCTCGTGCTGCATGTCGACGCACCGTCCATCGAGCCTTTGTCGGAGATGATCGCGAAGCTGCCGCTGCCCTTCGTCGTCGACCACATGGGACGTGTTCCGGCCAAGGACGGCGTCGCACAGGAGCCGCTTGAGCGCCTGCTCGAACTCGCAAAGCGTGACAATGCCTGGATCAAGGTCTGCGGCGCCGAGCGCATCGATTTTCCTCCGTACGACAAGGCGGTGCCGATCGCGCACCGAATCGTCGAAGCCGTCCCCGACCGCGTGCTGTGGGGCACGGATTTTCCGCATCCGAATGCAAGTCACAAGGCCGACGAGGCCGATCTGGTCGATCTCGTGCCGCTCTTCGCACCCGATGCGGCGCGGCGTCAGGCGTTGCTCGTCGAGAATCCAGCGCGGCTTTACGGCTTTGAATAGGCCGCAAGCGCGCGCTGGTTGTACGTCGGCATAAGGTTGGCAACCGCCGCGACCGCGCACTATGCTTTCGAGACAACAAAAAGCCGCGACCGGCAAGTGGAGGATTCATCATGACGAAGCAGGGTTTCGCACTGCCAAAACGGGTAGCTGCCGTGATTGCGGCTGCGTTTATCGCGTGGGGCTGCGGCGCCGGCGTTGCGCAGGCGAAGTGGCCCGAGAAGCCGATCCGGCTGGTCCTGCCGTTCGGTCCGGGCGGCGTCGCCGATGTGACCGCGCGCATTCTCGCCGACCGGCTGAGCCACAGCCTCGGGCAGCAGGTGGTGGTCGAGAACATGCCCGGCCCCGGCGGCATCAATGCGGCGCGCACGGTGGTCGGCGCACCGGCGGACGGCTACACGATCGGCCTCGTCACCAACGGGACGGCGATCAGCGTCGCCGCCTTCAACCATCTGCCGTTCGATCCGACCCAGTTCCAGATGGTCTCGACCATCGGCCTGTTCGATCTCGTGTTCGCGGTGAAGGCGGACGCCCCATACAAATCGCTCAAGGACGTGGTCGCGGCGGCCAAGTCCAGCCCCGGCAAGCTCAACATCGGCACCATCGCCGTCGGCGGCACGCAGAACCTCGGCGCCGAGCTGTTCAAGTCGATGGCCGGCATCAATGTCGTCATCGTGCCGTACAAGAACTCCCCGGATGTGGTCGTCTCGGTGCTTCGCGGCGACATGCAGATGCTGGTCGAATTCCCGCCGGCGATCCAAGGTCAGGTCAATGACGGCAAACTGCGCGTGCTGGCGACGTCCGCGCCGCAGCGTTCGCCACTCAAGCCGAACGTGCCGACGGCGGCGGAATCCGGCGTGCCCGGTTACGAAGTGACGTCATGGAACGGCATATTCGCGCCGAAGGGTACGCCGAAGGACGTTCTCGACGCGCTGAATGGGGCCATCCACGCCGCGTTGGCTTTGCCGGACGTGAAAGCCGCCTATGCCAAGGTCGGCGTCACCGCGCAGGCCAGTACGCCCGACGAACTGATGGCGCGGCTGAAATCCGACATCGTCAAGTGGAACGCGGTGATCGTGAAGGCCGGAATCCCGAAAAAGTAGATTGGAAGAACGAATGAGCAAGACACTTTCGGTCGCAGTCGTCGGCGCCGGCATGGGCGGCTTGGCCGTGGCGGGGACGCTGCGCAAGGCCGGCTTCGACGTGCAGGTCTACGAGCAGGCGCAGCGCTTCTTCCGCATCGGCGCCGGCATCCAGATGATGCCGAATTCCATGAAGGTGCTGCGCCGCATCGGCATCGAGGACCGGCTGCGGCAGGTCGCGTTCGCGCCGTATTCGCATCTCAACCGCGACGGCACGACCGGCGAGATGACGCGCGAACTGGCAATGCCGGAAAGCCTCTATGGCGCGCCATATCTGTGCATGCATCGCGCCGAACTGCACGACGCGCTCGCCTCTGCGGTGCCGGCCGACACGATCCATCTCGGCAAGAAACTCACGGGCCTCGACCAGAAGGCCGGGCAGGTGAACTTGTCCTTTGCCGACGGCAGCACGGCTACGGCTAGCGCGGTGATCGGCGCCGACGGCGTGCATTCGATCGTGCGCGATATCATCGTCGGGCCTGATGCGCCGATTCATAGAGGGCGCATCGCCTATCGCGCGGTGTTTCCGGCGCACTTGATGAACGGCTTCGATATCGGCCGCTCGCGCACCAAATGGTGGGGCACCGACCGCCACATCGTCATCTATTACACGACTAAAGCGAAAAGCGAGGTCTACTTCGTCACCAGCGTGCCGGAGCCGGCGGAGTGGCTGACGCGGGAGTCGTGGTCGGCGAAAGGCGACGTAAAGGAGCTATGCGCCGCCTATGGCGGCTTCCATCGGGATGTCCGCAACGTGCTCGAGGCCTGTCCGGACTGCCACAAATGGGCGATCCTGGAGCGCGAACCGCTGCGCAGGTGGAGCGACGGGCGCGTCGTCCTGCTCGGCGACTCCGCGCATCCGATGACGCCCTATATGGCGCAAGGCGCGGCGACTTCGATCGAGGACGCGGCGGTTCTCGCGCGCTGCCTCAAAGCAGTCGAGGGCGACGACGTCGAGGGCGCGTTCAGGCGCTACGAGGCGCACCGCAAGCCGCGCACCTCGGTGGTGCAGGCGATCTCCAGCGCCAATACCTGGATGCGCGGGGGCGCCGCCGACACCAGTTGGCTCTACGGCTACGATGCATGGGACGCCGATCTCGACCGGCCGGCCGCGCATCCGCAGGCGCAGGCGGCCTGACGCGCCGGCACCTTGGAGACGACATGCGCCTGAGCCAGTGCTTCAACTTCCACGACTTTCGCCGTCTGGCGAAGCAGCGGCTTCCGGGGCCGATCTTCAACTACATCGACGGCGCCGCCGAGGACGAGACCACTTACCGGCGCAACACGGAAGCTTTCGAGGACTGCGACCTGGTGCCGAGCGTGCTCGCCGGCGTCGCCGATGTCGATCTCTCCGTGACCGTCATGGGCGAGACGCTCGCCATGCCGTTCTATTGTTCGCCGACGGCATTGCAGCGGCTTTTTCATTATGACGGCGAACGCGCTGTTGCCCGCGCCGTCGAGAAGTTCGGCACCATGTTCGGCGTCTCGTCCCTGGGCACCGTTGGCCTCGAAGAGCTTGCGAAGAACTACTCGTTTCCGCAGGTCTACCAGTTCTATTTCCATAAAGACCGCGGCCTCAACAAGGCGATGATGGACCGGGCCAAGGGCGCCGGCGTTCGCATCTTGATGCTCACGGTCGATTCCATCACCGGCGGCAATCGCGAGCGCGACCTGCGCACCGGCTTCTCGATTCCGCTCAAGCTGACACTTGGCGGCATCGTGCAATTCGCAATGAAGCCGCGCTGGGCGCTCGAATACTTCACGCACGAGCGCTTTCGTCTGCCGCAGCTCGAGGAGCACGTCGACATGGGCGGCGGCGCCATCTCGATCGGCGACTACTTCACCAAAATGCTGGACCCTTCGATGACGTGGAATGACGCGGCCGAGATGGTCGAGCAGTGGGACGCCAAGTTCTGCCTCAAGGGCGTGATGAGCGTCGAGGACGCCAAACGCGCGGTCGATATCGGCTGCGCCGGGATCGTCGTGTCGAACCACGGCGGCCGCCAGCTCGACGGCTCGCGCAGTTCGTTCGATCAGCTGGCAGACATCGTCGATGCGGTCGGCGACAAGATTGACGTGCTGATGGATGGCGGCGCGCATCGCGGCACGCATGTTCTCAAGGCGCTGTCGCTCGGCGCCAAGGCGGTTGGCGTCGGCCGCTATTATCTGTTCGCGCTAGCCGCGGCCGGCGAGGCGGGGGTCGAGCGTGCGCTCAGCCTGATGCGCACCGAGGTCGAACGCGACATGCGGTTGATGGGCTGCACCTCGGTCGCGCAGCTCTCGCGCAAGAACCTGCGCTTCCGCCCGCGCGCCTGAGGCACGGCGCGGACGTTCAGTGTTCCAGGATCTTCGACAGGAAGTCGGCCGCGCGCTTGGTCTTCGGCGCCGAGAAGAATTCCTCGCTCGGCGCGTCCTCGACGATCTCGCCGGTGTCCATGAACACGATGCGGTCGGCGACGCGACGGGCAAAGCCCATCTCGTGCGTGACCACGACCATCGTCATGCCATCGGTGGCGAGCTCGGTCATCACCTGTAGCACCTCGTGGATCATCTCCGGATCGAGCGCCGAGGTCGGTTCATCGAACAGGATCGCCTGCGGATCCAGCGCCAGCGCCCGCGCGATTGCCACGCGCTGTTGCTGCCCGCCGGAAAGATCGGCCGGCATTGCGTCCGCTTTGTCCTCCAACCCGACGCGGGCGAGCAATTCGTGGGCGCGCTCTTGCGCCGCGGCGCGGGTCCGCTTCAAGACATGGACCTGTGCCAGCGCGATGTTGTCAATCACCGACATGTGCGGGTAGAGCTCGAAGTGCTGGAACACCATGCCGACACGCGCGCGCAATTTTGGCAAATTGGTGCCTTTAGCGCCGACCTCGATGCCTTCGAGACGGATGCTGCCTGACTGGTAGCGCTCGAGCCCATTGATGCACTTGATCAGCGTACTCTTGCCAGATCCGGAAGGCCCGCAGACCACGACGACTTCGCCACGCCTGACCGACAGGCTGCACCCGCGCAAAACGGGCGTCGCGCCATAGCTCTTGTGCAGGTCGCGGATCACGATGGTCGGCTCGTCGGCCATGCTCTTTACGTCCTCACGGCGAAATGCGCGTAGAGCGCGCGGCCCGCCAGCGACAGCGCGGAACATACGACCAGGTAGACGATGGCGATCGCCGCCAAAATCGTGACCGGGTGGAATTCGCGCGCGTTGACGAGGAGGCCCGCGCC
>DATCFB010000099.1:0-5752 GCA_036509755.1 Pseudolabrys sp. | reverse complement strand
GTCCACAGCACCGCGAGCGGCATCGCCAGCTCGGCCTTCGGCGAGTTCTCGACCGCGAGCAGCTCCAACAGCGCGGCCTATGGCGTCAACAGCACCGCGAGCGGCTTAGGCAGCACGGCGACCGGCGCCCTCAGCACCGCGAGCGGCATAGACAGCACGGCGACCGGCGTCCTCAGCACCGCGAGCGGCGATTTCAGCACGGCGAGCGGCGCCAGTGCCCAGGCGAATGCAGCGAACTCTATCGCAATCGGCGGCAACACGGCCGGCGGCGCCGGCAACGCCGCCTTTGTGGACGCCACATCGGCGAACGGCATCGCCATCGGCAACCAATCGCGCATCAACGCGTCGAGCGGCAACTCGACCGCGGTCGGCTTCAACAACAGCGTCACGGGCGCCAACAGCGGCGCCTTCGGCACCGGGCAGACGGTGACCGGCACGGGCAGCTTCGCCATCGGCGACCCCAACACGGTGACCGGCAACAACAGCTTCGCGTTCGGCGACGGCAACACCGTCACGGCCGATAACGCAATTGCGGTCGGCAACACCAACAGCGTGACCGGCGCCGGCAGCACGGCGATGGGCAACGGCGCAGCCGTCGGCGGGGCGAATGCCGTCGCGCTCGGCAACAACACCAGCGCCAATTTCGACAACTCGGTCGCGCTCGGCAATGGCGCGACGGTGACGCGCGCCAACCAGCACGTCTATGGCACCGCCAGCAACACCTACACCATGCCGGGCATCACCTCGGTCGCGAGCGCGGCGGTGCAGACCGGGCCGGTGCAGGTCGTCACGTCCGACGGCGGCGGCAATCTCGCCACCTCGAGCCTGGCCGGGCTCGGCATCGCGACGACGAGCGACATCAGCAACATCAATTCCCGGCTGGCCAGCATGAACGGCCAGATCGATGACCTCTATAACCGGTCGAACAAGGCCTACAGCGGCGTCGCGATGGCGTTTGCGATGGCGGGCGTGCCGACCTTGCTGCCGCACGAGAAGCTGGCGGCGACATTGAACTATGGCACCTTCCAGGGTCAGAGCGGGCTGGCGATCAACGCGGCTTTCCGGCTCAACCGTGACATGCAACTCACGGCGGGAATCGGTTACGGTATGAACGAGAACATCGCCGGCGGCCGGGTCGGCCTGCGGGTAGCATGGTGAAACGGCGCGGATGACACTGGGCCATTCCTTTGCAGCGAGATGTGGCGCGCCGGCGGTCGCCGCGGCTGTGATCGCGGCTGCTGTGGTCGGCGTGGAGAGCCTGGCCTTGTCCCCCGGCGCCCTGTCGCAAATCGTTCGCGCCGCTCCGTTGCGGGCCCATGCCGCAGCCGCGCCCAAACCGCAGAAGCAAGCGGAGCCGCAGAAGCCCGCGCCGGCGCAGAAGCCGCAAGCGCCGATCGCTCTGCAGCGGGCGCTCTATCTCATCCGCTCGACCCTGCTGACCCTCGACGATGCGAACCGCTCCGGCAATTACACGGTCCTGCGCGATCTCGCCGCGCCGGGATTCCAGGCGAAGAACAGCGCCGCCGATCTGGGCCGGATCTTTGCCGATCTGCGGACCCGCCATGTCGACCTGTCCGCCGTCGCGCTGATGGCACCGCAGCTCACGGCCGCGCCGACCGTCGAAGGAAACGGCATGCTGCGGCTCACCGGCTTTGTCCCGACCCAGCCGCTGCGCATCGCATTCGATCTGCTCTTTCAGGACGTGGACCGCAGTTGGCGGCTGTTCGGGATATCGGTGCACGCCCAACCGGTTTCGGCGGAAGCGAATATTCCCGCCGCGTCGAAGAAGTGAAGAATTGGGCTCATCCCGCCGGATGGGGGGCTGCGGCGGCGGCAGAAGCACGGAGCCACTACACACCCAGCGTGATCCGCACGATCTCGGGCGGGACGCCGAGGCGCAGCGGCACCTTGCTGCAGCCGAGCCCGCCGGACACGATGAGATGCCGGCCGCCCTCGACGATATGGCCATAGGCGAAGCGCGCGCCGTAGATAGACGGCGCCCATACCGGCGGGATCATCGGCAGTCGGATCTGACCGCCGTGGGTGTGGCCGGCGATCGTCAGAGAGACCCGCTCTGGCACGTCGACGAAGATATCCGGCTCGTGCGCCAGCAGGATCACGGGGTCCGCGGTGCGGACCTGTCGCAGCGTCCCCGGAAGATCGTCAGCGCCGCGGAAGCGACCCGGCCCGATGATATAAGCGAGCTGGTCGCCGAGCCCGGCAAGCCAGAAGCGACGCCCGGGCTCGCCGAGATGCACGACGTCGTTTTCCAAAAGCGCAATGCGCTCGGCGGCGAGTGCCTTGCGGACGCCCGTGATGTCGTACCACCAGTCGTGATTTCCGAGGATCGCGTAGACACCGAGCGGCGCCTTCAGGCGGGCCAGTTCGGCGGCCCAGGCGGCGTTCGACACGTGCTCGGTGATGAAACGGTGGGTGGCGAAGTAGTCGCCCATGATGACGACGAGATCGCCGCCGGCAGCACTGGCGGCATCGACCACCTGCTTGACCCGCGCCAGGCCCATATTGGGGCCGCCGGCATGAAGGTCGGCGACGACCGTGATCGTGAGCCGGTTGCCCTTGACCCAGCCGGGCGGCGTGAGGCGGTAGTCGGTGACGACAAGATCATCGGCCGCTTCCATGGCCGCATAGGCGCCGGTCCCCGGCAGGACCAGCCCGCCGAAGGCGGCCATGCCGATTCCGGCGCGCAGGACGCCGCGCCGGGTCGGACCGGGCCGCGTGGCAGGCCCGACGAAGGTCAGAGGATCGCCGATCGTCATGCTGGCTGTGCTACCCGGGAACTATGAAAGGAGCGTGGACATCCGCTCATAATTTCCGGGTTTGCGGAACCGGCGGCCGCGGCGGCGGCAGCGGCACCTGAACGCTGCCGGCGGCGATTACGGCCGGCGACGGCGGCTCGTGCACGGCCCACTGGCAGATGCGATAACCTGAGCGGCGCTCAAGCACGTCGAGATGGATGTGCTGCTCGTGATAGCCGTCCGAATCCGGGCCGAGCACCGTCGTGAAGCGGCGGCAAGCGCTGTCCCGTAGCGCCTCGCGCAGGTCTTTAGGCTCGGCGATATCGGTCAGCACGACCTTGCGCCGGTCGGCGAGCACGAAGCCGCGCACATCGACCGCATTCCCCTTTCCATGCTCGCTGACTTTCGCGCCGACCACGCGGTTGCGACCACGGCATTCGTAGGAATCGAGCGTTTCTATCACACGGAGCGCCGAGTTGAGCGGCTTGAGCCGTGGCGCCGCTTCGTCGCGCAGCCATGCGGCAAGCGATTCCGCCATTTCACAGCGCAGCATCGCCTTCGGCTTGACCGCGACACGGCTGCCGTCGGGCATGAGGACGGCGTCGAGCTCGATCAGGTCGGCGCCGCCGCAGGCGCCGGGCCCGGACAACGTCGGCTCCGGCGCGAATGCTGCCATCAGCGCAAGCCGCTTGTCGCAAGCGGTCGGCGGTCCGTGATCCGATTGCACCGCCACAGCCGGCGGAGCGGGAATTTCGGGTCGTGGCCGCGGCAAGGGGATGTCGGCCGCAGCCGGATGACCCAAGCTCGTCAGCACCAAAGCCGCGCTCAATAGCCCCAATGATAGCCCCATGACCCCCTCATCGCCCGCCCATCGGCCTTGTTCCTGATAACGCGCGGGAACCAAGACCGTTGCGCTCGGCGTTTGCCGGGCTAACGTGGGCTCGGCTGGCGAGGGGCCGGCCCCAAAACATGTCCAGCGGTCATGAATCCGGGCCGCGAACGGGATACCGCGAGAGGAAACGTTAACGATGCTCGGGCTGATGCAGGACTGGCCGCTGCTGCTTCATCGCATCATCGACCATGCCGCGATCTTTCATGGCGACCGCAAGGTGGTCACACGCTCGGTCGAAGGGCCGATCGTCGAGACCAATTACCGCGAAATCCGCGCGCGCGCGCTGAAAGTGGCGCAACGCCTCGAGAAGGACGGCATCAAGCTCGGCGATCGCGTTGCCACGCTGGCCTGGAATACGTGGCGGCATCTCGAGACCTGGTACGGCATCCTCGGCGTCGGCGCGGTCTATCATACTGTCAATCCGCGGCTCTTTCCCGACCAGATCGTCTGGATCGTCAACCATGCCGAAGACCGCATGATGTTCGTCGATCTGACCTTCGTGCCGCTTTTGGAAAAGATCGCCGACAAGCTGCCCGCCATCGAGCGCTACGTCATCCTCACCGACGCCGCGCACATGCCGCAAACGACGCTGAAGAATGCGGTCGCCTACGAGGATTGGATCGCAGAGGTCGACGGCGACTTCGCCTGGAAGCAGTTCGACGAAAACACCGCGGCCGGCATGTGCTACACGTCCGGCACCACCGGCAACCCGAAGGGCGTGCTGTACTCGCACCGCTCCAACGTCCTGCATGCCTTCATGGCAGCGCTGCCCGATTCCAAAGGGCTCGCATCGCGCGACGTCTGCATGCCCGTCGTGCCGATGTTCCACGCCAATGGCTGGTCGCTCGCCTTCTCGACGCCCATGGTCGGAGCCACGCTGGTCCTCCCCGGCGCGAAGATGGACGGCGCTTCGATCTACGAGCTCTTGAACACCTACAAGGTCTCCTTCACCGCCGCGGTGCCGACAGTGTGGTTGATGCTGCTGCAGGACCTGGAGAAGACCGGCGGCAAGCTGCCGCATCTCAAACGCGTCGTGATCGGCGGCTCTGCCTGCCCGCGCGCCATGACCAAGACGTTCCAGGAGATCTATGGCGTCGAGGTTATTCACGCTTGGGGCATGACGGAGATGAGCCCGCTCGGCTCGCTGTGCAGCCTCAAGCCTGAATACGCCGAGCTGACCGGCGAGGCGCTGCTCGACGTCCAGATGAAGCAGGGCCACCCGCCCTTCGGCGTCGAGATGAAGATCACCGACGATGCCGGACGCGATCTGCCTTGGGACGGCAAGACCTTCGGCCGACTCAAGGTCCGCGGGCCGGCGGTCGCCAAGAGCTACTTCAAGGGCGAAGGCTCCGAGGCCTTCGCCGCTGACGGCTGGTTCGACACCGGCGACGTCGCCACCATGGACAAATACGGCTACATGCAAATCACCGACCGGTCCAAGGACGTCATCAAGTCCGGCGGCGAATGGATCTCGTCGATCGATCTCGAAAATCTAGCGGTCGGTCATCCCAAGGTTGCGGAGGCTGCGGTGATCGGCGTGTCGCACCCGAAATGGGACGAGCGACCGTTGCTCGTCGTCGTGCTGAAGAAGGACGAGACGGCGACCAAGGAGGAATTGCTCGCCTTCATGCAGGGCAAGATCGCCAAGTGGTGGATGCCGGACGACGTCGCCTTTGTCGACGAGATCCCGCATACGGCCACCGGCAAGATTCTGAAGACGCGGCTGCGCAAGCAGTTCGAGGGCTACAAGCTGCCGACGGCGCAGGCAGCGGAGTAAGAGGAGAAATATCGCGGTTTTGGGCTATAAATGGACCACGGAGGTTCATCTCGCACTATTTATAAGCCAAACGGAGGCGAAAGGACTTGACCAGAGGGCCGTGGTCTATAAATAGGCTCTAAGGTCCGTTCTTGATCCATTTATGAACCAAATATGGCCAGACCCACCAATCGCGCCTCGTCCCGCTACAGCCAAGACGCCTTGCTGTTGCTCGGCCGGCTAATCCGGCAAGCCCGCCTTGAACGCAAGATCACAACCGCAGCGCTCGCTGAGCGGGCGGGAATTTCCCGCGGCCTCGTTCAGCGGATTGAAAAAGGCGACCCGGGC
>DATCFB010000098.1:0-12278 GCA_036509755.1 Pseudolabrys sp. | reverse complement strand
GCGACCAAGCGACCGTCACCATTTATCTCGCGCTGTTCACCGTGGCGATCGGCATCGGCTCCGCGCTCGCGGCGCTGTTGTCGCGCGGACGCATCGTGCTCGGCATCACCGTCGCCGGCGCGGTGCTGATCGGCGTCTTCGTCATCGATCTCGGCATCGCGACCTGGGGCGTCGCGTCCGCCACGACGCCACAGGCGCCGCATGCGGCATTTGCCGCCACACTTGGCCTGCGGGTTGCGATCGATCTTTGTGGGATGGCGGTGGCCGGCGGACTGTTCATCGTGCCCGCCTTTGCCGCCGTGCAGGCATGGTCCGGCGCGGACTACCGCGCGCGGACGATTGCCGGCGTCAATGTGCTCAATGCCGGGTTTATGACTGTCACGACCGTCTTGGTCGCGCTGTTGCAGAAGCAGGGTGTGACGCTGCCCTCGCTGTTCGTCGGGCTCGGGATAGCGACGCTGCTCGTTGCGGCGGCGGTGTGGAAGACGCAGCCGAAATCCGCTTCATCCTGAGAGTCCGACCGAAAATGAAACTGAGTCATTTCAATGAGTTACCGAAGCCGCTCTTGACGAGGAAATTCACATCAGATCCAGCGAATGCCCGCCATTCGGGGATTTTGCGGCTGGGCTGAATCTGATACCTCCAGAAGCCGATCCAAACTCATCGGTTTTACTCAGCGCATTTTGAGTCAGACTCTGAGGAGCATCGGGTCAGCGATGCGTCTCGAAGGACGAGGCGGCTTCATGCTTCGAGACGGCGCTGACGCGCCTCTTCAGCATGAGGCCTTCGCTCATTCCACCACGATCTTCACGCGGTCGCCCGGTCTCACGCGGTCGTTCGGGCCGAGGCCGTTGAGCACGCGGAACGTCTCGATGCCGTGGCCGGCGAGCGCCATGCGCCTGCCCAGGCTCTCCACCGTGTCGCGTGCGCCCACCGTGACGATCGCCAGCCGCAGCGGCTTGATCTGCGACGCTTCCTTCAGGCTCATGCGGCGGAAGGTCGAGACCGAGTCGCGGAAGCTGTGGTCGGCCTGCGGCGTGCGCTCGCGCGCGGCGAAGATGAAGCGGTAGACGTCGCTGCCGTAGCGAATGGCGTAGAGCCGGAACGACCAGCCTTCGCCCGAGGCGATGGCGGTCGCCGCCGGGAAACCGTTCACGGTGGTCGCCAGCACGCTCGCCTTGTCGACATTCTCCATCCAGCCGGACGTCAGGTAGGCGCCGAGCGTCTGCTCGGCCGGCACGCTGACCACGTCGAGGCGCAGCGCCTGGCCGCCGCCGTCCTTGAGGCCGAGCACGGCCTCGGCGGTGTTGTCGAGCGCAAATCCCGGCGGCGCGCTGAAGGTGAAGCCGAGCTTCGGATGCACGAAGCGGCGGCCGCGCACGAATCCTTCGCTCGGATCCTCGCCGTAGACGATGCCGGAGAGCACGCCGAGATAATCGGCATGGTCGCGTTCGCCGCTCGTGCCGGGGCTGCCGAACTGCCGCGCATTCGCGATGGCGTTCTTGACGCGGTCCGGCGTCGACGGGTGCGTCGAGATGAAGTCGAGGGCGCGAGTATCGTTGGCCGCGCCGCCGGCTTTGAGATCGGCATTGCGCTGCATGTCGCCGAGAAAGCGCGCGGCGCCATAGGGGTCGAAACCGGCGCGCGCCGAGATGCCGACGCCGATAGCGTCCGCCTCGAACTCCTGCGCGCGCGAGAAGCTCGCCATCGTCAGTTTCGATTTGGCGAGCGCCAGCGCACCGGCGTTCGGGTCGCTGAGCACGTCCGAGACGACATGGGCGACGACGGCCGCCTGCCGCGCCTGCTCCTCGCGGATCGCCGCGTGGCGGGCGATGACGTGGCCCATCTCGTGCGCCAGCACGGACGCCAGTTCGGCCTCGTCGTTGGCGAGCGCGATCAGCCCACGCGTGACGTAGAGCTGCCCATTGGGCAGCGCGAAGGCGTTGATCGCCGGCGAGTTGAGGATGGTGACCTTGTAGGTCAGGTCCGGCCGCTCGGACGCGGCTACGAGCCGGCCGATCGTTTTCTCGACCATCGCCTGGATGCGCGGATCGTCGTACTGGCCGCCATAGGACGCGAGGATGCGCGCATGCTCACGCTGTGCCGCGGTTTGCGTGTCGGTGCGCGGTGCGACCTTCGGCAGCGGCAGCGACACCTGGCGGAAATCCGGCGTGCTGGTGCAGGCGGCGAGCAGCAGGCCGAGCGCGACGGCGATGCCGCGCAGCATTTGTGCTTTTGCTCTCCGAGCCGCAACCGTCGCCATAGCGGACGTACTCACTCGATGATTTCGATCTGTTCGGGCGTCGCCACGTCCATGATCGGGCCGCGGCGCAATTCCAACCAGCCGCGCACGCGGATGCGGTGGCCTTGCAGTGTCGCGGGTTCGACGCCCGCCGCGGTAAAGGCCGCGCGCAGGCGGCGCAGAATGGTCAGGGAGAAGTCGCGTGTAAAGCGCCGCCCGAAATTCACGTAGATGGTGGCGCCGCTTTCGCGCACCGACAGGACCTTCCCCTCGACCAGGACGAACCGGCCCCTTTCAGCCCGGACCCGGCCATAATCGTCGGCACGCAAAGGGGCGAAATTTGGATCGGCCCAGAGGCCGCGGTGGGCATCGCGAGCCTGCCGCTCGAGGGTCAACAGCGCCGCCGCGCATGCTTTGGCCCCGATCCGGGCCGAAACGCGGGCTTCGCCCGCCGAAACCAGGGCTTCCTGCACCGTTTCGGCGGTATTGCCCCGGGTCGCGAAGGCGACGAGACGCCCATAGCGGTCAGGCGTCCGGGCGGCGGCCTTGAGCGCCAGAGACTGGCCCTCCAGGACGCGCAGTGCGGCTTCGTGCCCGTCGGGCACTTCGAGCGCCGCGAGCCGCAAGCTCCGTCCGTCCGCCAGCAGCAGCGTGCGAGCATCGCGGACCGCTTTGACCGCCACCATGCCGAGATCCGCGCCGCCGCAGGGCGACTGCGCGGTCGCGGCAAACGGCGTCAGCAGGAAAAGGATAAAGAGGCAGGCGCGTACAGCCATGCCGCAATTGTCGGGCGCGCACGGCTAATGGTCCATAAAATTTATGCACAAAAGGCCGCCGCTTCCGAGGAAAGCGGCGGCTATTGCGTGGAGCGCGGCCGGTTCAGCGCCGCGGCATCTCGGTGGATGCCGGAACGGTGCGGGCGTTGGTGACGCCGCTCAGCGACACCAGGAAGATCAGCGCGCCGACGATCCAGTGATCCCAGGCCGGGTTGGAGTTGCTGCCGGCGAAGGCGAGCACCCACGGCGCAATGAAGATCCAGATGCCAAGCACGACGGTTGCCCATTCCTGACCGCGGACGAAGCGCCGTCCCATCGCCGAAAGCGAAATCAGGAAGACGACGACACCGAGGACCCAAGCGTCCCATGCGGCGATCGTGCCGCCCGCGGCACCGGTGAAGGCGAACTGCAACACCCATGGCGAGATGAACAGCCAGATCGCCAGGATCATGTTGCCGCCGTCCTGCCATCGCGTGCTGCGGTCGTAGGCATGACGGTAAGTCGTGTTTTGATAGGTCATGATGGACCTCCTTCCGTTCGTTACTGTGCGTAGACCGATCGCCGCAGCGCCATTGTACGGAACCGCGCATTTTGCAGCGACACGGCCATCGTTCTTGAGGGAAAACTGGCGCTATGCCGGGCACGTTCCGGCTGCCGACATGAACTCGCGGACATATCCGGCGTACCGAGGAACATAGGCGGCGCGATCGGCCCTGCGGAACGCGGCCGGTGCATTCGCCGTTGCCGGGAGCAGGGGGCTTAAACTCCTCGGGAGCAACAACCATGAACATCGCATCACTCGCGCTCGTCTCGGCGCTCGCCGCCGTTGCGGGCTGTGCACAACCGGTCTTGGCACAGACGCAGGACCAGACAGGCGCCACAATGAACAGGAGTGGCGCCGCGATGACGGATCACGACGGCTCGACCAATGCCGGCGCGGCAAACGGCGATGCCGATCGCGACAGCGCCACCACGGGCGCCGCCCAAGACCAGCAGCGCGGCAACTCGCGGGACGACGAGAACGAGGATTCCGCAGCCGCCAACAACGGTAGCAATTGGAACAGGAACCGGCGCTGGAGCAATCGCGCTCCGATGATGATGGGACCGATGTGGCGGCGGCATCGGCAAATGATGCTGGGCGGCGCCGGCGGGGCGCAATTCCACTTCGCCCGCGGCAAGGCGCGCATCGACGTGCGTTGCTCGGTTCAGGAAGATACCCAGGCCTGCGTCCGCGCGGCGGGCGAATTGCTCGACAAGATCGCCCAGTTACACAGGAGCGGACGCGACGACACGACCGGCTCGGCCGGCCGGGACAACGACCGTTCGGGCGGGCCCGCGCCTGAAGACCAGCAGGAGGATCGCGCCGCGCCGGCCGGTCCGGGCGAACGAATGTGAGAGCTCACACCGTCATGCACAGGCCCGGTGTGCGTCGCGCGGCCGGCGTGCGTCGCGCGCAGGCCTGTGCTAATTGACACGGACAGCGGTTCCGTAGCTTAGCTGGATAGAGCAGCGGTTTCCTAAACCGAATTTCGCGGATTCTTTCGCTGCGCATTCCTCCTCATCGCTCCTCATAACCCATTGAGCGATAAGGCAAGTTCCGATTTTGCCGGTGTATAATTCCTCACGGAATTGCACCCTTACTCACGCGATGTGGGAGCAAAAACGGAGCAAAAAATGCCGCGCATCGAAGTCGAATACAAAACGCGCATCGCCCAGCCTATCAAGCCTGCATTTGCTGGCTGCTGGGCGGCACGCTGAACGCCACGCGCACCTGCCGCGAGCCGCAGCGAGGGCACCTCAGGCGGCTCTCCAGCATCGTCAGCGGGAAGTCTCGGCCCCTCGTCCAGATGAGTGTTTGAAGGTCTAGCTCGCCGCCGAAGACGCACTCCCGCACGCGCTTCATGCCGTCGCGCGGCCCCCAGGCGCAGCGCACCTTGATGCGCCAGCCCGCGCTGAATGCTTCCCAAGGGCCTCGACCGGCATTCGAGAACATAACGCGAACAGCCAATGAGTAGTCAAGCGCAAGATTCAAGGCGTTGAGCATCTCAGTGAAAGCCGGCAGTCAGCGCGTGCCGCCATTTTCTCTGCAAGCTTTTGCGTTTCGGACGTAATGGCCGCTTTTGCAAACGTAGGTGCGTGCCGTTTCATTTGCCTGAGAGGGCGGCGAATAGACAAGACTCCCAAATGCGAGGAGGGCGCCGACCGAGGCTATTGCGATGATGGCTTTCACTTTTCATCCCCATTGACGCAGCGTACACCTATTTAGACATGTGCTTACGTAATAGGCAATTGCAGCCGTCGAGGCAACGATGGCATATTCTGCGGGTCATGCGTCTGCCGGAAGCTGAGGAGGCTGAACACCTCGCGCGCAGCATCGTGCCGTTGAACCTTGACGACGAAGTGCCGGAGCACCCAAAGGCGGCTGATGCGATCTTGTGCGCGCCCCGCCCAATCGGGTAAGCACAAACGTGGCACTACATCGGAGCAAAAGCGGAGCAAAAAAAGTGCTCCTACGAAAAGCTCTAGCGAAATCAATGCGGTTCCGTAGCTCAGCTGGATAGAGCAGCGGTTTCCTAAACCGAAGGTCGGAGGTTCGAATCCTCTCGGGACCGCCAGCACCACATGGGCTCATCTGCCGCAGGGCGATCCAATCCAATTGCCGACGTTCGCCGGTCGCAGACGCTGATATGCTCGACGGCGAAGCAAGCCTCAACGAGAAGCTTCCGGGAGCGTCCAATGGGTTGCCTGACACAGAGCTATGCTCACGGCGCTTCCACCGTGCCGCTGGTCGGCGATACGATCGGCGTCCATTTCCAGAAGGCGGCCGAACGTTGGGCGGATGCCCTGGCATTGGTCGTAAAACATCAGGATGTCAGGTGGACCTATCGCGAACTCAATGATCGCGTTGACGCCTTCACCGCCGGTCTCTTGGCGCTTGGGCTGTCGCCGGGCGACAGGATCGGCATTTGGTCGCCGAACAATTCCGAGTGGGTCGTCACCCAGTTCGCCACGGCCAAGGCCGGGCTGATCCTCGTCAACATCAATCCGTCCTACCGGACGTTCGAACTAGAATACGCGCTCGGCAAGGTCGGCTGCAAGGCGCTCATTACCGCCGACCATTTTAAGACCAGCGACTACGTCGGGATGCTGCGCGAGTTGATGCCCGAGATCGCGGACAGCAAACCGGGTCAATTGCGCTCCGCGCGCGTGCCCTCGCTCGAGACATTGATCCGGATCGGCTCGGACGCGGTCGACGGCTTTCTTCGTTTTGACGACGTTGCAGCCCTTGCTGGCGAATCTCAGCGGGAAATGCTGGCCGACCTAGAGTCAAAGCTGCAATTCGACGACGCGATCAACATACAGTTTACGAGCGGAACGACGGGGGCTCCCAAGGGCGCGACGCTGACGCACCACAATATCCTGAACAACGGGTTTTTCATCGGAGCGGCGCAGCGCTTTACCGACCGCGATCGCGTCTGCATCCCGGTGCCGCTCTATCATTGCTTCGGCATGGTGCTGGGCAACATAGCCTGCATCACACATGGATCCGCCATGGTCTATCCCGGCGAAGGCTTCGATGCGCTCGCAACGCTGGAAGCCGTCGAGGCGGAGAAGTGCACCGCGTTATATGGCGTGCCGACGATGTTCATCGCCGAGCTTGGCCTGCCCGAGATGAAGCGCTTTGACCTATCGAGCCTGCGTACCGGGATCATGGCCGGCTCACCATGTCCGATCGAAGTCATGCGGCGCTGCGTCAGCGAGATGAATATGAGTGAGGTGACGATCGCCTACGGCATGACCGAAACCAGCCCCGTGAGCACGCAGACCGCGTTCGACGATCCGCTCGAGCGCCGCGTGAGCACTGTCGGGCGCGCGCATCCTCATGTCGAGATCAAGATCGTCGACACGGACGGCCGCATCGTTCCGGTCGGCGCGCCGGGCGAACTGTGCACGCGCGGTTATTCGGTCATGCTGGGCTATTGGGGCGATCCCGAGCGCACCGCCGAGGCGATTGACGCGGCGCGCTGGATGCATACCGGCGACCTGGCGACGATGGACGCCGATGGCTACGTCAACATCGTCGGGCGCATCAAGGACATGGTTATCCGCGGCGGCGAGAACGTCTATCCGCGCGAAATTGAGGAGTTTCTGTTCCGCCATCCCAAAGTGGAGGCGGCGCAAGTGGTCGGCGTCCCGGACCCGAAATACGGCGAGGAGTTGTGCGCATGGGTCAAGCTCAAGAGCGGCACGACGGCGACGCCGGAGGAAATCCAGGATTTTTGCAGGGCCCAGATCGCGCATTACAAGATCCCGCGCTACATCAAATTCGTCGATTCATTTCCGATGACCGTCACCGGAAAAGTTCAAAAATTCATGATGCGCGAGCAGATGGTGCAGGAGCTGCGGCTTAGCGAGCAGGCGACCGCCTGATGGCGATTGTGGTTAGCGGGCGCTAGTTCGCGCCGGCCTTGTAATAGGCCGCGGCGTCGGCGGTGAATGCCTTGCGCGATTGCGGATCGAGATAAAGCATGTGGCCGCCGCGATAGGTCTTGAGCACGGCGCGGCCGGGGGGATTTGTCGGCGGCAGATGGTCGAGCACGTAGCGCGTTTGCGCGTAGGGCGTGACGAGATCGGAGACGCCGGAGCCGATGAGCAGGCGGAAACTCGGCGAGAACGACAACAACACGCGCAGGTCGGAATCGACGCCGGCATCGGCACGGCCGGTGCCGCCCCAGTCCCAATGGCCGGCAATGTCGGACGCGAGCAGCGTGTAGGTCATCTCGGTCTTGAAGCCGAGCTCATTGCGCGCATAGGCGGCAAAGGCGCCGCCGTAAGCGCGCACCATGCCGTCGAGGATCGGATCCGGTCCGCGCGAGCCGCGCTGCTCGGGAAAGGGATCGTCCACGGCGAAGGTGGCGTCGTAGCTGCTGACCACCTTGCCCTCGCTCAGCGACTTGAGGACGCCGCCGGTGACGAAGCCGCGTGCCTGCGCGACGGTCTCGACCGGCAGGCCGCTGAGCTTGGCGACGCGCTCGTAGAAGGCGTGCGCCGCCTCGCCCTGCAGCGGCGGGCCGGCCAGCGTCGAGAGATAATCGCCGAGCGCGAATGTCTCGGCCGCGGCGAGCGCCTGCGGCGTGAAGCTCTTAGTGGTCTCGAGATGCGTCGCCGCAAGCGACGGCAATTGCAGTGCCGCGCGCAACGCCGACTGGTCGTCGCCGAAGGTGAGCCAGCCCTCGAGCAGCGGCGACAGCATGACGATGCCGTCGATCGCGATGCCCTGCTGGCGCTTGAGCGCGTTGGCCGTCTTGGCGGCGCGGAAGCCGCCATAGCTTTCGCCGAGCAGATAGATCGGCGCGCCGGCGCGGTTGTTGCGCGCGACGTAGAGCGCGATCGCCTTGGCCATCGCATCGGCGTCGCTGCGTACGCTCCAGAAATTCTTGCCGTCGTCCGGCTTGACCGTGCGGCTCCAGCCGGTGCCGATCGGATCGACCAGGACGAGATCGGTGAAGGCGAGCCAGGTGTTTGGATTATCGACGAGCTTGGCGTTCGCCGCGCCGTGTGCCTCGGGGCCGAGCGCGAGATGGCGCGGGCCGACGAGCCCGAGATTGAGGAAGGCAGAGGCCGCACCCGGGCCGCCGTTGAAGACGAAGGTCAGCGGCCTGTTCGGTGCGCGGTCCTTCGCCACGTAGGCAACGTAGAACACCGCGGCGCTCTGTTCGCCGGACTGGTCGTAGAAGGGCAGCGTGCCGGCGGTTGCGCTGTAGGCGAGACGGCCTTGCGCCGTGTCGACACTGTGCTCGGTGACGCTGTCGGCGGGCAGTAGCCGCAGCACGCCCTTGCCGTTCGGCGGGCTCTGCTGCTGCGGCGGATGAGGCGAATGGTCGGGCTTGGGCTGCGCGCCGGCGCTACCGATGCCGAAGGCTATGAAGAGCACCAGCGCGAGACGCGGAACGAGGTTCATTGGCAAGCGGCCACTCCTGAGCGGTGATGCCCCCGATGAACGCGCGCCCCCGGAAAGCCGGCGTCGTGCCGGCCGATAGACAAGTCGTCAGCGGCGGCGGAAGTTCGGCCGGCGCTGCTGCGGCGAGGAGGTCGGCGCGTCGCCCTTATGGCGGAAGCTGATGCGGCCACGGCCCAGGTCGTAAGGCGACATTTCCACGATCACGCGGTCGCCGACGCCGGTACGGATGCGGAATTTGCGCATCTTGCCGGCCGTATAGGCCAGCACCTCGTGCCCGTTATCGAGCTTCACACGGAAATTGCCGTCCGGCAGGACCTCCGTGACGGTGCCGTCGAAATCCAGCAATTCTTCCTTCGCCATCCAGTCGTCTCCAAAGCGGCCCAAAACGGCATAAGCTCGGGCGCGTCAAACCCATCTCAAAAACGGGTTTCCCGCCTTCGGGTCAAGCCCGAAGGCGGGATATGTCAGGATCGTGCTTCAGCGTGGCGCGCGCTGGCCTGCATTGCGGCGCGACCCGCCCTGGCGCTGCATGAAACTAACACTTCCGAAGTCCTTTGGCTCGCCCTTGCCATGCTCCTGTTGGGCGTGCGGATGCTGGCCCCGCGGCTCCGACTGCCCCTTGTGGGGACGCTGATCGGCGTGGCTCTTGTGGGGGCGCGCCTCGGCGTGACCCTGATGCGCCCGCGGCTCATTGTGCCCGTGATGGCCGCGGCGATCGTTGCCGCCGCGCTTATGCGGATGACCGTTGCGGCCTCTCGGCGCACGCTGCTCGGCCGCCTCCTGTTGCGGCACGGGCTTGCCGGTGCGGCGGTCGGTCGACGGGATCGACATCCGGATCAGCCGTTCGATGTCGCGCAGGTAGGCGCGCTCCTCGTGGTCGCAGAACGAGATGGCGATGCCCTCGGCTCCGGCGCGCGCGGTGCGGCCGATGCGGTGGACGTAGCTCTCCGGCACGTTCGGCAGATCGTAATTGAACACGTGGCTGACGCCGTCGACGTCGATGCCACGCGCGGCAATGTCGGTGGCGACCAGGGTGCGCATGGAGCCGTCGCGAAAGGACGCGAGCACACGCTCGCGCTGGTTCTGCGACTTGTTGCCGTGGATCGCCTCGGCAGTGAAGCCGGCGCTCTGAAGGCCGCGCACGACCTTATCGGCACCGTGCTTGGTGCGGGTGAAGACCAGCACGCGCTCGACCTGCTCGCTCTTGAGCAGTTCGGCCAGCAGGGACAGCTTGGCGGCCTTCTCGGTGTGGATCACGCGTTGCGCAATACGCTCGACCGTGGTGGCCTGCGGCGTGACGGCGACGCGCGCCGGATCGCGCAGCATCTGGTCGGCCAGACGCGTGATTTCCTGCGGCATGGTGGCCGAGAAGAACAGGGTCTGCCGCTCCTTCGGCAGCATGGCGATGATGCGCTTGATGTCGTGGATGAAGCCCATGTCGAGCATGCGGTCGGCTTCGTCGAGCACCAGCACTTCGAGCTGGTTGAGCGTGACCGCGCGCTGATTGACGAGGTCGATGAGGCGGCCTGGCGTCGCCACCAGCACCTCGACGCCGCGCGCCAGCGAGCGAATCTGCCGGTTGATCGGCACGCCGCCAATGGCGAGCGCGATATCGAGCGGACGGATGTGGCGGCCATAGGCGCGGAAGCTGTCGGCGATCTGGCCGGACAATTCGCGCGTCGGCGACAGGATGAGCACGCGGGCTGCGCGGCGTTCGGGCCGGCGGCGGTTGCTGAAGAGGTGGTTCAGGATCGGCAACGCGAAGGCCGCGGTCTTGCCGGTGCCGGTCTGGGCGATGCCGATGACGTCGCGCTTCTCGAGCACGAGCGGGATGGTCTGGGCCTGGATCGGAGTGGGGGTGACATATTTCTCTTCCGCGAGGGCGCGGAGGATCGGCTCTGCGAGGCCGAACTCGTTAAATGACGTCAAAAGGACTCTTTCTGCATATGGCGAAACGGCCGGCTCGCCTCGTGCGAGGCAGCGGTATCGCGGGTTTCAAAGACATCCCGCGTTGCCAGGGTTGTCGGTCGTTCGGAAGCCGGATGGGCGGGGCGAAATTCGTGTAATCGAGCTTCGTGCACGCGGCCCGCGACCCGATCGAATACGGGTCGAATCATCCAGCGCGCCTCATATGACAGTGCTCGGTGGTCTTTTCAAGGCGCTTATCGACGATTGTTCCCTTCAGGGTGAACGAATTGGCGACGAATCGTCCGCTTTGCGCGGCTTCAGTCATGCTCGAACCCCGATTTACAAGGCGGGATGGATCGGGGATTGTCGTGGCCCCAAGTATAAGACGCCTGCGCGTCGCGTCACTCCGGAGCCGCTGAAATGACGTTTCCCAGGGCTTCTCAGGCCCTTTCACGCTTTACCGTGCTCGATCTCACCCGCGTCCGTTCCGGACCGACCTGCGTGCGCCAGCTCGCCGACTGGGGCGCCAATGTCATCAAGATCGAGACGCCCCCGCATCTGGAGAAGGGCGAGGGCCCGGGCGGCCCGCGCGAGAACGCCGACTTTCAGAATCTGCATCGCAACAAGCGCAGCATGACGCTCGACCTGAAGTCGCCGAAGGGTATCGCCGCATTCAGACGCATGGTCGAGAAGGCGGACGTGGTGGTCGAGAATTTCCGCCCCGACGTGAAGGACCGCCTCGGCATCAACTACGAGGATCTGAAGAAGATCAACAAGCGAATCGTGCTCGGCTCGATCTCCGGGTTCGGCCAGGACGGGCCGTATCGCGACCGGCCGGGCTTCGATCAGATCGCGCAGGGCATGGGCGGCCTGATGTCGATCACCGGGGAGCCGGGCCGCGGGCCGATGCGTGTCGGCATTCCGGTCGCCGATCTCTGCGCTGGGCTGTTCTGCGCTATGGGCATCCTCACGGCGCTGCTGGAGCGCGAGGTGTCGGGCGAGGGCCAGTGGGTTTCGACATCGCTGCTCCAGGCGCAGATCTTCATGCTCGACTTCCAGGCCGCGCGTTGGCTCCAGATGCACGAAGTCGCCAAGCAGGCCGGCAATGACCATCCGACGTCAATCCCGACCGGCGTGTTCAAGACCAAAGACGGCTACATCAACATCGCCGCCGCGGGCCAGGTGATATGGGAGCGCACATGCCAGGCGCTCGGGGCGCCGGAGCTGCTCGCGCGCGAGGACTTCAAGAGCGGCGCGCTTCGTTCCAAGAACCGCGTCGCGGTGAACGCCGAGATCAATAAGCTCACGGCAAACAAGACCAGCGCCGAGTGGATCGACCTGTTCAATAAAACCGGCGTGCCCTGCGGGCCGATCAATTCGATCGATCAGG
>DATCFB010000097.1:0-3274 GCA_036509755.1 Pseudolabrys sp. | reverse complement strand
GTACGTTTACTGGCCATAGGATGGGCGGGCCCCAAGGGGCAACCGCGCGGCGCGGGCCCCAGTTCGATTGCAATGACCCCGGCAGTAGAGCATTCGCCGCTCCAAGAGCAAGGGCGAACTGGTATTCAAACGGTCGCAAAGGACACCCGATTCGTCCCGGACAAGCACCATGCGGCGGCAGACTCTCTCGCTGATTACGGTCCGGCGGAAGCCGGGCAGCGCCACGCGCGGCTGGCTCACGGCGGGGCCATTGGCCCTGCCGGTGTCCCTCGGCCGCGGCGGCATTCGCGCCAACAAGCGGGAAGGCGATGGTGGTACGCCTTGGGGGGTCTTCCGGCCGGTACGGGTGTGGTGGCGGCCCGACCGCCATCCTCGGCCATTGACCCACCTGCCCCTGCGCCGCATCCGCCCCGACGACGGCTGGTGCGAGGAGTCGAACGACCGCCATTACAATCGGCCCGTCCGCGTGCCGCCCGGCAGTAAGGCCGACCAGCTTACCCGCGCCGATGCGCTCTACGATTTCATCGTCGAGCTCGACCACAACACCCGGCCACGAATCGCCGGCCGAGGCAGCGCCGTGTTTATTCACATTGCCCGACCGGGATTTGCGCCGACCGCCGGCTGCGTCGCCTTGAAGCCGAAGAGCCTGCAACACCTTCTGGCGCGCCTCGGACCGCGCACGCGCATCCGTGTGCTTTGAAGTTCTGCGGTGCAAGGTTCCTTAAGGATAGGTCTCAACTCCGGGGGTTTTAGGCAGTCCATTAAGGTGGACAAAAGAGACGACCGCCTAAGGTCATAGACCCGGCCTTTTCCTTTGCCGGCCTACGGACCGACGAATGGACCTCTCTCAAACCCCAGTTTCCGCTCCGCGAGCTTCGGTTGAAGCCATTGGCCGCGTCGCCGCCGTTACCGGCGCGAGCGCGACCGTGGAACTCACCGCCCGTCACGCCATCCCGACCGACAGTCCAACGGTCGGAAAATTCATGGGCATCACCACATCCAAGGCGCTGATCATCGGTCTCGTCACCGAAGTCGCCGAGCAGGCCATCGGCACGACCGGCATCCGCGCCGACTTTCGCAAGGTGGCACGCCTCGACCTGATCGGCGAAGTCATCTCCAGCCGCTTCTCCCGCGGCGTCACCGACTATCCGACCATCGGCGATGCCGTCACGATGCTGGGCGAGCGTGACCTCCGCCTCGTCTACGGCGGACCGAGCAGCGACCGCGCCCAGCTTGGCACGCTCCAGCAGAACCAGAACATCGCCGTCCACGCCGACATCGACCATCTCGTCAGCCGCCACTTCGCCATCCTCGGCGCGACCGGCGTCGGCAAGTCGAGCGGCGTCGCCATCATCTTGCAGAAGATCCTCGAGACGCGGCCGAACCTGCGCATCTTCCTGGTCGACCCGCACAACGAATACGGGCGCTGCTTCGGCGACAAGGCGCAGGTGCTCAACCCGCGCAATCTCAGGCTGCCCTTCTGGCTGTTCAATTTCGAGGAGATCGTCGACGCGTTCTTCGGCGGCCGCCCCGGCGTCGACGAAGAAGTCGAGATCCTCTCCGAGGTCATTCCGCTGGCCAAGGCCGCCTATCTGCAATACCGCAACAACACCAACAACAATCTGTTGTCGAAGCGGCGCGACCCGAAGGATGCCGGCTTCACCGCCGACACGCCGGTGCCGTATCGCGTCGAGGACCTGATCGGGCTGCTCGACGAGCGCATGGGCAAGCTCGAGAACCGCTCGCGCGCCACCGTCTATCACAAGCTGATCGGCCGCATTCAGACGTTCCGCAATCATCCGCGCTACGCCTTCATGTTCGAGAACGCGAACATCGGCGGCGACACGATGGCCGAGATCATCGGCACGCTGTTCCGCCTGCCGCCCGACGGCAAGCCGATGACGATCATGCAGCTCGCCGGATTCCCGGCCGAGGTGATCGACTCGGTGGTGTCGGTGCTCTGCCGCATGGCCTTCGACTTCGGCCTGTGGAGCGACGGCGTTGCGCCGCTGCTGTTCGTCTGCGAGGAGGCGCATCGTTACGCCCCGGCCGACAAAAAGATCGGCTTCGGACCGACGCGCCGCGCCCTCTCTCGCATCGCCAAGGAAGGCCGCAAGTACGGCGTGTTCCTCGGCCTCGTCACGCAGCGGCCGGCCGAGATCGACCCGACCATCATCTCGCAGTGCTCGACCTTGTTCGTCATGCGGCTGTCGAACGACCGCGATCAGGAGCTGATCCGCTCGGCGGTGTCGGACGCGGCGGCTAACCTTCTGTCCTTCATTCCCTCGCTCGGCACCCGCGAAGTATTCTGCTTCGGCGCCGGCGTGGCGATGCCGACGCGCATGCGCTTCGCCGAACTGGCAACCGAGCGGCGGCCGAACAGCGAGGCGTCCGGCTCGACCCGCTCGGAAGCGGGCAGCGGCATGAACAAGGATCTGTTGACGTCGGTGATCGAGCGCTGGCGCAGCGCCAGCATGAGCCATCGCATGGGCGACGCCGACGACGACTTCGGTTCGGCGCCCGACGCGCCGAGCCTTCAGCCGCAGATGCCGCAGGCGCCGGTCTATCAGCCGCCGCCGCAACTGGCGCCCGCTGCGGCGCCGACCGCCCAGCCGAGCGCGTTGCGCTCGAGCCTGCTGAAGAAGCCGCTCGATGCCTCGCTCGGCGCCAACCCGCCGAACATGCCGCGGTTCAACAGGTAGGCTACTTCACCGCCACGACGTCGATAAGCGCCGACATGCCGCCGTGGCCGGCGCCTTCATGGATCTCGGCATCATATTCGCGCACGTCGAGCGAGGCGAAGTCTGCGAACGCCTTTTCCAAAAGCTCGCGCGTGTAGAGATTCTCCAGCATCGACGGGCCGCCGGTCTTGTAGTCGATCTGCTTTAAGCCGTAGCCCTCGAGCAGCAACAGCCCGCCCGGCTTCAACGTCCGCATGATGCCGGCGAAAATCCTGTCGCGTTCAGGCGGCGCGGCGAATTGGAAGAAGATCGCCGCCACGACGTCGAAGGTGTCCGCGGGATAGGTCCAGTTGATGACGTCGGCCTGTTCGACGCGCAACGCGACGCCGCGCTCGCCCGCGAGCTTGCGCGCCTTTGCCTGAGCGTTCGGCGCAAAATCGAGCGACAGCACGTCGAGGCCCTGCTCCGCGAGGAAGACGCCGTTGCGGCCTTCGCCGTCGGCGATGGCGAGCGCCTTGCCCGACTTGGGCAACCGTTTCGCCTGCGACGCCAAAAACGCGTTCGGCGCCGTGCCGAAGCGATACTCGTCGCTG
>DATCFB010000096.1:0-2034 GCA_036509755.1 Pseudolabrys sp. | reverse complement strand
CGATGCGCTCTACATGTTCGCCGCCGCCGATCAGACGACGGCGCTGACGAACCTCAGCTCGGCGAGCTTCGGCGCGTCTGCGATCGGCTCGCCGACGTTCACGGCGGATATCGGATTCATCGGTGCCTCAGGAAAATACGTCGACAGCAATTTCAATCCGTCGGCCGCGGCAGGGAAATTCCAGCAGGACAATGCGAGCCTGTTTGCCTGGGGTAGTTCGGTCGCGGCCATCGCGGGCGAGACAATCGGCTCGCTCGGTGCGCCTCGGGTCGAGCTCGTGCCGCGATACACCGACACGAATTGGTACCTTTCGGTCAACGGCAGCGAGACCAACGCCGGTGGCCAGGCAGACGGGTCCGGTCTGAGGACGCTCTCCAGAAGCTCCTCGACGACAGTTGCGGCCTACAAAGGGGGGCACCTTCAATTCGAATATCTCGCAATCTTCGACCGGCCTGCCGAACGCGAATATCTTCTTTCTGAGAGGCCCGAACGGCTACTACGTCGGCGGCAGCGTCTATTGCGGCGGCTTCGGCAGCAGCCTGACATCTTCCGACGTGACCGCGCTCTACAACGCGCTGCACAGCTACCTCCAGGCGGCCGCCGGAATCGCCTGACCGCTTCTCCCATTCATCGACACACCGGGAACGTCCATGGCTCTCGTTAGCTATGAGCCGTCTCTCGCGCGCCTTCTAGCGCACGAGGGCGGCTATACCAATCATCAGGACGATCCGGGCGGGCCGACCAATTTCGGCATCACCATCGTCGATTATCGCCGCTACGCCAAATCGGAGGCCACGGCGGCCGACGTGCGCGCCATGTCGGTGGACGAGGCGAAAGCCATCTACCGCAAGCGGTACTGGGACGCACAGCGCTGTAACGATCTGCCGGCCGGCGTCGACTACGCCGTATTCGATTACGGCGTGAATTCCGGCATCGGCCGCTCAGGCAAGGTGCTGCGCCGCATGCTGCACTTGGCCGACGACACCAGCGTCGTCACCAATGCGGTGATTGCCGCCGCGAGTAGCGGCGATGCGCGCGCGCTGGTGAGCGCAATCTGCGACGAGCGGCTGCGCTTCCTCAAATCGCTGAAAACCTGGGACGTGTTCGGCAAGGGCTGGGGTCGCCGCGTCGGCGAGGTGAAAGCGGTTGCGCTCGAGATGGCAACGTCGTCCGCGGTGGCGCAGTCCCCGAAGGCGGTGACACCGGCCAAAGCCGGCGGTGCTGCCATCGCGGCCGGCACAAGCGCCGCCGCCGCGCACCAGGCGGGGCTGCCGATCGGCCTTGTTGTCGCGCTTGCCGCCGCGGCGGCGCTCGGCGCGCTGCTGATCGTTCATTATCTCAAAGGAAAGGACTGACCTATGTGGGCCAAGATCAAGGCGTGGTTCAAGAACTCCGTCACCATCCTGTGGGCGCGCGTGGTCGCGCTCGGCGGGTTGCTGCTCGCCAGCGGCCAATCGATTGTCGCCGATCCGAACGTGAACGGCGCGATCCAGCAGGCATTGCAGCCGAAGTTCATTCCCTATTATGTCATCGCCATCGGGCTGATCACCGAGATCGCGCGCCGTCGCACGGCTAAGGTGAATTGACATGTTCGCCACGCTGCTCGGCTGGCTCGGCCAATTGCTCGGCGGTCCCTTCGCCAAGGCCGCGGTCGATGCCTATCGCGCCAAACTCGCCTCCGACAATACCAGCGAGAAGGTTGCCGCCGATCTCGCGGCGCGCGAGCTCGACATCGAGCGGCGCGAGCAGGAAGTAGCGGCGCAGGTCGTCGTCGCCGAGCAGGGACGCTGGTACACAGCCCTGCCTCGGCCGCTCTTCGCCGCCGCCTTCATTATATATACGTGGAAAGTGGTAGTCTGGGACAAGGTGCTGGGCCTGGGCTCGACGCCGGCTTTGTCCGGCGAGGTCGCTCAATGGGCGACTGCCGTGCTGACGGCTTATTTCGGCGGCCGGAGTCTCGAAAAGGTGGCGCGCATTCTCGGACGCAAGTGAGGCGGCTTGGCACGCGCGGAGCGAGCGGACACACTCCGGCCC
>DATCFB010000095.1:0-4776 GCA_036509755.1 Pseudolabrys sp. | reverse complement strand
CCCCGGCATCAGGGGTATATTTGCGCTTTGCGGAGCAGCGTCATGAATAGCAAGCTCAGCGAGGCAATCGCCAAGGCCGGTCAATTGTCGGACCAGGAGCAGGATGCTATCGCCGATCTGGTGCTCGATGCCATCGAGCATCGTGACCCCGACGAAGTTCTGACGCCTGAGCAGTGGGTGGAAGTCGAGGCAGCCATGAACTCCGACGAACCGGACGCGACGCCCGAAGAGGTCGCGGCCTTTTTTGCCAAGCTCAAGGCATGAGGGTCGACTATTCTCCGCGCTCGCTACGTCATCTTCAGACCATTCACGACCACATTGCGCAAGACAGCCCGGCTGCGGCCGTCCGGACCTTGACCCGTATTCAGGGTGCGATTGAGCGGCTTGCCGTATTGCCGCTATCTGGTAGAGCGGCACGCTTGGGAACGCGCGTTCTCGCAGTACCGGGGCTGCCGTATGTGGCTGTTCACGTAGTGGAACGGGACCGTGTCCGGATATTGGGTATCTTCCATACCGCGCGAAATCGGCGCGTCTGAACGGGTTGCTTCTGGATGGGATTGTCATGAAAATCCGTAGAGGTGGCCCCCGTCAATCGGGCGGCGGACGGCGCGAAGCGGGTCCGCGGCAGCAGACGCGCGGCACGCGCGGCGGCGCACGGTTCGGCAAAGGCGAGGGCGGGTTCGCGAAGAGCGAAGAACGCGGCGGCAAACCCTTCGGCGCAGGCGCGGGCGGCAAGCGCTCCGACGCGCGAGCGCGCGACGATCAGCGGAAGCCGCACGGCCGCGATGATCGCTTCGGCGGCGCCGGCAAGCGTCCTGGCAAACGTGAGGAAGGGGTCGCAGGCGCCAAGCGTTTTGGCGCGCGCTCAGGCAACGAGGAGCGACGTCCGCATCGCACTGAAGGCGAGCGTTTGGGTGAACACGGCAAGCGGTCCGGCGAAAGCGGCAAGCGATTTGGCAAAGGCGAGGCCGGTAAGCGTTTCGGCAAACGGTTGGGTGACGAGCGCTCGCAGCGGCGCGACGAGCGCCCCATGAGCCGTCACCCTGAGGCGCGCGCGCAGCGCGCCTCGAAGGGCGAAGGCCCAAACCGTTCATCCTTCGAGGGCCGGCTTCGCCGGCCACCTCAGGATGACGGGGAGAGATTGCCGCCGACCCTGCCCGCCGCTCACAAGAGTTCGCGGGGGGAGGGTGAAGAACAGACCTCCGTGCAGACCGTCACCGTCTCGGCGGACGAGAACGGCATGCGCGTCGACCGGTTCTTCGAGGCGCGCTTTCCGGGCCTGTCGTTCAGCCATATCCAGCGCATCATCCGCAAAGGCGAGGTGCGCGTCGCCGGCCGCCGCACCGAGCCGAAGGCGCGACTCGAGGCCGGACAATCGATCCGCATTCCACCCTTGACGCTCGCGCCACCGCCGCCGCGCGCGGACGCGCCGCAGGGGCAGAAGGACCGCGCCTTCATCAAGGGCATCACCATGTACGAAGACGACGACGTCATGGTGCTGAACAAGCCGATGGGCCTCGCGGTGCAGGGCGGCTCCGGCACGACGCGTCACCTCGACGGCATGCTTGGCGCATTGCGCGGCTCGCATCCGGACGCGCAGCGGCCACGGCTCGTGCACCGGCTCGACAAGGATACCGCCGGTTGCCTGCTCGTCGCCAAAACGCGCTTTGCCGCGGCGGCGCTGGCCAAGACTTTCCGCTCGCGCTCGGCGCGAAAAATTTACTGGGCTTTGGTCGCGGGCGTTCCGAAGCCGCACCAGGGCCGCATCTCGACCTATCTCACCAAGCAGGAGGTCGAGGAGGATTCGTTCATGCGCGTCGCCGAGCACGGCGAGAAGGGCGCCGTGCACGCGGTCACCTATTACGCGGTGGTCGAGACATCCGCGCAGAAGCTGGCCTGGATATCGCTCAAGCCGGTTACCGGCCGCACGCATCAATTGCGCGCGCACATGGCCCATGTCGGCCATCCGATCGTCGGCGATCCGAAATACTTCAACATCGAGAACTGGGAATTTCCCGGCGGCCTCCAGGACCGGCTGCATCTGCTCGCGCGCCGTATCGTCGTGCCGCATCCGCGCGGCGGCACGATCGACATCTCGGCGCCGGTGCCGCCGCATATGGAACAGTCGTGGAATTTGCTCGGTTTCGACGCCTCCCGCTACGACCCGATTATCGACTCGCCGGAGGAGTAGCCGTCGACCTCGCGCACGCCTATCTGAAT
Source organism: Pseudolabrys sp. (assembly GCA_036509755.1). Taxonomy (GTDB): domain Bacteria; phylum Pseudomonadota; class Alphaproteobacteria; order Rhizobiales; family Xanthobacteraceae; genus Pseudolabrys. The sequence goes on along the minus strand of DATCFB010000095.1, from coordinate 2,556 downwards.
CCCATGCGCCCGCTGTTCGCACTGCTCGCTGCCGTAGCGTTTCTTGCGCCGGCGACGGGCCATGCCCAGTCCGGCGGCGACTACAACATCATGCGTCCCGAGCCCGGCCGTCCCGAGGAGTTGCCGACGCCTTGGCTGCCGCCGAAATACAAGTCGCCGCGCGGCTCGCGTAATCGCGTGGTGCCGGTTCCCACGCGGCCGCCGCGCACGGCCGGGCCGGTGACGCCGCCGCCGCTGGTGGTGCCGCAGACCGGACAGGTGGTGCCGAACTATCCAGTCATCTTGCCTTCCGGGCCGCACGGGACCGAGACCTTCCAGGACCGCGCCACGCGTTGCGTCGGCCAGAGCAATTCCATCGGCGCCGGCAATCCGAACGCCTATGTGGGGACCTGCGTCAATCAGTGATGCGTCCTGCCTCCCCCTTCCAGGGGCGGGAATTGAGAAAGCGTATAGCGGCTTTCAAATCTCCTCCATCACCTGCGCGTAGGAGATGAGGGCGAACAGCACGGTGCCGCCGACCATATTGCCGATCAGCACGGGCAAGAAGAAGCTGGTGACGAAGCGCCACCATTCCCAGTCGCCGGCAAGCACAAGCACATAGGCTTCCATGCTGCCGGCAACGACATGGGTGAAGCCGCCGACTGCGATCAGCCACGTCATCAAGGTGATCACCGGCACTTTCGCGCTCTCCGCCGTCGGCAGCATCCACACCATGGCGGCCATCAGGAAGCCTGATGTCACGCCGCGAAAACACATCTGCCACCAGGTGAGCTGGCCCATTTCACGGCTGATGGCGAGCATCGCCGCATAAAGGCCGTCGGGAATGACGGGGAAGTAGGTGCAGAACACGGCAGCGAACAACGTGCCGGTGAGGTTGGCGACGAGCACGATCACCCATAGTCGCGTCATGCGCCAGACATTGAACGCCGTGAGGTCCTTCAGCACCGGCAGCACCACGGTGATGGTGCTTTCGGTGAAGAGCTGCTGGCGGCCGAGCACGACGATGATGAAGCCGACGCTGTAACCGAAGCTTGCGACCAACACGCCCCAAGGTGCTTCGGGCAGATGCTCGTGCAGAATTCCTTCGGCCAAAAGCGAGAAGCTGATCGACAGCCCGGCTGCCAGCCCCGACCACCATAACGAGGTGAGGGGGCGCTCCATCTCCTCGTCGCCGAGCCGGCGCACCACCTCGTAGATCACCGGCGTGCGCGGGGTCGACAGTTCCTCGATGTCCTCGACTTCGTGTTCGGAAATGCCCCGCTTGCCGCGATTTTTTGCGCCGCCTTTGCCGCCTTCGTTGGATTGCCCGCCACGCGCCATGCGCAGAGCAACGCCCGCCGCGGAATGCCGGTTCCAGATCGATCGTCGCTTGACAGGCAACCAATCGGTTGCATATAAGAGTCCATGAAGATCGACGCCATGGATGCGGTGTTCAGGGCGCTCGCCGACATCAGCCGCCGCGAACTGCTCGATCGGCTGCACGCGGAGAACGGCCAGACGCTCGGCCAGCTTTGCGCGCGCCTCGACATGACGCGGCAGGCGGTCAGCAAGCACCTCGCCATCCTGGAGGAGGCGAACCTTGTCGCGACCGTCAAGCGAGGACGCGAGAAGCTGCACTATCTCAATCCGGTCCCGATCCACGACATCGGCGAGCGCTGGATCGGGAAGTTCGAACGCTCACGTTTGCAGGCGCTGAGCGACATGAAAAATGCATTGGAAGAAGAGACAGGAGAGTGACGATGGCCAAGCCGATGTTCGTGTACGTCACCTATATTCGCTCGACGCCGGAGAAGGTGTGGGAGGCGCTGACCGATCCGCGAATAATCGCAAAATACTGGTTCGGCATGACGGTGGAATGTGAATGGAAGCCGGGCTCACCCTGGGCACTGAAATTCGAGGACGGGCGTATCGCCGACGCCGGCGAAATTCTCGAAGCCGATCCGCCGCGCCGCCTTGTCATTCGCTGGCGCAACGAGTTCAAGCCGGAATTGAAGGCGGAAGGCTATTCGCGCTGTACGATGCAGATCGAGATGGCCGACTACTATCCCGGTTTCGGCGGCAAGGCGGTCAAGCTCACGATCCATCACGAGATCGAGGGCGAAGGCGGAGACAAGTTCATCGAGGCGGTGTCCCGCGGTTGGCCGAAGATCCTGTCGAATCTGAAGTCGCTGCTAGAGACCGGCGACGTGACATTTGAGAAGGCTGGCGCCGCATGACAGACGTCAGCAAGTTCACACCGAAGACCGTCTACGTCACCTACATCGCGGCGACGCCGGAGGCGGTGTTCGAGGCTCTGATCAAGCCCGAATTCACGCGCCAATATTTCGGCGGCTTCGCAGCCGATGTCGAGCCGCGCGCCGGCGGCGCGTTCCGCATGCTCTATCCGGATGGCCGCGTCCACATATCCGGCACGGTGCTCGACTGGACGCCGCCAAAGCGATTGTCCTGCACCTGGCTGGTCGAAGGCATGCCGGGCTTCGGCGATCTTCCCGAGTGCATCGTCACCTACGAGATCGAGCCCGCGGGCGGCGCGACGAAGCTCACGATGACGGAATC
>DATCFB010000094.1:0-4903 GCA_036509755.1 Pseudolabrys sp. | reverse complement strand
AGGACGAAATAGCGCAGCGACAGCACGCTTGCGAGCAGCCGCAGAGGCTGCCGCAAGGCGGAGGGGAGCGAGATGGCCGGGGCCTGCGAGCTCATTGCCGCGAGCTTAACGGCTCGGCTCGATTTTTCGTTTAACGAGTGTGGTGAACAAATCGTCACGCAGACGCGCCGCATTTCGCAGCAGCTTTAAGGGAATCTTGGGCGCCCCTGTGTAAGCGTGCCGGCGGAGTTACAGGACGGGCGACGTGGTGGTGCACTCGACAGCAACAGGTCCGAGCCGTGCGCAGGCCCCGGAAGCGGCAGGCCATGCGCCGGTCGTCAGCGTCGTCGTGCCATGCTATAACGGCGGCCGCTTCCTCGACGCGCTGATGCGGTCGCTGGCGCACCAGACCTTCCGCGATTTTGAGATCGTCCTCGTCGACGACGGGTCGGACGATCCCGAAACCCTGCGCATTGTCGCGGATCTGCGAGACGGAGCACGCCTCCTTCGGCAGAACAACGGCGGCCCATCCGCCGCGCGCAATGCCGGCATCCGTGCCGCGCGCGCCGATATCCTGTTCATGCTCGATTGCGACGACACGATCGAACCGGATTATCTCGCGACGACCGTGCCGCTTTTGCAGGCGAGCCCGCGCGACGTCGGCATGGTGTTCAGCGACGTCCGGCTGTCGGGCGCGGAGAGCGGCATTTCGACGCGCTACTTCAACCGCTTCGATCTCTTGTTCACCAACACTCTGTCATCGGGCCTTGTCATGCGGCGCGACGCATGGCGCGCCGCGGGCGGCTATGACGAGGCGATGCGCGAGGGTTACGAGGACTGGGATTTCAGCCTGCGGCTGGTGCGCGCCGGCTATCGCGGCGTGAGGGTGGCCAAGCCGCTTTATGTCTATCAGATCGCCAGCGCGGCCGCGCCGAGCCGCTCGACCTGCATCGACAGCCGGCGTCTCTACGGCAAGCTCTGGCGCTATATCCGCGAGCAACATCCCGAAAGCTACACCGTGCCGGCGATGCTGCGGCTATGGCGGCAGACGCGCGACGGCGGCGAGCGCGTACCGCTGTGGAAAGGCCTCTCGGCCTATCTGCTGGCGCTGGTTTTGCCGGACACGCTGTTCAGCCTGATGATCGCCCACCTGCACCGCGGATCGCGCGCGGACCGGCCGAATGCCGCGTCGGCGCGCAGCGCGGCCGCGGCGTCGCCCGATCCGGTTCCGCAGTCGTAAGGCGCCTTAGCGGGCGAACCGCGCGGGCACGGCGCCGGCGCGGCTTTGCCGCACGTGCCGGAAGGTCGCCGCCGCCGCTCCCCAGACGATGCCGAGCAGCAGGAAGAAGTGGCGCCAATGGTCGGTATCGACCACGAAGCCTTCGGCAATCTCGCCGATGAAGGCGGCGAGCGCCGTGATCAGGTAAGGCTGCCACGGCGTGCGGATGAAGGCGGTGCGCAGGCCGACATAGACCGTCGTTAGAAGCAGCATCACATAGGCGACGCCGCCGACCCAACCATAGACCAGGAAGGCTTGCAGATAGACGTTGTGCTGCTGCAGGCCCTGAGCCGTGGCGAAGCCGAACGGCCCCATGCCGTCGGGCGAATTCAGCACGGCCGTCACTGCAAGCTCCTGCAAGCGGAAGCGGCCGCCTTGGCCGACGTCGTATGAATTGATCAGGTGGGCGCGCTCATTGAACATGAGCTGCACCGACGGGATCGACAGCAGCACGATGATGGACGCGGCGAGCGCGGCGACGCTCAATCCCGAGAGGCAGAAGACGCGCAGCCGCGTCTTCTGTGCCGGCGCGGTGACGAAGGCCAGCGCGACCATCACGATCGCCGACACCGCGAAGTGAAACCAGGCGCCGCGCGAGAAGCTGAGCAGCAGCCCCAGCAGCAGCACGCCGAGCGCGGCGAGGTCGACAAGCCCGATGCGGCGGCTCAGCACTCGCTCGGCTAAAAACAGCGCCGGCCAGATGAGGAACGGGCTGAACACGTTCGGGTCCTTGAAGGCGCCGAGCGCGCGGCCGGTGGGCGCGAAAATCTGCGAGCCGGGGAAAGCATGAAAATATCCGGCGATGCCGGCGAGCGACACGCAGACCGCGGTGATGACGTAGGCGATGCGCATCGTCGTCAGCCGCTGCAGCGTGTTGTCGGAGAACAGGCACGCGAAAATGATGGCAGCGATCGCGAGGTAGACCGATGTTGCGGCGTACTGCACGGTTTTGTCGATGTCGAGGACGTTGATCAGCGAGATCAGTCCGGAGACGTTCCAGATCACGAGGCACAGCACCAGCATCACGAGGGTGCGGTTGAAGCGCACGCCCGCGATCAGACAAGCGACCGCCAGGACCCCCATCAAGCCGTCATGCGGCGACGGCTCGATGAACGCGACTGAACTTGCCAATACGGTTACGAAGAGGACGACGAGGAGGAGGCGCTCGCGGAACGAGGTCGCGGCCGCGGGCGCGTAGCCCGCACCGTTCGTCCTCGCGGAAGCGGGGACCGAGCGCAGGCCTTCCGTCGATGCGGGACGATAGGCCGGCGGAGGTTCAGGCGCGCCCGCGACCGCCATATCGCGGGCGGTGATCAATACGCGTTCTCGGTCTTGAGCAAGGCGAGCGGCGTCTTGAGCAGGATTAGGAGATCGAGCAGCACGGACCAGTTCTCGATGTAATAGAGGTCGTGCTCGACGCGCTTCTGGATTTTCTCGTGCGTGTCCGTCTCGCCGCGCCAGCCATTGATTTGCGCCCAGCCGGTGATGCCCGGCTTGACACGATGTCGCGCGAAATAGCCGTCGACCGCCTCGTCGTAGAGCCGCGACTCCGCCTTGGCACTGACGGCATGCGGCCGCGGTCCGACCAAGGACAGGTTGGCTTTGACGACCACGTTCATGAGCTGAGGCAATTCATCGAGGCTGGTCTTGCGGATGAAGCGGCCGACCCGGGTGACGCGCGGATCGTCCTTGGTCACGAGCTTCGCCGCCGCGGCATCCGCGCTCTCGACATACATCGAGCGGAATTTATAGACTTCGATGAGATCGTTGTTGAAGCCGTAGCGCTTCTGCTTGAACAGGACCGGGCCCTTGCTGTCGATCTTGATCGCGAGAGCGACGAGAGCCATCACCGGCAGTGCGCACAGGAGCGCGAGCGTGCCGATGATCTTGTCGAACAGCCACTTCATCACGACGTCCCAATCGGCGATCGGCCGGTCGGCGACATCGATCACCGGCACCTGGCCGATGTAGGAGTAGGAACGCGGGCGGAACTGGAGTTTGTTGCTGTGCGCGGCGAGCCGGATGTCGACGGGCAGCACCCACAGCTTCTTGAGCATTTGCAGGATGCGATTTTCGGCCGAGATCGGCAGCGAGAAGATGACGAGGTCGACCCGCGTGCGGCGGCCGAATTCGACAAGATCGTCGACGCTGCCGAGCTTACGCTCGCCGGCGGTCTCGGGGCCGGTGCGTTCGTCGCCGCGGTCGTCGAACAGGCCGATGATCTCGACGCCCGTGTCCTTCTGCAGGCGCAGTTCCTCGATGACATGGGCGCCCGGATCGCCGCCGCCGACGATGACCGTGCGGCGGGTGAGGCGTCCCTCGCGGGTCCAGTGGCGCACGAAATAGAAAAGGAGAATGCGCGAGTTCACGAGCGCGGCGAGGCCGCCGAGATAAAAGGTGCCGAGCCAGACGCGCGAGAACAACTCGCCGGCTTTCGCGAAGAACGATGCGCCGATCACGGCAAGAAAAACGACCGACCAGGCCGAGGCGAGCCGCATATACTGCTTCTCGTAACCGCGGAACGCCTGCACCTGGTAAATGTCGGCGCTCTGGAAAGCGAGCGTCGCGAGTACGGCAATGGCGAAGGTCGCGCCGACATAGCGCCAGAGGGCGCCGGGCTCCCCCGGCAGGTAGGCGGCGTAGATCAGCATGCCGATGACGACGACGATGGCGAACTCGGCCATGCGCACCGTGCCGGCGAGCACGATCGGCGAAATGGGCTTGGCGGTCGGCACGGCGGCGCGTTCCAGCGCCTGCGGCGACAAGCTGCGGGGCGGCTGTCGGCGGGGCTGTGCGCCGCCCGTCATCGTGGCGGCGGTCGCGCTCAAGGGCGCGTGGACATCGGTGTCGGACATTGCAGAACTCGTTACACATCTGCGCCGACGGCAAACCGGTTGCCGCCGAGCCTGACCAGGCCCGGAAACTTTTAGGCAATGACCGTCAAGAAAGGCTTATCGCAGCATCGAAAATCGGGTTAACCGCGGCGGCGCGCTGCAAGCGCCTCGCCATAGGCCGCAAGCACTCCGTCGACCATGCCGTCGACGGTGAAGGCCTGCGCGATGCGGTCACGCAAGGTCTCGGCGGCGCGCTTAGTCTCGTCCGGTCGCTCCAGCGTCGAAGCGATGGCGCTGGCCAGCGCACCGGCATCGTCCGGCGGCACCAGGCGGCCGGCGTCGGTGCCGAGGATCTCGGCATTGCCACCGACCCGGGTGGCGATCACGGGCTTTCCGGCCGCGCCGGCCTCGAGAATGACATAGGGCAGGCCCTCGGCCCGCGACGGTACGACCAGCACGCGGCCGCGTGCGAAGGCCTGCCGCGCCGGCATGGCGCCCGGAAAACGGATCGCGTCGGCAAGACCAAGGGTAGCCGCTTGCCGCTCGAAAGCTGGACGCTCCGCGCCGTCGCCGACGATGGTCGCCGTCAGCGGACGGCCACTCCCGTGCAGGCGCGCGATGGCGTCGATCAGCAGGTCGACGCCTTTGAGGTGTCGCAGCTCGCCGATGAACAGGAGGTCGGTCGCGTCCGGCGCCTCGGGCACGGCTGCGAATTCGCCGGGTGCGACGCCGTTGTGCACCACACGGGCGAGGCGTGGCACACCGATTTTGCGATGATAGATTTCGCCGCTGTAGGCGCTTTCCACGACGA
>DATCFB010000093.1:0-3325 GCA_036509755.1 Pseudolabrys sp. | reverse complement strand
CATCGAAGGGCGACGGCCCCGAAGCCTCGGCCGTGCATCCTTCGAGGTCCGCGCGCTTCGCGCACGGACACCTCAGGATGACGGGACTCATATTGTGCTCGCGGAGCGGCGCCATGTCTCACGAGGTGGGCTTTACCAGATAGCTGAAACCGTAGCGCTCGAAAATCGTCTTCGCCGCGTTCATGTGCAGGAAGGCCAGATAGCGCGAAGCCACCTCGTCCCTGGCGTTTGTGGTCGCCGCGACCGGATAGGTGACCGGCGGATGCGAGTCGGCGGGAAAGACGCCGATAATCTTCACCTTCGGCTCGATCCTGGCGTCGGTCTCGTAGACGATGCCGAGCGGCGTCTCGCCGCGCGCGACGAAGGCCAATGTGGCGCGCACGTTCTCGGCTTGCGCCAGCTTCGGCTCGGCCGCTTTCCAGGCGCCGAGTTTTTCGAGCGCCGCCTTGGCGTAAAGCCCGGCCGGCACCGCCTTCACGTCGGCGACCGCGATGCGGCCCTCGCCCGCGAGCTTGGCGATGTCGAAGCCCTGGCCGATCGCGACATGATCGAGCTTGGAATCCCTGGGCGCGATGAGCACAAGCTTGTTGCCGAGCAGGTTTGAGCGCGTGTCGGCCTTGATCAGCTTGTGTTCGCTGGCGTAATCCATCCAGCGCAGGTCGGCGGAGATATAGATGTCGGCGGGAGCGCCGGCTTCGATCTGCTTGGCCAAGGCCGAACTTGCCTCGTAGCTCGCCGTCACCTTGATGCCGCTCACCTTGGTGAAGGCGGCATCGACGTCGTCGAGCGCGTTTTTCATCGAGGCGGCGGCGAAGACGGTGACAGATCGCTGCGCCACCGCGCCCTCCGGGGCGAGAACGAGGATCAGGCATGCGAGCAAGAGAAGGCGTTTGCCCATGGCGGTTCTCCGGCAGGCGCGATCAGGCGCCCGGCAGGGTTGTCGATGTCGGGAAAAGACCGATGTCGGAACCGCCGTTCCGGCCGTGCGGCGCATGCACGATGCGCTCCCGGGTCTTGCGCCACTGTAGCAACGCCCGCCCCGCGCGGTAAAGTCCACCCAGGCGGAAGTGAGAGGGATCATGACCGAAGCGACGCCCGTCGAGGGCGAGTTCGATTACATCATAGTGGGCGCCGGTTCGGCCGGTTGCGTGCTGGCCAACCGGTTGTCGGCCGACCCCTCCAAGCGGGTGCTCGTTCTGGAGGCCGGCGGCCGCGACAACTGGATCTGGTTTCACATCCCGGTCGGTTATCTGTTCGCCATCGGCAATCCGCGCGCCGACTGGCTGTTCAAGACCGAGGCCGAGGCGGGACTGAACGGCCGCAGCCTGAACTATCCGCGCGGCAAGGTCGTCGGCGGCTCGTCGGCGATCAACGGCATGATCTACATGCTCGGCCAGTCGGCCGATTACGACAACTGGCGCCAGCTCGGGCTGCCGGGCTGGTCATGGGACGACGTGCGGCCGTTCTTCCGCAAGCATGTCGATCACTTCATCAAAAGCGAGCATCACGCGCAGGGTGGCGAATGGCGCGTCGAGGAGCAGCGGCTGTCGTGGGAGATCCTCGAAGCGTTCCGCCGCGCGGCGATCCAGTACGGCATTCCAGCGGTCAGCGACTTCAATACCGGCGACAACGAGGGCATCTGCTATTTCCACGTCAACCAGCGGCGCGGCCGGCGCTGGTCGGCGGCGCGCGGATTTTTGCGCCCGGTGCTGCACCGGACGAACCTCAAGCTCGAGACCGGCTGCCTCGTCGAAGGCCTCGACTTCGTGGGCAAGCGGGCGAGCGGCGTGCGCTGGCGGCAAAACGGCGTGACGCGCAGCGCCAAATGCCGCGGCGAGATCGTGCTCGCCGCCGGCGCGATCGGTTCGCCGCATCTTTTGATGCTGTCGGGCGTCGGCCCGGCAGCGCACCTGGCCGAGCACGGCGTTTCGCTCACGCTCGACAAACCCGGCGTCGGCCAGAACCTGCACGACCATCTCCAGTTGCGCACGATCTACAAAGTCTCGGGCGTGAAGACGCTCAACTCGATGTATGCGACGCTGGGCGGCAGACTGGCGATGGGGCTCGATTATGCGCTGCGCCGGCGCGGACCTTTGACCATGGCGCCGTCGCAGCTTGGCGCCTTTGCCAAATCCGACAGCACGCAGGACCGCGCCAACATCCAGTATCACGTGCAGCCTTTGTCGCTCGACAAGTTCGGCGAGCCGCTGCATCCGTTCCCGGCCTTCACCGCCAGCGTCGCCAATGTGCGGCCGACCAGCCGCGGCACGCTGACATTGAAGTCGGCCGATCCCGCGGCCGCGCCGGCGATCAGGCCGAATTATCTCTCGACGCCCGAGGACCGCCGCATTGCCGCGGATTCGATCCGCGTCACGCGGCGGATCGTGGCGCAGCCGGCGCTCGCGAAGTACAGGCCGGAGGAGTTTCTGCCCGGCTCACAAGTCGGTGACGATGAGGCGGCGCTGGAGAAGGCGGCTGGCGACATCGGCACCACCATCTTCCATCCCGTCGGCACCGCGCGCATGGGCCGCGACGACGACGTCCGCGCCGTGGTCGACGCACGCCTGCGCGTCATCGGTCTCGACGGCCTGCGCGTCGCCGATGCCTCGGTGATGCCGTCGATCACCTCGGGCAACACCAATTCGCCGACCATGATGATCGCCGAAAAAGCCGCGGCCATGATGCTGGAGGATAGACGGTGAACCTGCGCGCAAGCTTCAACCCGTCACCCTGAGGTGCGAGCCGCTTTGCGGCGAGCCTCGAAGGGCGACGGCCGAGGTGTTGCCGCAATGGCTATTATGGCTTCGGCCGGTCCGCTCGTCTGCGCGAGAGTAATTGAAGTGAGTTCCAATCGCCTTTGATCAGAGCTTCCTTCTTGGCGCGGCCCCAGCCCTTGATCTTTCGCTCTGCGACGACGGCATCAGTGATGCGGTCGAAGTGCTCCGACCACACAAGCGTCACCGGGCGCCGTATCGACGTATAGCCGCCATAGACACCTTCATCGTGCTCGGCGATGCGCTTCGCGAGGTCGTCGCCAGTGGCGCTGCCGACATAGTAAGAGCGATCCGAGCAGCGCAACATATAAACAAATGCGCCCATGGGATTCCGTGCCCGTCGTCCTTCGAGGCTCGCTTCGCTCGCACCTCAGGATGACGGATCAAGGCCGGAACGCAAGTCGCGCCCTTACAGCGCCTGCAAATGGCGGATCGGCCGGCCGGGTGCGATGGCCTGCGCCGCGGCGACGATCGAATTCGCATCGATGCCGTAGTGCCGATACAAATCCGCCAGCGAGCCGGTCTGGCCGAAATGCTCGACGCCGAGCGCG
>DATCFB010000092.1:0-4582 GCA_036509755.1 Pseudolabrys sp. | reverse complement strand
CACCCCTACGACATCATGCCGGGCTATCCGTTCGGCACGTCGGGCTATCGCAACCGCTGAAGTTTCAATTGAGCCGCGCCGGGCGGTCCTCGTCGGCGATCGGCGGACTCGGCTTGTAGGGCTCGCCGGACGCCGCCGTTTCGGCCGCGCACGCCGAGGCCACATCGCGCCGCTGGTTCTCGCGATAGGAGTACCAGCCGATCGGCAGGCAGGCGAGATAAGCGAGCGTGCCGATGGACAGCACGACCCACGGATAGCTGATCAAGAGCGCGACGAAGAGCACCACCGCGACGAACACCGGCAGCACGCCTTCCGGCGGCACGCGCTTGCCGACGCGCTTGCCGGAAAACACCGGCAGCCGAGACACCATCAGCAGCGCGATGGTGACGGTGTAGAACAGCACGATCCAGACCGTGACGAGGCCGTTCGGCAAGCCGAGCAGGCCGAGATAAATCGGCAGCAGCACGGTGATGGCGCCGGCCGGCGCCGGAATGCCGGTGAAGAAATCGGCGGCCCAGACCGGCTTGTTCGGATCGTCGATCATCACGTTGAAGCGGGCGAGCCTGAGCGCCGCGCAGATCGCGAACACCATGGCGGCGATCCAACCGACGGATTTGAGTTCGTGCAGGCCCCAGAAATAGAGGATCAGTCCCGGCGCAACGCCGAAATTCACGAAGTCGGCTAGGCTGTCGAGCTCCGCGCCGAAGCGCGACGTGCCCTTGAGCATGCGGGCCACGCGGCCGTCGACGCCGTCGAGCATGGCCGCGAAAACGATGGCTGCGAGCGCGAGCTCGAGCCGGCCCTCGACCGACATGCGGATGGCGGTCAAGCCCGCGCAGAGCGCGAGCAGCGTGATCAGGTTCGGCAGCAGCGTGCGCACAGGAATCGCCTTGAAGCGGCGGCGGAAGCGCGGCGGCGTGGGATCGATGGGTTGGAACACCATAGCGGGACTATATAGCGCGATCCGTGGCTTTTCGTAGCCGGTGGACGGCGGCCGATCCGACGGTACGCCACGACGTACAAATTAGTGTTATTTCAATTACTTAGCCAGCGCGGAAGGCGCGGCCCGCGTCGCCGCCGAGAATGTCGGCCAGAACGGTCTCGCCCCCAGTGGCGATCTGGCCGATCGCGACCAGCGGCGACGTCCCCTCCGGCAGGTAGACATCGAGGCGCGAGCCGAAGCGGATCATGCCGAAACGCTCGCCGGCACCGACCGGCTGCCCCTCCTTGACGAAGCAGACGATGCGGCGGGCAACGAGACCGGCGATCTGCGTCACCGCGATGCGCGGGCCGGCGGATGTCGCGATGACCAGCGAATTGCGCTCATTGTCGGCGCTCGCCTTATCGAGATCGGCGTTGAAGAACTTGCCGGGCGTGTAGACGATCTTCTCGACGCGGCCGGCGACCGGGCTGCGGTTCACGTGACAATCGAACACGCTCATGAAGATCGAAATGCGCGGCAGCGGCGTCGGGCCGAGGCCGAGCTCGCGCGGCGGCTGCGCGGTCGTGATCTGGCTGACGCGGCCGTCGGCCGGCGCCACGACGAGCCCGTCGCGCACCGGTGTCACCCGCGGCGGATCGCGGAAAAAATAGACGCACCACAAGGTCAGCACGGCGCCGAGCCAGCCGAGCGGCGTCCAGATCCAGAAGAGGAGCAGCGCGACGAGCGCGAAGGCGCCGATGAAGGGATAGCCTTCCGGCGTGATCGGCACGAACTGCCGGCGGATGGAATCGGCGATGGACATGTAAGTCTTTACTCCGCCGCGGTGGCCTGCGCCACGGCGCCGTCCTCATCGACCGGCGGGCCACCTTCCCCGTTCTCGACCGGCGGCGGATTGCGATTGGGCGCGACGCCGTCGTCGGCCGCGCGGGCGAGCCGTTCGCGCGCCTCCTCGGCCTCGCGCTGCCTGTTCCACATGCTGGCGTAGAGCCCGCTCTTGGCGAGGAGCGCGTGATGCGTGCCGCGTTCGACGATCTCGCCGCCGTCGAGCACGATGATCTCGTCGGCGCCGACGATGGTCGACAACCGGTGCGCAATGACCAGCGTAGTGCGGCCCTTGGACACGCGCTCGAGCGCGTCCTGGATTTCCTTCTCGGTATGGCTGTCGAGCGCCGAGGTCGCCTCGTCGAGCACCAGGATCGGCGGACCTTTCAGAATCGTGCGCGCGATGGCGACGCGCTGCTTCTCGCCGCCCGAGAGCTTGAGGCCGCGCTCGCCGACTTCGGTCTCGTAGCCCTTCGGCGACAGGCGGATGAAGCGGTCGATCTGCGCCAGCGAGGCCGCCTCCGCCACCTCCGCGTCGCTCGCCTGCCAGCGGCCGTATCGGATGTTGTAGCGGATCGTATCGTTGAACAGCACCGTGTCCTGCGGGACCATGCCGATCTGTTCGCGCAGCGACTTCTGCGTCACCAAGGCGATGTCCTGATCGTCGATGGTGATGCGGCCGCTGGAGAGATCGTAGAAACGATAGAGGAGCCGCGAGATAGTCGACTTGCCCGCGCCGGAGGGACCGACCACGGCGACCGTCTTTCCCGCCGGCACCACGAAGCTGACGCCCTTGAGAATGCGGCGCGCCGGCTCGTAGGCGAATACGACGTTGTCGAACCGGATGGTGCCGCGGGTGATCGCGAGAGGCCTGGCGCCCGGCGCATCGACGATCTCGGTCGGCCGCGCGAGGATCGCGAACATGGTCTCGATGTCGATCACCGCCTGCTTGATCTCGCGATAGACCATGCCCATGAAATTCAGCGGCTGGTAGAGCTGGATCATCATCGAATTGATGAGCACGAAATCGCCGACCGTCTTCGAGCCGGCGCGGATCTCAAAGGCGCACATCACCATCGCCGCAGCGAGACCGAAGGTGAAGATGATCGCCTGACCGGCGTTGAGCACGGCGAGCGAAGTGTAGGCCTTGATGCTCGCGTCCTCGTAACGCGCCATCGAGCGGTCGTAGCGCGTAGCCTCGCGTTCTTCGGCGGAGAAATACTTCACGGTCTCGTAATTCAAGAGCGAATCGATCGCCTTGACGTTGGCGTCGGTGTCGCTGTCGTTCATCTTGCGGCGGATGCCGATGCGCCACTCGGTCGCGTAATAGGTGTAGACCATATAGAGTGCGACGGTGGCGAGGACGACGGCGACGTAGCGCCAGTCGAATTGCCACATCAGCACACCGACGATCAACGCGAGCTCGATGATGGTCGGCGCGAGCTGGAGGATGACCATGCGGACGATGGTCTCGATGCCGTTGCGACCGCGCTCAAGCACGCGCGTCAGTCCGCCGGTCTTGCGCTCGAGATGGAAGCGCAGCGAAAGCTCGTGCATGTGCACGAAGGTGCGATAGGCAAGCCGCCGCACGGCGTGCATCGCCACCTTGGCGAACAGGCCGTCGCGCATTTGCGTCAGCGCCGCCATCAGGACGCGCACGCCGCCATAAGTCAGCGTGAGCACGATCGGCGCGGCTGCCGTCCAAAACAGCCAGTCCGAGCCTTCGACCGGCGCGCTGCCCGGCCCGACCAGGGCGTCGGTCGCCCATTTGAAGGTGAAGGGCACCGTGATGGTCGCCAATTTGGCGGCAAGCAACAGCACCAACGCGCCGAGGACGCGCAGCTTCAGGTCGAAACGCTCGGCCGGCCAGATGTAGGGCCACAGGTTGACGACGGTGCTCAAAAGCGCGCCGCGGTCGGGGGCCACCCGGGGCGCTGGCTCAGGGACGTCATGGCGATTCGCAGTCATTCCGGATCCGGACAGGACGGCGGAACTCTCTAGCCGTCGGGCCTTTCATATAGGCGGATTCCCCGCGGTAATCACCCTTCTCGAGGCATAAACCCTGCCGCTATCGCGGGAAATCCGTCCGCTGCCTTGACGGTGCCGTCGCAAGGACGCACATGCAAGGAACAACAGAACGGTTCCAATGAGCGAAATCACAAAAGTCTGCGTCTATTGCGGCTCCGGTCCCGGAACCGATCCAGCCTTCGTCCAAGCCGCCGAGGAATTCGGCCGCATCCTCGCCGAAGCGAAGGTCGGGCTTATCTATGGCGGCGGCGCCGTCGGCATCATGGGCGCGGTCGCCCACTCGGTCCTCGACCACGGCGGCCACCTGACCGGCATCATTCCGGAGTTCCTGATGTCGCGCGAGCGCGCACTGCGCGGAACGCACGACCTGATCGTCACGCGCGACATGCACGAGCGTAAGCGCAAGATGTTCGACATGGCCGACGCCTTCGTCGCCCTGCCGGGCGGCGTCGGCACGCTGGAAGAGGTGGTGGAGCAGATTACCTGGATGCAGCTCGGTCGGCACAGAAAGCCGATCCTGCTCGCGAACGTTAAAAAGTTCTGGGATCCGCTCTGCGCGCTGTTCGATCACATGAAGGCGCTGGAATTCATCCGTCCCGGGCTCGAGTTCAACCTGCTCGTCACCGAGAAGGTCGGCGACATCCTGCCGATGCTGCGCAAGGCCGCGGCCGCGGTGCCGGAAGAAGCCAAGAAGATGGAGCCGACCGCGGCGGAGCAGCTGTGATGTTGCTTGCGCAACACGGCAGCATTCTTACCCTATGGCATCGCCGGACTGTCCCGCCGATCGCG
>DATCFB010000091.1:0-4769 GCA_036509755.1 Pseudolabrys sp. | reverse complement strand
TGTTGGTCGCCGGATCGAGATGACTGCGTTCGTAGAGTGCGACGTCGGCGCGCGAAGCGGCGTCGGCGCTGGTTGCGTCGTAGACGGACATCAGCCGCGCCATCCGCGCGAACTTCCCGCCCATCAAGTACAGCAGGCTCGAGATCCGGTCGTCGAACGGAAAGGCGAACGGCTTGCTGCGTACGGTTTCGAACGCCCACGCCATCGTCGCGCGCCGGATCGGCGACAGCAGCAGCACGTTTGGTCCGTCGAAGCTCAGGTAGCCGGACAGGCGCACCAGCGGATCGCTGGCATCGATGTTGGGATAGGCGAAAGCCTGCGCGCCTTGCCCCGTCTCGATCAAAGTCGGTGCGGCGATGCCAATGACCGCGGAATCGGCGGCGACGCTCTCGATCACGCCCGGGAGGATCGCCATCGCGCGGTCGAAACAGATGTCGTCGTCCGACACGAAGTAGACGAAGTCGCCTTGCGCCGCCGCCAAGGCCTCGGACCAGTCGGTGTGCCTCCCGCCCGGCGGGGCGACGATGAGCCGGCAGTTCTCCCGTACGACGCCGCGCAGGAACGCGGCCTTGGCCGCGCTGCCCGACGTGTCGAGCACGACGATCTCGACGCGCGGACCCGCCCAGGAGAAGGCCTGGAGGATGCGGGAATAGGCGGTGAGCTCGTGGTTGTTCGAGGGGATGACGATGGACAGCCTGATCATCCGAAAGCCTCGCGGACAGCGGCTCGGAGCCGCGAATCAGATGCGATATAGTAGCCCATGATATTAGCCCCTGATGCCTGCGGTGCTTCGCAAAAAGCGTCTCCTGGGCCGGTCTAGGGCCGTCCGCGCGCAGGTTGCGTGCGGTGAGGCGGCCCTATAGTTTGCGCTCACGCGCCCGTGGCCGCCCGCAGGCATGCCCTGGAAGCGGCTGCGATGCGGAAGCTGGGCATCGCTTGTTGCGCAGCGGCCCGGAGCACCGCCGCGGCCACCGACTCGGATCCCTGAATGCGCCTCACGTCTGCTCTGACCTCGCGCCAATATCTGATCGTTGCGCACGACCTCATCGCGACGGCGGTCGCGGTCGTGCTCACGTTCATAATGCGCTTCGAGGGGCCGGTCCTGGCCGAAAAGCTCGCGGCGCTCGAACTGTTCCTGCCGCTGTTCGTCATTTATGCGGCGGTTGTCTATCTCCTCGTCGGACTGCACCGGAACAAATGGCGCTTCACGTCGGTCCCCGATCTGTCGCACATCGTCAGCGCCGCGACGATCCTGGCCGTGTCACTGCTCGTCCTCGACTACGTGCTGCTGTCGCCGCAGATCTACGGCACATTCTTCTTCGGCAAGATCACCATCCTGTTGTACTGGTTCCTTCAGATGGTGCTGCTCGGCGGCTCGCGCGTCGCCTATCGCTATTACCACTATGCTCACACGCTCCACCGCGCGAAGGACGCCGACGCTAGTCCGGCGCTGATCGTCGGCCGCGCTGCCGACGCCGAGGTAGTCCTGCGCGCGATCGAGAGCGGCGCGGTCAGGAAGATCTGGCCGGCCGGCGTCCTCTCGCCGTCGAAGAGCGACCGCGGCCAGGCGATCCGCGGCATTCCGGTGCTCGGCAACATCGAGGATCTTGAAGCGATCGCCGGCGATCTCGCCGGCCGCGGCAGCCGCATCACCCGGCTTCTGCTGACGCCGTCGGCGCTCTCCGAGGAGTCGCGGCCGGAATCGATGCTGGTGCGCGCGCGCAAGCTCGGCATCGCCGTCAATCAGGTGCCGGCGCTCGATTCCGAGGGCGCTCCGGTGCAGTTAAAGCCGGTCTCGGTCGAGGACCTGCTGCTGCGGCCCAGCGTGAAGATCGATTATCGCCGCCTCGAAAATCTGGTCGCCGGCAAATCGATCGTCGTCACCGGCGGCGGCGGCTCGATCGGCTCCGAGATCTGCGACCGCATCGCGACCTTCGGCGCCGGACGTCTGCTCGTCCTCGAAAATTCCGAGCCGGCGCTGCATGCGGTGCTTGAAGCGTTGCATGGCAGCCACCCCGACGCCGATATCGGCGGTCGCATCGCCGACGTGCGCGACCGCGCTCGCATCATGAAGTTGATTGGCGAGTTCAAGCCGGACCTCGTCTTCCATGCCGCCGCGCTCAAGCACGTGCCGCTTTTGGAGCGGGACTGGGACGAGGGCATCAAGACAAACGTGTTTGGCTCGGTCAACGTCGCCGATGCCGCGGTCGCCGCCGGCGCCGCCGGCATGGTGATGATCTCGACCGACAAGGCGATCGAGCCGGTGTCCGTGCTCGGCGCAACCAAGCGGCTCGCTGAAATGTATTGCGACGCGCTCGACGACGCGATCACGCATCAGCCCGCGGCCGATCCGGTGACGCGGCTCATTTCGGTGCGGTTTGGCAACGTGCTGGCCTCGAACGGCTCGGTCGTGCCGAAATTCAAGGCGCAGATCGAGGCCGGCGGACCCGTCACCGTTACGCATCCGGATATGGTTCGCTACTTCATGACCATTCGTGAGGCCTGCGATCTCGTCGTCACCGCGGCGACCCATGCGCTCAGCGCGAACGGCAGGGACGCCTCGGTCTACGTGCTCAATATGGGCCAGCCGGTGAAGATCGTCGAACTCGCCGAGCGCATCATCCGCCTGAGCGGGTTGGAGCCGGGCAAGGACATCAAGATCGAATTCACCGGCATCCGCCCCGGCGAGCGGCTGCACGAAATTCTGTTCGCGCGCGAGGAGGAGACCGCCGATATCGGCGTCCCCGGCATCGTCGCCGCCAAGCCCGTGCAGCCTTCACTCGATGCGATGCGGGCGTGGCTGACGCGTCTCGAACAGGCGCTTGCCGAGGGCGAGCGCGGCGCGATCTACGACATCTTGCGCGATGTCGTACCGGAATTTCGCGGCGAAGCGGCCTGACGGAGAACGCTTTTGGACCTGAACGCCTTCTTCAAAGCCGAATTCGCCGAGCATCACGACGTGGCGCAGCGGACGCAGGCCGCGCTTGGCGCGGACTTCGCCGCTCTGGTCGGGGCCTGCGTCGCTTGCCTGCGCGGCGGCGGCAAGCTGATGTTGTTCGGCAATGGCGGCAGCGCCGCCGACGCGCAGCATCTCGCGACCGAATTGACCATCCGTTACAAGAAGGACCGCGCGGCCATCGCGGCCATCGCGCTCACCACCGACACCTCCGCGCTCACCGCGGCGGGCAACGATATCGGCTTCGAGCGCGTCTTCTCGCGCCAGATCGAGGCGCTCGGCAAGGCCGGCGACGTTGCCATCGCCATCTCGACGTCCGGTAAAAGCCCGAACGTCGCGGCGGCGCTGAAGCAGGCGCGCGCGATGCGCATCGTCACCGCGGCGCTCACGGGCAAAGGCGGCGGCGACCTGCCGGGTCTGGCCGATCACCTGCTGATCGTGCCGTCCGACACCACGGCACGCATCCAGGAGATGCACATCACGCTCGGGCAGATGCTCTGTGGCGCGATCGAGATCGAGCTCGGGCTGACGCCGTCCGGCTGACCTGCGCGGTCGTGTCGCAATTGTCTTTCCGCTCGGAGCGGAAATACTGGCGGGCATAAGCGTTCATCGGGGGCATGTCGCCCAAAACCGCTGAAGCGGAGAGCCGCCTATGCCCCGTTCGCTGTTCCATTTGCCCAAGTTCCTGCTGGCCGCCGCCATGGCGATCTGCCTGCCGATCACCATGGCCGGCGAGGCGGTTGCGCTCGTTTATGACGGCAAGCCGATCGGCAACGAGGTCGGCACCGCCGCCGACGTGTTTGGCTGGCTCTTTGCCGCCGCTTTCCTGCTGATCTTCGCGCTGGTGATCTTCGAGCAGGATTGGATGATGCGGACGAGGCCGGCAAAGCCCGACACGTCGCACTAGGACCTCCTGCGTTTGATTTGCGGCGGCCGGCGCTGAGCGCCGGCCGTTGTCGTTTGCGGACCCGTCAGCCCGATATCTGGGCCAATCCGTTTCAGCATGAGAAAAGAACGTTGGCGATGCTGAAAACTGTTGACTCTGGGGTCGCCTGCCATTTCCCTTCGGGCAGGGAGAAACGAAACCAATGGAAGCAAAAATACTGCCCGGACCTGGCTCTAAGGTCCGCCCGCCCCGCGTGCGCGCCGACGGCGAACGTCACAGCATCCAGTCCGTCGACCGGGCGCTGTACCTGCTCGAAACCATCGCCGAAGCCGGCGGCGAGACGACGCTCACCGACCTGTCGAACTGCACGGGTCTCAACATCTCGACCTGCCACCACCTGCTGGCGACGTTGATCCAGCGCGGCTTCGTGGCGAAGATTCCGGGCCGGCGGCTCTACGCGCTCGGCACCCGGATCGTCTATCTCAGCCACGCCTGTCTTCAGGTCGATCTGCCGCGGCGGGCCGATCCGTATCTGGAGAAGATCAACGCGGCGACCGGCGAGACGGTGCACCTCGCGACCCTCCAGGGCGACTCGCTCGTCATGCTGGCGGTGCGCGACGCGCGCCACGCCGTACGCGTCGACACCGGCCGCATCGGCCGGATCGAGGCGCCGCACGCGACCTCGCTCGGCAAGGCGATCTTCGCCTGGCTGCCGGAGAGCGACCTCGACCGCTTCTTCGTCAACGGGATGAAGCGCTGCACCGAGCACACCATTATCGACGCCAAGGCGTTCCATGACGCGATGTGCACGGTCCGGCGCGAGGGCTACGCCTTCGACCGTGAGGAGCATCTGCCGGGTGTGATCTGCATCGGCGCGGCGATCCGCGATCAGGCCGGGACGGTCATCGGGGCGATCAGCGCCTCGAC
>DATCFB010000090.1:0-2292 GCA_036509755.1 Pseudolabrys sp. | reverse complement strand
TTGCCGGAGGGGATAAGCGACAGCGACTTGGAGGCGGCGCTTTACGCCGGTCGCAGAAGCAAACGGGGACATCGCCGCCACGCCGAGCCGGATTGGCCGGCGGTCCATCGGGAGTTGAAGCGCAAGCACGTCACTCTGGTGATCGTTTGGGACGAATATATCGCCGCGAACCCGGGCGGTTACAGCTATTCGCGGTTTTGCGAGCTGTATCGGGGCTTTGAATCGAAGCTGTCGCCGACGATGCGGCTGACGCATGTGGCCGGCGAGCGGCTGTTTGTCGATTACGCGGGCGACGGGGTCCCGGTTGTCATCGACCGGCTCACCGGTGAAATCCGCATGGCGCAAATCTTCGTCGCCGTGCTCGGCGCGTCGAGCTTTACGTTTGCGCATGCGAGCTGGACGCAGGCACTCCCCGACTGGATCGGCGCCCATGTCCGTGCCTTCGAGGTGATTGGCGGGGTTCCGCAATTGCTGGTGCCGGACAATACGAAGACCGCCGTCATCAAGGCCTGTCTCTACGACCCCCAGGTCAATCGCACCTATGCGGAGATGGCGGCGCATTACAGCTCCGCCGTTTTGCCGGCGCGGCCGAGGCGGCCAAGGGATAAGGCAAAAGTCGAGCAGGCGGTGCTGATCGTCGAGAGATGGCTGCTCGGGCGACTGCGGCACCGAACGTTTTATGGCCTGGCGGAGGTCAATGGGGCGATCGGCGAGCTGATGACGCATCTCAACGAAATGCGTCCGATCCGGCGTCTCGGCGTGACGCGCCGGCAATTGCTCGAACAGATCGATCGCCCAGCGCTGAAGTCCCTGCCTACCGAGCCCTACGAGTTCTCGGAATGGCGAACTTGCCGCGTCGGTATCGATTATCACGTCGAGGTCGCCGCCCATTATTACAGCGTGCCCCATCGCTTTGCCCGCGCCGAGGTCGAGGCGCGGCTGACCGCCAGGACGATCGAGATCTTCCTCAAGGGCGAGCGGATCGCCGCGCACATGCGCGCCAGCGGCAATCACAAGCACACGACCGTCCCCGAGCACATGCCATCCAGCCACCGCCGTTACGCCGGCTGGACGATTGAGCGCATTCGCGCCGACGCCCGGCGGATTGGACCGGCGACGGCGGCATTGTGCGAGTTGATCCTCGAAGCTCGCCCGCATCCCGAGCAGGGCTTTCGCGCTTGTCTCGGCATTGTTCGGCTCGGCGGTCCCCATGGCGCCGAGCGTCTGGAAGCCGCCGCCGAACGCGCCATCGACATCGGCGCGCGGACCTACGGCTCGGTCAAATCCATCCTCGACAACAACCTTGACCGGCGTCCCGCGCCAAAGCGCGCCACGGACGGAACGCCGATCCTGCATTCCAACATCCGTGGGTCGCGCTACTACAATTAGGAGAGACAACTTGCTCAAACATCCCACCCTCGACCGGCTTCACGCCCTCGGCCTGCTCGGCATGGCCAAGGCCTTCGTCGAAATCGCCGCCAGCGGTGAAGCCGACGGCCTGGGCCATCACGAATGGCTCGGACTTCTGCTCGATCGCGAAGCCTCGTTGCGGCAGGACAAGCGCCTCGCCGCGCGGCTGCGCGTCGCCAAATTGCGGCAGCAGGCCAGCGTCGAGGATGTCGACTATCGCAGTCCCCGGGGGCTTGACCGCGCGCTGTTCCAAAAGCTGGTCGAGGGCGAGTGGATCAACGCTCACGACAATCTGGCCCTCGTCGGTCCGACCGGCGTCGGAAAAAGTTGGCTTGCTTCAGCGCTCGGCCACAAGGCCTGTCGTGACAACCGGTCGGTCCTATACCAGCGTGTGCCCCGGCTCTTCGAAGACCTCGCCCTGGCGCGCGGCGATGGACGCCATCCGCGCCTTTTGCGCAATCTCGGCCGCGCCGACCTTCTGATCCTCGATGATTGGGGGCTGGAGCCGTTCGACGCCGCCGCGCGACATGATCTCCTGGAAATCCTCGAAGAGCGCTATGGCCGCCGCTCCACCGTGATCACATCCCAGCTTCCGGTCGACCGGTGGCACGAAATCATCGGCGACCCAACCTACGCCGACGCCATCCTGGACCGTCTCGTCCACAACGCCCACCGCATCGAACTCGCCGGCGAGAGCATGCGTCGGACCCGAGAGAAGCAAACAAGGAAGGCTTGACCCAACACCATCGCCGGTGACAAAAATCCATCGGCCAGCGAGGCGCGCCACCCGGGCGGCATCATTCCGTTACGGTGGGCGGCATCATTCAGGAATCCCGGGCGCCATCATCTCGTTATACCCGGGCGGCTTCGTCGGAATCGGCA
>DATCFB010000089.1:0-3251 GCA_036509755.1 Pseudolabrys sp. | reverse complement strand
CGGCACGGCGCAATCTCAGGTATCCCTGATCCGTTATCTCGCTCACGACAAACGCGACGTGATCGAGACCGCACGCGATCAGCCGTCGGGGATGACCACTGCCGACCGTCATGACGAGATTGCCCAGGGCATCGCGCCGCCAGTGACTGTCGGTGGCCATGACGGCATTCGTAATGCGAGTCTCCTCGCCGGGCGGTGCGTCAAACGCGAGCCACGATGCGACCGCTGCGATCGGAGTCACGTCAGGGGGCGAGCTGCCGGCGTTCTGCGCCGCCGAGTTGGTAGCCAGGACGAGCGCAGCAGCGCCGGCGATCAGAACGAATGGAAAGCGCATAAGCGAGCCCTAGCTCAAGTGGATGTTGCCGGCTGCGAAACCTCCGGGGGCGATGCAACGGTAGCGCGCCTGATGGATGCGACTGAAAACGTTCGTCACGATCAACGCTGCACCGGCTGGAAGTCCGGGTCGCCGGTCTGCCACAATGCAAACGCGAGCATGTCGGTGATCGCCAAGTCCCACTGCCGTCGCGTCGCATCGAGGCCGTGGCCGGCGTCATAGTCCACGCGCAGCAGGACCGGCTTGCCGCTCGCTGTCGCCGCCTGCAGGCGTGCGGCGAACTTGGCCGGCTCCCACGGGGCGACGCGGGGATCGTTGATCCCGGTGGTCACCAGCACGGCGGGGTACTTCACACCGTCCTTGATATTCGCGTACGCGCTCATGGCGTAGAGTGCCCGGAAGCCGGCCTGAGACTTGGTACTGCCGAATTCGGGGGTGTTGTAGATCCCGCTGGCCGTCGTCCCGAAGCGCAGCATGTCGGCTGCCGGCACGTCGGCGACCGCGGCGGCGAAGAGATCGGGGCGCTCCTCGATCGCGCGCCCAATCAGGATGCCACCCGCGCTGCCGCCGTGCCCGACCAGCTTGTGCGGATTGGTGTAGTGGTGATCCACAAGGTACTGCGCGCAGGCGATGAAGTCCTTCCATGTATTGGGCTTGGTCTGCTGGAATCCAGCTTTGTGCCACGCCTCGCCCAACTCGCCGCCACCGCGCACGTGCGCGAAGACGTTGACGCCGCCACGCTCGTACCAGCTGCGGTCCGCAAGTCCGTAGAACGGCGACATGCTGATCCCGTACGCACCGTAGCCGGTAATCATCGTGAGGTTGTTGCCGTCGAGCGTGATGCCCTTTTTGTGGATGATCGACATTGGCACCAGCGTGCCGTCCCAACTCCTGACCTTGACCTCGTCCACGGCCAGATCGTCCGCGTGATCGTAAGGTCCTGACGGTTTCAGGCCATTGTCGCCGAGCGCCCCGGTTGCGGGATCGATGCCGAGATATGCCGACGAACGCAGCCAGCTGTACACCAGCAGCGCGACGCCGTCGCCCGCGGCATCCGTGCTCACGTCGGCCACGTCACCGGCGTACGGCAGTTTCAATTCTTCCCGCCTTGCTCCGCTTTTCAGAAGTAGACGATAAATGCTGTGGGCACCGGCGTCGTTGACGCGCCAGTAGATCGCGCCGCGACTGGCATACACCGCGCTGATCGGCAGATCGCCTTGCGCCACGGAGACTACGGGCTTTGAATCCGCGCGCGACAAATCCAGTTTCAGGATCTCGCCACGCGGCGCGTTCTTGCGCGACAACCAGTACAGCGTGTCGCCGGTCAACGCAATGACCGGAATAGCGGGGTTGTCCATGTCGCGGCCGATGAACTGGTCGTCATAACTCGCAGCGATGGCCCGCCAAGGGGTCTTGCCGTCCCGGATTGAATCGATCGGCGCGGCATACACGCGCATGCGCGGATCGGTGCCCGGCGAAACGAACGCGATCGCGTATCTGGAATCGGCTGCCGTCACCACCGCGGGATATTCATCCGTGACGACCTCAATCGTTGCGCCGGGAACGCCGTGACCGAGGATGGAGGGGTCCTGTTCGAAAGAACGGCCGAGCATGTGCAGATACACGCGTCCACCCTCGTCCTTCGCGGCCGGCGGCACGCCCGGTTCGAGCTTTTGTCCGCGCGCGTAGAAAAACGCGCGGCCGTCCGGCCGCCAGTACGGCGCCGTAATGTCCATACGATCCGCGGTTTCCGGCAGATCCTGGCTCGTCTTCACGTCGCGGATGTGCAGCACGCCCTCCTCGGAACCGCCGGCCGCAACCAGGTAGGCGATGTAGCGGCCGTCCGGCGAAGGGCGGTAATCGACGATGCTGTAGTGCGACGTGTCGTTGCCCGGAATCTTCTCCGGATCGATCAGTAGCTTGTCCTGACCCTTGACGCCATCGCGCACGTACAGCTTGGGCGATTGCGCATTCGCGGGCGTGCGCAGGCTGTAATAGTGCCCACCGACGATCTGTACACCGTCGACCCAAGCGGGCTGGGACGTGAACAGCGCATCAATGCGCTTGAACAACGCTCCGTAACCCGGCAACGCATCCAGCGTCGCGCGCGCGTAATCCGCCTGCGCCTTCATCCACTGCTGCACATCGGGATCCTTGACGTTTTCGAAGTAACGGTAGTTGTCGACGACCTTGGTACCGAAGTAGTCGTCTGTAACCAGCCGCATTGGCGCGACGGGTGGTTTCGCCGGCGCGGCCTGTTGTGCGTCGACGTTCCGAGCCGGGAAGCCGAGCGACATCGACAAGAAGAGGACAGCTGCGAGTCTTCGGTTCACGTGAGGCTCCGGGGGTAAGTGACGCGTCCATCTTTTCGCGGGTGGCGAGCGATGGCGCGTCGGCAACGTTCATGCTCTCGTCGCGGCTGCCAACGATTGAAAACGTTCGCCCCAATCAATGCTGCTTCGGCTGAAACGCCGGATCGCCGCTCTGCCACAGCGCGAAGGCAAGCATGTCCGCCGTGTCCGAGTCCACCTGCCGCCGCGTCGCCTCGAAGCCGACATGGCCGGCGTCGTAGTCCACGCGCAGCAGCACCGGCTTGTCGCTGGCGGTCGCCGCCTGCAGGCGCGCGGCGAACTTGGCCGGGATCCATGCGGGGACGCGTGGATCGTTGATGCCCGTCGTGATCAACACAGCTGGGTACTTGATGCCGTTCTGCACGTGCGCATACGGACTCATCGCGAACAGCGCCTTGAACCCCGACTCGGTCTTGACGCTGCCATACTCCGGCTCGCTGTACGGGCCGTCGGCTGTGGTCTCGAAGCGCAACATGTCGGCGGCCGGCACCTCGATCACCGCGGCGGCAAAGAGATCGGGCCGCTCTTCGATCGCCCGCCCGATCAGGATGCCGCCGGCGCTCCCT
>DATCFB010000088.1:0-3797 GCA_036509755.1 Pseudolabrys sp. | reverse complement strand
CGCCCTTCGAGTCGGTGCGCTGGTTGCCGTTGAAGGCGACGATGCGTTTTCCCGCGCAGTCGAGCGGCTTGTCGGTGAAGCTCGGCACCACGCCGAAGCGGCCGCTGACGGGATAGCTGTCGGCGAGCGCCGGCGCGCTCGAGATTGCAATGAGCGCGAATGTGAGCAGGAGACGATGGGTCATAGCCTTGTCACCTCGACATTCGTCATGGCCGGGCTTGTCCCGGCCATCCACGTCTTACTTGCCGAAGCGCCGCAAAGTTGTGGATGCCCGGCTCAAGGCCGGCCATGACGGCGTACATAGAGACTGGCGTCGCGGCGGCCAAATCAAGCCGCCGCCTGCGGCGATGCTTAACGGGGGGTTGTCGATTTACGGCACGCGGTAGGCCGCGAGGAACATGCGTACGGCCATGCCGACGACCTTGGCGATGCGCGCCTCGCTCGGCGGCGCGGCGAAATTGAACAGCACCGGCTTGAACAGAGTCGACTGGCAGGAATCGAGGAACTGACAGGCGGCGATCTCGCAGTCGTCGACCGCCAGCACGCCGGCCTTCACCTGCGCCGCGAGATAATCGCGCACGCGGCCGATGCCGACCATCGGCCCGGTCTCGTAGAAGGCCTTGCCGATCTCCGGCATGCGGTCGGCGATGGCGACGACGATGCGCAGCGAGGCGGCCTTGCCGGTGTTGCAGAGGAAGTGGAGATAACCGACGCCGAGCCGCGTCAGCACCTTCTCGACGTCGTGATCGTCGGGGTCGAGACGGAAGGCGCTCTCGGCGTGATTGGTGCACTCCTCCTGCACGATGGCGGCGAAGAGTTCGAGCTTGTCCTTGAAGTAGACGTAGAGCGTGCCCTTGGAGACGCCGGCCACCTTGGCGATGTCGGCCATGCTGGCGGCGTCGAAGCCGCGGGCCAGGAACACCTGTCGTGCCCCGTCGACGATCTGGCGTCGCTTGGCGTTCTCGTCATCCGCCTCCGGCGGCGGACAGCGCAGCAGGTCTGCGAGTTCCATGACAGTCGGCGCTCCTCTCAGCGCGAATCTCGTGTCCTTCTAGCGATAACCCGCAACCGGGTCACCGATCCACGTCACATCCGCCCCTCGAATTTCGTCCCCAAACAGGCGACCGCTCCGATCCGGGTCCGATCAGCAGGTCCGATCGCCAGGTCCGATCGCCACGACCGGATGCCGGTATCTCATGCCGGCTCCGAGGCGGTGTCTTAGACTTTCAGGTAATGACCGAACCGTTCGGTCAAAAAATCGTTGACACCCTCGGAATCCAATCTATGTTGACTGAACCGTTCGGTCAATAGACCGCTGCCAAATCGAGAAGACAATGCAAGCGAACCGCCAAGGCGAATCCGAACTCTCTCCCATGGCCGACCGTCTGGTCGGCGTCAGGGGCCCAAAGGCTGCTCAGCGGGCCCGGGCCCTGCATTTGGCCGTTGCGGCGGATGAGACGACCTCCGTGCCGCTTGAGGATTTCAGCGCTGCCGAGCCACTGCCCGAGCCGGAAGTGGCCCGCCGGACGCCCGCCGCCGACGTCGAAGCCCCCCACGAGGCGGCGGGCGATCCTGCTCAATCCAAGAGCCGGCGCAAACGTCTGCTGCTCGGCGCCGTTGCGGCCATCGTGCTCGCGGCCGGCGGCTGGTTCGGCGAGCATTACGTGACGGTCGGCCGCTATCTGGTCTCGACCGACGACGCCTATGTGCACGCCGACGCCACCACGCTCGCCGCCAAGGTCGCCGGCTATGTCTCGTCGGTCGACGTGTCCGACAACAGCTTCGTCCACGCCGGCGACGTCATCGCCCACATCGACGACGGCGATTACAGCCTCGGGCTCGATGCCGCGCGCGACAAGGTCGCGACCCAGCGCGCGACGGTCGCGCGCATCGGCGAGCAGATCCCGGCGGCGCGGGCGCAGGTCGAACAGGCGCGCGCCCAGCTCGTCTCGGCGCAGGCGGGGGCGACGCGCACCGAATCCGAGCTCGCGCGCCAGCTCGCACTGGCGCAGCGCGACTTCGCCAGCCGTCAGACGCTCGAGCAGGCGCAGGCCAATCGCGACCAGGGCGCGGCCGCCGTGCAGAGCGCGCAGGCGGCGATCGACGCGGCAGCCGCCAATGTCGCGGTGCTGCGCGCGCAGCAGCAGGAAGCCGAACGCACGCTCAAGGAATTGCAGACGGCGCAGGCCAAGGCCGAGCGCGACCTGTCCTTCACCGTCGTGCGCGCGCCGATCGACGGTGTCCTGGGCAACCGTGCCATGCAGGTCGGTGATTTCGTGCAGACCGGCACGCGGCTCGCCGCCATCGTGCCGCTCGACGACGTCTATATCGACGCCAATTTCAAGGAGACCCAGCTGTCGCGGCTGCGTCCCGGCCAGCCGGTCGCGGTGAGCGTCGACGCGCTGCCGCAGCACGACCTCAAGGGCACGGTGTCGAGTGTGTCGCCGGCCTCCGGCTCGGTGTTCTCGCTGCTGCCGCCCGACAACGCCACCGGCAACTTCACCAAGATCGTGCAGCGGCTGCCCGTGCGCATCCGTCTGCCCGCCGACGTCACCGCCGAGCGCCTGCTGCGCCCGGGCATGTCGGTCGTCGTCAGCGTCAACACCAAGACGACCGAAACCGCGACGACCGGCACCGCGCTGTCCTTTGCAGCGCAGGCGGCCGGCCGCCAGGCGGTTCGCTGAACTCCGGCGGAGGCTGATTGTCATGAGTACAGCCACCGCCAAGACCGCGCCTTCGGCTCCCGTCCGGTCCCCGACGGACGGCGCCGGAGGCGCGGCCCCTTTGCCGACCAAACACATCGTCGCCTTCATCGTGATGTGCTTCGGCATGTTCATGGCGATCCTCGACATCCAGATCGTTTCGGCCTCGCTCAACGACATCCAGGCGGGCCTGTCCGCGTCCGGCGACGAAATCCCCTGGGTGCAGACCGCCTATCTCGTCGCCGAAGTCGTGGCGATCCCGCTGTCCGGCTTTCTCTCGCGCGCCCTCGGCACGCGCACTCTCTTCGCCATCTCGGCCGCGGGCTTTACCGCGTCGAGCCTGATGTGCGGCTTCTCGTCGTCGATCGACTCGATGATCGTGTGGCGCGCGATACAGGGCTTCATCGGCGGCGGCATGGTGCCGACCGTCTTCGCGACCGCTTATCTCCTGTTCCCCGGGCCGCGGCAGAAGCTGGTGGCGCCGATCATCGGCCTCATCGCGACGCTGGCGCCGACCGTCGGCCCGACCATCGGCGGCTACGTCACCGACGCGCTGTCGTGGCACTGGCTATTCTTCATCAACATCGTGCCGGGCATCGTCGTTACAGTGCTCGCCTGGACGCTGATCGACTTCGACAAGCCGGATTATTCACTGCTCGACAATTTCGACTGGTGGGGCCTTCTCAGCATGGCCGGCTTTCTCGGCGCGCTCGAATACGTGCTGGAGGAGGGGCCGCGCTATGACTGGTTCGACGACGGCACCATCGTCTTATTCGCGCTGATCTCGGCGGTGTCGGCAGTCGTGTTCTTCGTGCGCGTGCTGACCGCGAAGTCGCCGATCGTCGATCTGCGCGCCTTCACCAACCGCAACTTCGCGCTCGGCAGCCTGTTTTCCTTCGTGCTCGGCATCGGCCTCTACGGCCTGACTTATCTCTATCCGGTCTATCTGGCGCAGGTGCGCGGCTACGACGCGCTGATGATCGGCGACACGATGTTCGTCTCGGGCGTGGCGATGTTCGCGACCGCGCCGATCGCCGGGCAACTGAGCCAACGCTTCGATCCGCGCACCGTGCTGATCGGCGGCTTCCTCCTGTT
>DATCFB010000087.1:0-6499 GCA_036509755.1 Pseudolabrys sp. | reverse complement strand
GAAGTGGTCGGCGGTTTTCCGAACACGCGTCACATCGGCGTGGCGATCGTCCATTTATTCCGGGGATATGGTGCGCATTGATCCGAACCCGATGCCACGGGCTTCAGATCAATACCGATACACGTCCATTATGAGTTCGGAACCGGCCGCCGGCGGGGGCGCTTAATGCCGCCGCGCTGCCGCTTCGCCCGGCCCAAGCACGATCTCGACCACGCGCGACAACGTATCGGTGTCGAACGGCTTGCGCAGGACGTGGAGCCCGTCTGGCACCTTTTGCGCTGAATCCGTGTAGCCCGTGCTCAGGATGATCGGCAATCCCGGGTACCGGACGCGGACTTCATTGGCGAGGCCAATGCCGTCGATGCTGCCGGGCATGACGATATCGCTGAACACGAGATCGGCCCTTTTTCCCTGCGCGAGGAACTGCAAGGCGGACTCGGCGGAGTCGCGCAGCGACGTGTCGTAACCCATTTGCTCGAACAGCGACGACGTCACCTGCGCCACGTCCGCATTGTCGTCGACGACGAGGACGCGGGGCCGGTGCGGATCGACGCGTGCCGCTCCGGGAGGCGCCGCCGTTTCGCGCTCGTCGCAGAGCGGCAGGTATGCGGTGAAGCTCGTGCCCTCGCCGACCTTGCTGTCGACCTTGATCGTGCCGCCGGCCTGATGCACGAAGCCGTAGACCTGCGACAGGCCGAGGCCCGTGCCCTTGCCGACCTCCTTGGTCGTGAAGAATGGATCGAAGATCTTCGACAGCAGATTGGGTGGGATGCCCGCGCCGGTGTCGCTGAAGCGAATAGCCGCGAACGCGCCCTCGAGGTGACTGCCTTGCGCATCGACGGGTGACGTCACTTCCGACAGAGAGAGCGTGAACGTTCCGCCTTGCGGCATCGCGTCACGCGCATTGACCGCGATATTGACGATGGCGAGCTCGAGCTCCGCGAGATCCGCCTTGGTGAAGATCGGGTTGCTCGCGATGGCCTCCTTGTAGACGATGTTTCCGCGCAGCGAGCTCTCGATCATCGGACGAATATTGTGGGTCACCGCCGCCAGATCGATCACCGACGGGCTGACATGCTGGCTGCGTGAGAACGTCAGAAGCTGGCGTGTCAGCGTCTCGCCGCGCTTGGCCGCCGTCTGGATCGCCTCGATGGCGCGCGGCAGCTTGGGATCGAGCAGCCGCTTGAATGCCTGCGCGTTGCCGCCGATGATCATCAACAGATTGTTGAAGTCATGCGCGATGCCGCCGGTCAGCTTGCCGATCGCTTCCATCTTCTGCGCCATCACCAGTTGCTCGCGGGCCTCGACGAGCTTCTCCTGGGCGTCCCGACGCTCGGTCGTGTCGCGCATGATGCTGGAAAAGCCGATGAGGTCGCTCGACTGGCTGCGGATCGCCGACACGACGCCGGTTACAAAGAACGGCGTGCCGTCCTTCCGGATGCGCCAGCCCTCGACGTCGTGCTTGCCCTTCTGGATCGCCAATTCCAGCGCGCGCACCGCTTCGCCAGCCCGGCGCTCGTCGGGACGGAAGAAGAGTCCAAACGGTTTGCCGAGCACCTCTTCCTGCGCGTAGCCGGTGATCTTCTGCGCCGAATTGTTCCAGCTCGCGACCCGCCCCGCCGTGTCCAGAACGAACACAGCGTGATCGGCAACGTCGTCGACCAGCGCCTGAAAATGGTGGCGCGCCAGATCGAGGGCCGTTTGTGTCTGTTCGAGCTCGCTTATTAACTGATCACGCGAAGCGGCGAGACGGCGATGCATGTCGCGCCGAAGCGCGAAACCGGCCGTCAGGGTCAGTGTCGACAGCGAGACGCTGATCGACAGCGCAAACAGCATCAGAAGACGATCGTTCAACGGCTCGTTCAGCACCACGGCGGCTTTCGTACCGCAGGCCGCAGCAAGGATGAGGGCGAAAATGGCCGCCGCTGACACACGCTGGTCTTCCCGGAGCGCGGCGCCGATCAAAGGCAGCAGCGCGACAAAGCCGAGCATCCATCGATGCGCCACGACGACGTCGCTCGCGGCGAGGTAGACGTCGGCGACCGGGCTGAACGCGATAAAGCCGATCACGAATGCGAGCATGGCCGCGACCGCCGCTTCCACGGCAACATCTTTGGGCGGCGCCTCCGTCCCCCAGGCGATGATCAACGGAGCGACGAGCAGTGACACGGCGGTATCGGCCAGCAGCCAGATCGGCCAGACGGCCGCATAGGAGGCAATATCCGAATCGGCCGCAGCAAATCCTGCGGCCGCAGCCAAAGAGCCGATCGCCGCCGCCGGCAGGATGCCGAAGCACGCGAACCTGATCACGCCTAACGGGCGGTCGAAGCCTTTGGCGCCGAGTGCCGGCGTACGCACGAGATAACTGCCGGCGAGACCTGCGCCGAGCGATCCGGCGGCGACGAAGACGCAAACGATCGGCGATTGTCCGGCGATCGCGGCAGCCAAATAGGCGCCGAGCACGACGCCCGGCCAGAGTTGCGCTCCGAAGACCAGCAAGAGACCGATGGCGAGTCCGGTTGGCGGCCACAGGGGGGCGGCGGTGGGGTTGAGAAACGGGGCGAGAAGGGCGAACTCGGCGAGGACAGCGTAGACAGCAATGACAGCGACGACCTTGACGGCATAAAACGCAAACAGCACGGCCTGACGCAGGGCTGGCCGCCGGTCCTGGCCGACTGCTTCCACCAATCCGATCGTACCGGACTCCATGCTTCGCACTGTCAGGCCCCCCGAAGCGGAACCGCGGAACGGTTCGTCGCCGGATAGCACTCAACAGATGCGGCAACTTAGTGACGGTTCGAGATTTCGGGCTCGCCAAGGAGTTGCGTAACGTGGCGCAACTCTCCGTATCGTTTGAGAGAAATGGAGAAAAACTGTCGCGAATCGGCGGCCCATCGGGCGAACTCAGTGGCGGTCCTCACGTACCATTCGCCAGGTCGTTCGTGTGCGTTCGATTCGTGCGCCTGGACCAATGGCCGCACCCCACCCCACGCGCAGCAGCGACAATTCATTGCGCGCGCCAAGCATGGTGGCGTTAGCCGCCGAAGCGACCTTTAATATCTGCTGCTCGGAGGACAGGTTTTCGCGATGACCCACGAAGCAACCAAAGACGCCGCTCCGCAGCCGCTGGTTTTCCGACAGGCATTCGCCCCTCTGGTCCGCGCCTTGCGCGCCTTTGTGGCGACGCTCTGGTCGACCGATGGTCGTCACATTCTCACGATGCTCACCGCGGGAATCGTTCTCGTCATTGGCGCGACGGTCGGGGCGCAAGTTGCGCTCAATGCGTGGAATCGACCCTTCTACAACGCCATCCAAAACCGCAACCTTTCGGCGTTCCTGTACCAATGCCTGGTCTTTGCCGGGATCGCAGGGGCCCTTTTGGTCCTGAATGTCGCGCAAGCCTGGCTGCGCGAGATGATCAAGCTCAAATCGCGTGAGTGGCTGACGCGGGACCTGGTCGCGCAGTGGCTCGAGCCTGGACGAGCCGTGCGGCTCGCTTACGCCGGCGAGATCGGCGTCAATCCCGACCAGCGCATCCAGCAGGACACGAGCCAGCTCACCGATCTCGCAGCCGAGCTCGGCATCGGCCTGCTTCAGGCGTCGCTCCTCCTCGTCACATTTCTTGGCGTTCTGTGGGAGCTGTCGGGATCCATTACCATCCCGATCGGCAGCATCAATGTGACCATCCCCGGTTACATGGTCTGGTGCGCGATCCTCTTTGCCGCCGCAGGCTCGTGGATCGCCTGGCGGGTTGGCGGTCCGCTCGTCAGCTTGAATGCGCGGCGGTTTCAGCGCGAATCCTCGCTGCGCTTCGCACTCGTCCAGGTCAACCAGCAGGTCGACGACATCGCCCAGCACCATCGTGAGCAGAGCGAAAAAGAACGCCTGGGTGTCGAGCTCGACAGTGTTCTGATAGTGATGCGCAAGATCGTCACCGCGATCACCCGCGTGACCTGGGTGACGGCGGGCTATGGCTGGATCTCCATCATCGCGCCGCTCATCATTGCCGCACCCGCTTATTTCGGCGGGAAACTGTCTTTCGGCGAATTGATGATGGTCGTCGGCGGCTTCCTTCAGGTCAATCAATCGCTGCGCTGGTTCGTCGACAATTTCTCGCGCATTGCCGAATGGGGCGCCACGCTGTTGCGGGTCATGTCGTTCCGCGAAGCGCTGCTCACTTTTGAGAGCCGGCTCGCCGGCGAAGACCGGATCCATCAATCGGCGGATTCGGCGGGGAAGCTGAGACTGGAAAACGTCGGCGTCTCGAAAGCCGGTGAGAAGGCGGTGCTCGATCAACGTGAGATCGATGTGACGCCGGGCGACCGCATCCACATTGTCGACAAGACCCGCTCGGGACGTAACCCGCTATTGGCCGCGCTGGCGGGGCTTTGGCCATGGGGATCGGGAACCGTCACGACGCCGTCCGGCATGACGATGATGTTTCTCAAGCGCCAGCCGTATTTTCCGCCCGGATCGCTCCGCGCCGCGCTCGCCTTTCCAGCCGATCCTTCCACTCTTGCCGACAGCGCCATCAAGGCGGCGCTCGACCGCGTCGAGCTGGGCCACCTCTCCGGTTCTCTCGATCGGACGGAGCAATGGGGCCTCCAATTGACCGACGATGAGCAAATCCGAATTGGCATTGCGCGGCTCTTGCTGCACAGACCGTCGTGGATCTTCGCCGAGGATGTTCTGGATGGTCTGACCGATGAGGACCGCGATCTCATCAAGTCGATTTTCCAGACCGAACTTGCCAAATCCGCCGTCATCAGCATCGGCCGCCGCACGCCGCCCGACGATCTGTGCCCCAAGGTCATCCATCTGACCGGCGGGGCGGCGTGAGATTGCACGTCGGCCGACCCGGCGTGTCATGTCTAAGGGCCGCTTTACGCAAGTGTGGATATTCCGCACCTTCGGGGCGACATGTCAGCGTTGGGCGACACAAGGCGCCCTGCGCGCATACGTGAGCTTTGGGCCAATCGCCGACATCACTCCGAGTTTGTGCTAGTCTGAGCTGACCGTTTCAGTCGTTCGTTCCCAGGCACCGCAGGCAAACGGGCGAGCGATCGAACCTACTCGTTACGAGGTTCTTTATTATGGCTCTTAAAGAAATAGGCGGAATCTCAATCATAGCCGTGGTCGCGATGCTATCGACACAATGTCACGCGCAGAGTGGTCCAAATGCCAGCCAGTGCGAGCAGGTGCGTGCCGCCATCGCGCAGCATGGCCTACAGGCCGCACGTAAGCACGCCATGGAAAATTACGGCCTGACACCCGCTGATCTGCGTAGGGTCGAGCAGGAATGCAGCATCGATAAACGCGGTCAGCGGACCAAGAAATAAGTTGGCAAATCGAAACGAAGTTCTTCCACGATCCGCTTTGGGTCAGTAGCGGAAATTGTCAGCATGGCCAAGAAATCCAGCACCAAAAACGTCGTCGAGGCCACGACCTGGCAGCTCGGTCCTGGCCTGGTGACGGGTGCCGCCGACGACGACCCATCTGGCATTGCTACGTACTCGCAGGCCGGAGCGCAATTTGGCTTCTCCCTGTTATGGACGGTCTTTCTCACCACACCGTTCATGATCGCGATCCAGCTGGTCAGCGCCGAGATCGGCCGTGTCACCGGCAAGGGTATTGCCGCCAACGCCAAAGAGGTCGCCCCCAAGTGGGTTGTGCTCGGCCTCGTTTTACTGCTGCTCGTCGCAAACATCATCAACATCGCCGCCGATATCGCCGCGATGGGGGAAGCGCTTTATCTCCTGGTTGGCGGGCTCAAGCACGAACATGCGCTCATCTTTGCAGCAGCGTCGGTCCTGCTGCAGATATTCGTGCCGTATCACCGCTATGCCTCGCTGTTGAAATGGATGACACTCGTGTTGTTCACTTACATCGCATTGATTTTCTTCGTGCGGGTACCGTGGGGCGATGTCATTTTCGGCACGCTGGTGCCGGCGGTTTCCTTCAAGACCGACTATCTCATGCTGGTCGTTGCCGTCCTCGGCACCACCATCAGTCCTTATCTCTTCTTTTGGCAGGCCTCGCAGGAGGTCGAGGAAATGCACCGCGGCCGCCATGCAAAGCCGCCGCTTAAGCGACGCAAGGGTGGCGGCAGCGAGATCAAATGCATGACGCGCGACACGGTCATCGGCATGATCGTTTCCAATATCGTTTCCTATTCCATCGTTCTGACGACGGCGGCCACGTTGCACGCGCACGGCGTCACCAATATCCAGACGGCCGCGGACGCGGCCAATGCCCTGCGCCCTGTCGCCGGCGAATTTGCGTTTCTCCTGTTTGCGGCCGGGATTATCGGTACCGGTATGCTGGCGGTGCCGGTACTCGCCGGCTCGGCGGCTTATGCTGTGGGTGATCTGTTCGGCTGGCGCTCGACGCTTGAAGCAAGGTTTCCTGAGGCGTTCGGCTTCTACGCCATCATCTTTGCCGCAACGCTGGTGGGCTTCGGACTGACCTTCGCCCCGATCGATCCCATAAAGTTGCTCGT
>DATCFB010000086.1:0-3979 GCA_036509755.1 Pseudolabrys sp. | reverse complement strand
GAGCTTCGAGAAGCAGGGCATCAAGATTCTGACCAATGCCAAGGTGGCGAAGCTCGACAAGAAGGCCGACAGCGTTACCGCCATCATCGAAGCCGACGGCAAGTCCCATCAGATCACGGCCGACCGCGTCATTTCCGCCGTCGGCGTTGTCGGCAACATCGAGAATCTCGGCCTCGAAAAGCTCGGCGTGAAGACCGAGCGCGGCATTATAAAAGTCGACGAACTGAGCCGAACCAGCGTGTCCGGCATCTATGCCATCGGCGATGTCGCCGGCCCGCCGATGCTGGCGCACAAAGCTGAGCACGAGGGCGTTGTCTGCATCGAGGCGATCAAGGGCCTGCACCCGCACCCGATGAACAAGGCGTTGATCCCCGGCTGCACCTATTGTTCGCCGCAGGTTGCTTCCGTCGGCCTTACAGAGCAGGCGGCCAAGGAGAAGAAGCTCGACATCCGCGTCGGTCGCTTTCCCTTCGCCGGCAACGGCAAGGCGATCGCGCTCGGCGAGGATCAGGGCCTGGTGAAGGTCATCTTCGACAAGAAGACCGGCCAACTCCTCGGCGCACACATGGTCGGCGCCGAGGTGACCGAGCTCATCCAGGGCTACGTCGTCGCGATGAATCTGGAGACGACGGAAGAGGAGCTGATGCATACCATCTTCCCGCATCCGACACTGTCGGAGATGATGAAGGAAGCGGTGCTGGACGCCTATGGGCGGGTTCTGAATATGTGATTTGCTGGGTCTCATGGGCTGCGAATCGCCAGTCTATTCCCCGGCGCTCAGCGCTCTTCCCTGAATTTAACGTGAGGTGAGATCGCGGCGTATTGCGCGTATCACCCCCCGCCCAATACGCACGATTTTGGTGCGCGGGCGCAGGAAAGACTCACCGAATGAAAACCCGTTTTGTCGTTGTGCTGTCCCTCATGGCCGGCGGCCTGCTTGGCGGCGGCGCCATGCATACCCTGCACGCGCAGGCCAAGCCGCCGGCTTACGTCGTCGGCGAAATCGACATCACCGATCCGGAAGGCTACGCGAAGGAGTTCGGTCCGCTTGCGCGCAAGGCGCTTGCCGAGGGGCCGGGCTATCGGGCGCTGGCGCTCGGCGGCAAGACGGCCGTCATTGCCGGCGCTCCGCCGAAGCAGCGCGTCATCATCAATGTGTTCGACAGCGTGGACGATGCGGTGAAAGCCTACAGTTCGCCTGCCTTCCTGGAGGCCAAGAAAATTGGCGATAAATATGCGACATTCCGCACTTTCGTGGTGGAAGGCCGTTGATTTTCCGTCTCTTGCGGCGGCGCAGCCGCAGCCGTAAGTAGGGGCATGGCCGTCGTTCTCGACCTCGTCAACAGTCCGCGCCCGCGCCACCCGGAAAAGGCACACCGGCCGGATTCCGCCGAGCAGCCGAAGAAGCCCGACTGGATCCGCGTCAAGGCGCCGGTGTCGAAGGGCTATGCCGAGACACGGGCGCTGATGCGCGCCAACAACCTGCACACCGTGTGCGAGGAGGCCGGCTGCCCCAATATCGGCGAGTGCTGGGAGAAGAAGCACGCCACCTTCATGATCATGGGCGACACCTGCACGCGGGCCTGCGCCTTCTGCAATGTGAAGACCGGGCTGCCGAATGCGCTCGACGCCGGCGAGCCGGAGCATGTCGGCCAGGCGACGGCGAAACTCGGCCTCGCGCACATCGTCGTCACCTCGGTAGACCGTGACGATCTCGCCGACGGCGGCGCCGAGCACTTTGCGCAAACCATCCGCGCCATCCGCGTGTATGCGCCGGAGACGACGATCGAGGTGCTGACGCCCGACTTCTTGCGCAAGGACGGCGCGCTTGGCGTCGTCGTCGCGGCAAAGCCGGATGTGTTCAACCACAACTTGGAAACGGTGCCGTCGCTCTATCTTTCGGTGCGTCCCGGCGCGCGCTACTTCCATTCGCTGCGCCTGTTGCAGCGGGTCAAAGAGCTCGACCCGCAAATGTTCACCAAATCCGGAATCATGGTCGGGCTTGGCGAGGAACGGAACGAGGTTTTGCAGGTGATGGACGACCTGCGCTCCGCCGGCGTCGATTTCCTGACCATCGGCCAGTACCTCCAGCCGACGCGCAAGCACGCTGCCGTCGAGCGCTTCGTGCCGCCTGACGAATTCAAGGCACTGGAGACCATCGCCTATACCAAAGGCTTCCTGATGGTCTCGGCGTCGCCGCTCACCCGCTCGTCGCACCACGCCGGCGAGGACTTCGCGCGTCTCAAGGCCGCCCGTGCCGCGCAGCGTTAGCTGAATGCCGCAGTTCAACACCCACCGGCTGGTCCGCCACAGCGCGCCCGACATGTTTGCGCTCGTCGGCGATGTCGAGCGTTATCCGGAGTTCGTGCCCTTGTGCGCCGGCATGCGCGTGCGCAGCCGTAGCGATAAGGGCGAGGGCGTCAGCGTCATTGTCGCGGTGATGACCATTGCCTTCAAGCTCATCCATCAGAGCTTTACGAGCCGGGTCACGCTCGACCGCGACAAGCTCGTGATCCTGGTCGAATATCTCGACGGGCCGTTCAGCCGCATGCAGAACCGCTGGGCCTTCCACCCGAAATCCGAGACGTCGTGCGAAGTCGAGTTCTTCATCGACTACGAATTCAGAAGCCGCACCTTCTCCATGCTCGCCGGAGCGGTATTCGATACGGTTTTTCGCCGCATGGCCGGCGCTTTCGAGAAGCGAGCAGACCAGATTTACGGCCGCAAGCTGGCGTGAGCGCCGGCGCAACCGGTTCCAATGGCTGCGCGTTGAAGGAACCGTAACGCGCCTCCAATAGGGTCTTGATGTCCTTACCGCCCTTAGACGGGGCCGCCCTGCGGCGGTCGTTGCTCTTCCTCGTGGCAATCGGCGGACCGCTGTGCGCGGGCGTCGCAACGAAATCGCCGGCCGGTGCCCTGCTGGGCGCGGTCACGGGGCTCCTATTGTCTTTCGCCGACGACGAGGGGCCACTGATGCGGCGCTTCGTCATCCTCGCCATGACCGTTATTGCCCTCGCACTGGGCGGCGCGGCGGGGACCCTGTTGCGTGGCTTTCCCTGGCCGGTGTGGGTGCTGTTCGTGCTCGTCACCTTCGCCACGGGGCAGGCGCTTCGCGTCGGCAAGGGGCCGGCGATGGCAGCGCGCCACTTCGCAATGGCGCTGGTGGTGACCAGCGGCGGACCGGAATTCACCTTGGCGCTGCTTTGGTATCCGCTTCTCGCATTGCTGCTCGTCGTTTGCGCGCGTGTTGTCGATCATCGCGTCGCCGGTCCCCTGAAGCAGCAACGCGGCGGCGGCGGCGCAGAGCCGATCGGCGGCTGGACCCGCTTTGCGCTCGCCTATGCCGGCGCGGGCACGGCAAGCCTGTGGCTCGGCGTCCACATCGATCCGCAGCGGGCGCTGTGGGTGGCCGTGACGACGCTGGTCGTCATGCAATCGGATGCGCGGCTGAGCTACGTGCGCATTGTGCACCGCATCGCCGGAACTGTAGTGGGCGTGATCGCGGCCTTCGCACTGACGTCCGTCTTGCAGTCACCATGGCTGGTCGCCGCGGCGGCGCTCGTGCTAGCGCCGGTCATTCCACACCATTTGCAGCATCGTTATTGGCTTCACACCGCGCTGATCGCGGTCGTCATCCTGCTGGCGTATCATCTTGCCACATCGGACCCGCGTATCCTGCGCGGCCTTCTGACGGAACGGCTTGAGGACGTGCTGCTCGGCGCCGGATTGGCATTGATCGGGACGCTGCTGGCGTTTCCGCGATCGCATCCCGATGACGATTGAGGCTCTGGGCCTCGCGCGCCCCGCGCACAGAACTAGACGACGCCGAAGGGGGCCATCTAGTTCCTCGGCGTCATACAAATAAATTTCGTTGAGTCAGCAGAAAATGGCGCTCTGCGACCTTATAGCCGCCACCAAAATCGATTGAGTTCGTTGCACCGAAAGGACAACCGCTTTCGGCTGTTCGCAGACAAGGGAG
>DATCFB010000085.1:0-2529 GCA_036509755.1 Pseudolabrys sp. | reverse complement strand
GATCGAAGCGTGCGTATAGGTGTAGCCAATGCCGGTCTGGCCGCCGCCTTTGACATGCGCGACGATCAATGTCGTCGAATCCCAAGCGAACGTGCCGTCGGCTTCGGGCTTGTCGGTCGGTATGGTGTAGGCGCGCGCGGTGACCTTCGTGATCGGAGCCTGGGTCCGCGGCATGGCTCACAACTCTCCCCGCTTGCCCATCGCGGCGATGCGATCGCCGATGCGGCAGGCGAGCGCATAAATCGTCAGCGACGGATTGACGCCGCCGGACGTCGGAAACAGCGAGCCGTCGCAAATCCACAAATTCGGAATGTCCCAGGTGCGCCCGTCGGCATTGGTGACGCTGTCGCTCGGGTTGGTGCCCATTCGGCAGCCGCCCATCAGATGCGCCGTGCTGGAAGTCTCCGTCATGTCGCTCGCGCCCGCGGCTTCGAGCATCTGACGCATGAAACGGAGCGAATGATTGTAAAGCCGCTTGTCGTTGTCGGAATATGAGTAAGTGACGTGCGGAATCGGGATACCGAGCTCGTCGGTCTCATCCGACAGTTCGACGCGGTTCTCCTCGCGCGCGTCGGATTCGCCGACGATCTTCAGCCCCGCCATGTGATTGTAGAGCGCCATGCGCTGGCGCAGTTCCATGCCGAACATGCCAGTGTCCGCGACCAGCGACTTGGCGTGGTCGATCGGCAGCGGCCCCTGGCTCATGAAGGCGTAGCCGCCATGGAAGTCCTTGCCTTTGTCTTCGTAATTCCAGTGCTCGCACACCGCCATGGACGGCGGGCCTTTGTACCAGCGGATCTCGTCCTGCATCACGCCCCAGACGGCGTGATTGGAATGCACCATGAAATATTTTCCGACGAGACCGTTCGAATTGGCAAGGCCGTCGGGATGTTTGGCGCAAGCCGAGTGCAGGAGCAGGCGGGGCGTCTCGATCGCGTAGCCGGCGACGACCACATTGCGCGCGCGCTGCCGGTGCCATTGTCCGTCGCGATGATAGACGACGCCGGTGCAGAGCCCGTCGCTGCCGGTTTCGATCTGACCGACCATCGACAGGTCGCGGATTTCCGCGCCCGCTTCGATCGCGCGCGGGATCCAGGTATTGAGCGCGCTCTGCTTGGCGTTGGTCGAGCAGCCGCTTTTGCAGAAGCCGCGATAGACGCAAGGCGGCGCCTTGCCGCGCGGCGCCGACAACGTCGCAAGCGGCGTCGCCGCCCATTTGACGCCGAGCGCCTCCGCGCCCTTCGCCAGCACGAGGCCGGCGGCATTGACTTCATGCTCGCGATAAGGATAGCGGCCGCGCGGCGGGCCCCACGGATAATGTACTGGGCCGGATACCTTCAGCGCTTCCTCGGCCTCGTCGTAGTAGTGCCACATCTCGCGCCAATCGATAGGCCAGTCGCGGCCGTAGCCGAGCTTGCTCTGCGACGCGAACCATTCGGGACGCCAACGCAACACCACCATCTGGAAATGCACGGTCGAGCCGCCCACCGCCCGGCCGGAATTGTTGCTGCCGAACTCGACCGGATCGTCGCCGCCGCTGATGCGCTCGCCGAGCCAATAGAGCTTGTTCTGCTCCGTCTCATCCGATGCAAAATCCGACAACGGTCGCCAAAAGGCGCCGGCGTCCATCGCAACGACGCTGAAGCCGGCCTCGGCGAGCTTCGCCGAGAGCGTCGCGCCGCCCGCGCCGGTGCCGACGATGACGAAGTCGACCTCTTCGTCCTCGCGGTATTGCCGCATCGGAATCCAGGAGTCGTGGGAGAAGACGTCGGGGGCGCGGCCGCCGGTGGCTCGGGGGGCGGGGGTCGTCATTTGAAGGCCGCCGCGCGCACGAGCGTGGCGTCGCCATCCGCGGCTTCCCAGGAGTCGTGACGATTGGGCTGCAGCCGGACATAGCCGCGCGGGGAGGCGGGGCCGCCGAAACCGATCTCGCTCCATGCGGCCGGCTGGGCGTAATACACTTCTACAATCAGCCGCAGCAATTCCTGACGCATGAACATCTTGGCCGGCAGGCGCGGACCCCAGGCGGGGGAATTGGTGTCACCATCGTTCATCGCCTTGAGCATCAGGTC
The DNA here is from genome assembly GCA_036509755.1 of Pseudolabrys sp. Classification (GTDB taxonomy): domain Bacteria; phylum Pseudomonadota; class Alphaproteobacteria; order Rhizobiales; family Xanthobacteraceae; genus Pseudolabrys. The sequence goes on along the minus strand of DATCFB010000085.1, from coordinate 457 downwards.
CTGCTCGGCTTGGTCGAGCACGTGAAAGGCGCGGCCGAAGCGATGCTGCGCCTCGGCCTCGATCGCATCGACACCGCGGCGCCAGCACTCCTGCAGCGGCGGCATCGGCTCGAAGCGGGTGCCGCTGCCCTGATTGTCGTGCAAGCGCGCGTCGATCCAGGGCAGGATCGGCACTTTGTCGGCGCCGCGCTCCGGCTGCGGCATGACCCGGTCGCACACCGCTTCCATCGTCGCCCATTGCGTCTCGGTGAAGAAACGGCGCGGCGGCACGTCGGTGAGGCGCTGGTCGATGACCTCGCGCGTCTGCTCGTTCCAGGACGGCGTGTCCCATTTCGCCAGCACGTCGTAGCCGGGATAGGGGTTGCGGAAGGGCCGCTCAGTCATGGCGCGTCTCCGCGCCGCGCAACAGGCCGAGCACGCCGAGGCCGGCGAGTGCGAGGCCGGTGAAGCTCGGCGG
>DATCFB010000084.1:0-2114 GCA_036509755.1 Pseudolabrys sp. | reverse complement strand
GAGAATACGTCCCGCGATCGCCTCGCCGATCGCCGCCGAGTGCTTGAAGCCGTGGCCCGAGCAGGGCGAGGCGACGATGATGTTGTCGGCGCCGGGCAGGGCATCGACGATGAATCGCGTGTCTTCGGTGCAGGTATAGAGGCACACCGCCGACTTCGCGCATTCCGCCGTGACGCCCGGAAAGAACGGCGCGACGTAGTCACGGTGGACTTCTGCGATCTCTTCAACCGTTGCATCGCGTTGAACCGTCTCCGGGGTCGTTGTGGTGCTGTATTGCTCGGTGGCGATCTTCAGCGTCCTGCCGTCGATCGACGGAAAGCCGTAGATCGCCTGCTCCCGCGGCACCTGCCAATAGAACACCGGGAAGCGGTCCGGCCGAAAATGGGTGATCGGGGCATCGTCCGCCACCCGAAACCAGATGAGCACCTGACGGCGCACCTTCAACTGCGGTGCAAGCGCCGGCACAAGCTGCGGCAGCCACGGACCCGCGGCGATCACCAGATGGCCGGCACGGTACTCGCCTTTGTCGGTGACGACCCGGACTCCGGCGCCGTCGCGCGCGAAAGAGGCGACCGTCTCGCCGGTGTTGAGCGCGGCGCCGAGCCGGCGCGCGGCGTCGAGCTGAACGGAGACACACCGCTCGGGAAAGCAATAGCCGGCTTCCGGCTCGAAATAGGCCTCGTCGCCGTTGGCGATGGCGAAGGCCGGAAATCGCGCGCGGATCGCAGCGTCGTCGAGACGTTCGTGCGCGACATTGTTGTCCCGCGCGACGGCGGCTGTGCTGTCGAGGAAGTCCTCCTTGCCGTGCGCGGCCGCGCGCTCGCCCGGGCCGGAGATGACGAGAAGCCCGTTTTGAATGAGCAGTGTTTCGCCGGTCGCACGTTCGAAGTCGCGCCAGATGTCGTGCGAGCGGCGTGCGAAGGGCGTGTATTCTGGGCCTTCGCCACAGGCGAGGCGGGTGATGCGGGTCTCGCCATGCGTCGAGCCGTAAATATGCGGCGGGCTGTAGCGGTCGAGCCCGAGCACGCGCGCGCCGGCCTTGGCAAGCTGGTATGTGGTGGCGGCGCCCATCGCGCCGAGACCGATGACGATGACGTCGAACGATTTGTCCATGCCGCTGTCTTGGTAGCGGCATCGGCTGCAATAAAAAAGGGGCTGACCGGTGCCGGCCTCGCGTGCCCCGCAGCCTAGGCGGCCGGCGCAAGCCGCGAACCGATGCCGACGCGGTTCATTGCGTTCATCAGCGCGATGACGATCGTGAGATCGGCGACTTCCTTGTCGGTGAATTCCGCCCTCACCAGCGCATAGTCGGCGTCCGGCGCGCCGGTCTGTGCGATGTTGGTCAGGCTTTCGGTCCAGGCGAGCGCGCCGCGTTCACGCGCGCTGAAGAACGGCGCCTCCTTCCAGGTGATCAGGCTGTTGAGCCTGCGCTGGTCCTCTCCGGCCTTCACCAGGTCGCGCCAATGCAGGTCGACGCAATAGGAGCAGCCATTGATCTGCGACACACGCAGGAAAACGAGATCGACCAGCTTGCGATCGAGGCCAGACGTCTCGACGTATTGATAGAGCGGCCCGAACGCCTTGTAACCCTCGGGGGCGGTCTCGCGAATGTTAAAGCGCGGCGACATCACGAACTCCATGCACAGGAAACGAAATTATAGTGCGGCGTCGCGCGGGCCATGTGGGCGGCCGAACGCGTTTATTTATCGGAACTCGGCAAGGTTACGCTCGCAGAACTAATCGCGGAAGCAGCGCACGAAATGTTGAGCGAAGCAGCGCGGCTACTTGGCGGCGGCGAGGGCTCCAAATGCAGAAGGCCCGGGATCGCTCCCGGGCCTTCGCATGTGGCTTGCCTTAGTCGAATGGACTTAGAAGTCCATGCCGCCGCCGCCCGGCATGGACGGAGCCGCGCCCTTCTTCTGGGGCAGCTCGGCAACCATCGCCTCGGTGGTGATCAGAAGGCCCGCGACCGAGGCCGCGTTCTGGATCGCCGCACGCACGACTTTGGTCGGGTCGATGATGCCCTTGGACATCATGTTCACGTACTCGCCGTTCTGCGCGTCGAAGCCGTAGCCGTACTGATCCTTTTCCAGGATCTTGCCGACGATGACCGA
>DATCFB010000083.1:0-8366 GCA_036509755.1 Pseudolabrys sp. | reverse complement strand
GCTGCGCAAAGCCGCACAGCGAACTACCGAGGCCGTCTATGATGCTATCGCTCCGATCCTCGACACCGTCTCACAGGCAGAGTGCGCCAACTACTTCGCCAACGCCGGATATAGCCAAACCTAAACCCATCCCGCTCTAGCGTGCGCTCAGGAAGCGAATTCAATCGTCAGCGAAACGAATATGTTGATTATCTGATATTGGAGGCGCGCAGAAGTTTGGATGTCGGAGCAGTAGTGAGAAAACACACTAACGTTCAAAATCTGACACCGCTTCTTCTGCCCGTAAAAAACTTCCATTCAAGGCATCTCACCGAATTGCTCGAAAGTCTTTTTTGGAATTTACACAGCACCGACGCGCCTGATGATTTGATTAACAAGGCGACTGCAAATTTCTTGTCCGCGCATCCCCGCGTTAGACCGCCAGATGCGGATAGGCATTGCCTGTCAGACAAAGTCCATTACTTCAAAAGTCCGGGCAAAGACCGCCACGGCTTTTTCCGAAACACGACTGCGGAAAGCCACGGTACAGAGTGCCTATTAAACGCGCGTAGCCGCCTAGGCGGCACCTTTCCGTACAAATTTCATTACGATTGTGTGCCGGTGAAGGGCAGCGTCGCAGGCGCTTATCCCAATTGTCACGACCCCGACGTGGGCAGTCCCCGAAGCACGCATATCAATATTTCGCCGAACGACTACATCGCTTAAATGGCAGACGCCGGACACTTTTCAGCATCCGGCGTCTGGTATCTGTGCTTGCATTTCCGACAGTAGGGCTATCTCGCCACCTATGTGCTAAACATGGGGCCCTGATTGCCCGTCACACCTACGGATCAGTACCAACCATTGTGGAGGCGTCTGCGCAGACGATGTCTACAATCTAGTTGGCATGAACACGCCGCAAATTGGTCGCAAGCTACCAACCGCGACTTCGTATGGCTTTGCGAGCTTGGGTGTAAGCTCGGTCCGCTCATGCGTGCCGGTTTCCTCAAAAGTAACGTACCAATCCCTAAGGAAGTTTCAAGGGGCGTGAGGGGAAATATCCGCTTGAATTCAAATAGTTTTCGCCCGAAGCTCCTTATGCGGGTCTTAATACCCTGTATTTCAAGACGTTTCCCCCCATTTACCGCCAGAAAGTGGAGCGGTCGCGGGCCGCTCAGGCGGCGCATGGGGCCCAATGTGGCCATCCTATCCGAAAATTGGGATTTAAACGGATAAGCAAAAAGACTTGTCTCCCACTTTACTTTACGAAAAAATTTTCACTCTAAAATGAGGCTAAGTGCTGGCGCGCCCGGAGAGATTCGAACTCCCGACCCCCAGATTCGTAGTCTGGTGCTCTATCCAGCTGAGCTACGGGCGCTTTTGGCCACCGGTGCCGTCTTAAAAGCGGCGGGCCGGGGGTCTAGCTATCGTCTTGCCCGCGGGTTGGCAAGGGCGCGCTGAAGCCGCCAGTCAAGCGCGCGCGCGGGCGTCGCGATGCGCCTCCAAGTCGACGGTCAGGTCGGGAATGGTGATGCTGAACGTGGCCCCGATCGTCCCCGGCACGAGGCGGATGTCGCCGCCATGCGCACGGACAAGCTCGGCGGCAATGGCGAGGCCGAGACCGGAACCGCCCGCGCGGGTCGAACCCTGGAACGCCTGGAACAGATGCGCCTGCGCCCGCTCCGGCACGCCCGGACCGGTATCCGAGATTTCGATCACAACGACGCTGCCCTCGCGCCGTCCGGTGATGCGGATCTGGTCGCGCGCCGGATCGCGGTTGCCGCGCGTTTCGAATGCCTGCATCGCGTTGCGTCCGACATTGACGAGAACCCGGAAAAGCTGGTCGTGGTCGACTTCGAAGGTCAGGCCCTTCTCCACCGCGACGATCCACCGGATCGGCACGTCGAGCCCGAGACCGAGCGCCTCGTAGACCTCGTCGATGAGCTCCTCCACCAAAACCGGCTTGCGCTCGGGCGGCGCCTCCTGCGCCGCGCCGTAGGACAGTGTCGACTGGCAAAAGGCGATGGCCCGCTCCAGCGCCCGCATCAGCTTGGGCGCAAAGCGCTGCACCTTCGGGTCCGGCAGTGTCGAGAGCTGATCGGAAATGAGCTGCGCCGAGGCGAGCAGGTTGCGCAGATCGTGGTTGATCTTCGACACCGCAAGCCCGAGCGCCGCAAGCCGGTTCTTCTGATGCAGCATCGAGGCGATCTCGCGCTGCATCGCCGCCAATTCCTCCTGTGCCGTGCCGATTTCGTCGTTGCGCCCGGATGAGGCAACGATGCGCGCCGGATTTTCCGGGTCGGCGCGGAACGCGATCATGTTCTGCGTAATGCTGCCCATCGGCCGCACCAGCAGATAGTGTAGTGCCAGATAAACCAGCATCGCGGTGATGCCGGAGATCGCCAGCGACAACAGCAGGATGTTGATCGAGAAGCTCCACATCGCGTTGCGCAGCGGCATCTCGTCGAGCACGATCTCGAGGAAGTCGCCATTGGTCATCGGTGCCGGCCCGACGATGCGCATGACGTCGCCGGGTTTGCAGTCGAGCAGCGTGTCGAAAGCTTCGGTGATCGCGCGCCACCAGGGCACGCGGCGCAGATCGACGTCCTGCGCGACCTCCGCGGGCACGATTGTCGAAGCAAGCAGCCGGCGCTGATTGCCCATCTTTATCGCCACGGCGCGCGCGCCGATGCTGTCGAGGATTTTCTTGGCGAGACTCTCCGGCACCATCCCGCTCGGCGCGGCTTCCAGCACGAGCGCGGCGGTGTGCGCGGCCGCGAGCCGGTCGTTGAGCCAGTTCAGCCGGAAATTGGCGACCGACGGCACATAGATCAGCACTTCCGCCAGCATGACGAACACGATCGTCAGCAGCAGCAGCTTACCCGAGAGGCCGACGCCCCAGCCGGCATGGGGGCGCGGCTCGGCGGGGGCGTTGGCCTCGACTGGCTGCGATTCCGGTTGCAAGGACCGTCTCAACCAAAGATGCGAAGGAGCCGTATGATGCGCCGCAACATGGGGCGCGTCAAATCGGGGCGGTAGAACTCGATCGCCGCGCGCTTGCCGATCTCCGCCAGCGTCGGATAGGGCACCACCACGTCGGTAAAGGCGCGCAAGGTCAGCTTCTTCGCGATCGCCAGCGTCCAGGCGGCAATGAGTTCGCCCGCATTCGCGCCGACGATTGTGGCGCCGAGGATGCGCCCTTTGCTGTCGGCGAGGACCTTGATGTGTCCGTGCGGCGTGCGCTCGGCGATGGCACGGTCATTATCATGGTACGGCCACCGCAGGATGCGGAACTTGAGCTTTCTGGCGCGGGCCTGGGCCTCGGTCAGGCCGGCCTGAGCCAGTTCCGGCTCGGTGAAAATGACGTGCGGAATCGCGGTCGCATCGGCGCGAACCGGCAGCCGGAACAGCGCGTTGCGGATGACGAGACCCGCCTGGTAATTGCCCGCGTGGGTAAAGCGCGGCTGCCCCGCGGCGACGTCGCCGATGGCATAGACACGGCCATTGCTGGTCTTCATTTTGCGGTTCACGGCGATGCCGCCGCCGTCGTGACGGATGCGCGCCGCTTCGAGATCGAGGCCGTCGGTGGTCGGCTTGCGGCCGGTCGCGATCAGGAGATGAGTGCCGCCAACGTGCTCCTCCGTGCCGTCCGCCTCGATGGTCACGGCGAGATGGCCAATGGCGTGCGCGACGCGCATCACCTTGACGCCGGTGCGGATGACGATGCCCTCGCGCTCGAGCGCGGCAAGCACGATCGCCGCCGCCTCTGGGTCGTCCTGCGCCAGCGCCTCGCCCGCCTCGAGCACGGTGACGTGGCTGCCCAGCCGGCGGAAGGCCTGAGCCATTTCGAGCCCCACCGCGCCGGCGCCGATGACCACGAGATGGCTGGGCAATTCCTTCAGTTTGAAGATCGTCTCATTGGTCAGATAGGGGCCCTCGTCGAGCCCGGGGATCGCCGGCACCGCCGGTTTCGAGCCGGTGGCGACGACGAAGCGGCGCGCGCGAACCTCATAGGCGTCGCCGACCGCGACGGTCCGGCGGTCGATGAATTTGGCGTGGCCCCTGATGACGCGCACGCCCAGGCCGGCGAAGCGCTCGGCCGAGTCCGTCGGCGCGATCTGCGCGATGACGTCGCGCACATGGGCCTGCACCTTGGCGAAGTCGACGCGCACATCGTTTGCGCCGACGCCGAATTCATGACCGGTGGCCATGTGTGCGGCGCGTTTTGCCGCGGCGAGCACCGCTTTCGAGGGCACGCAACCGGTGTGCAGGCATTCGCCGCCCATCTCATGGCGTTCGATCAACACTGTCGGCACCCCGAAAGCCGCTGCCGCCGCGGCGAGCGAGAGCCCCGCCGCGCCGGCGCCGATCACGCAGATGTCGGGAGTGATCCGTTCAGCCGCCATGCTCGAACCCTAGCCCAAGTCCTTCGGCTGCGCGCGGCGCGCCCTGACGTGCTTCACCAAGACCGGCAACAGCGCAAGCAGGCCGAGCGCGACGAGCGCCGCGATCAGTTGCGGCGTCAGGGCGTCGCGCGCATTGAAGGCGAAGTGACACTCGCCCGCGCCGGAGGCGATGCAGGCGGTGTGCGCCTTCTGCTGCGCGGCGATAACGCCGTCGAGCATGGTACCGGCGAACGAATAGACGATCGAAGCCGGAATGACGCCAAGCACCGTCGCCGCTACGAATGGGGCGAGCCGCACTCCGGCAATAGCCGGCACGAGGTTCACCAGGAAGAAAGGAAAGGCCGGCACGAGCCGCAGGAACAGGAGATAGCTAAATGCGTCTTTCCGGAAGCCCCGCGCCAATTCGGCCGCGCGCGGCCCGGCGCAGGCAAGCAGCGGTTCGCCGAGTGCCGTCCGCGCTACAAGGAAGATGACCGTGCCGCCGAGCGTCGCCCCGACCACCGAGGCGGTGGCCCCAATCCAGAGGCCGAACAGGAACCCCCCAGTCAGAGTCAGGAAGGTGGCTCCGGGAACAGACAGGCCGACTGTCACAACGTAAATGCCCACATAGGCCAGCACCGCTGCCACGGCGTGATCGCGCACGAAGGCGCCGATTGCCTCGCGGTGCCGGATGAGCGCGTCGAGCGACAAGGAGCCCTGCCCTGCGGTCCAATAGACAGCCGCAGCGACCGCCACCACCGCCGCAAGCGGCAGGAGGCGGCGGACGAGGCCGGAACCGGAAGGCGAAGCCGCAGACATTTCCGCTATATACACGAGGTGGGAGGCGCGGCGTGCCGGTCTCACCCGCTTGTGACGCTCCGTGACCCAGAACGCCTTTCGAATTCGCTCGGCGCCGCCGCGTCGCATTGACGGCGCACAGCCCCTCCCTTATAAGCCGCGCAAATTCGTGTGTCGGCCCGGACGACGTCTGGGCTTTTGGCGGTTTTGGGGCCCTGCTGACGCCACCCCGCCACGACGCGACCAGCGGAGAATTCGATCGTGAAGCGGACCTATCAACCGAGCAAGCTTGTACGCAAGCGCCGTCACGGTTACCGCGCGCGCATGGCTACCAAAGGCGGACGCAAGGTCGTCGCCGCGCGGCGTGCACGCGGGCGCAAGCGGCTGTCCGCCTAAGGGCGGATCGTTCAGCCCGCGCGCTTCCAATGGAACGATTGAAGCAACGGGCGGACTTCTTGGCCGCGGCGACCGGCATCAAGGCGCCTGCGACGGCTTTCGTGCTTCAGGCGCGCCAGCGCATCGACGATGGCCCTGCGCGCGTCGGCTTTACCGTTTCGAAGAAGGTCGGCAATGCCGTCGAGCGCAACCGGGTGCGCCGCCGCCTGCGTGAAATCGTCCGGCTGGCGCATCTGCCGTTGCGCGAAGGCCATGACTATGTGCTGGTCGGCCGTCGCGCGGCGCTGAACCTGCCATTTGCGCGGATCGCGCAGGACTACGAGGGGGCGTTGCAGCGCGTGCACAAGAGGCGCGCAACGGCATGACAGGATCGAAATGACCGACCACAAGAACACCATCCTCGCCATCGCGCTCTCGGCGCTGGTGCTGATTGCCTGGCAATATTTCTACGGCATCCCGCACGAGAAGGCGCGGCAGGAGCAACTTCAGCAGCAGCAGGCCAAGCAGACGGCGCCGACTCAAACCGCTCAACAGAACCCGCCGGCACAGCAGAGCCAATCGGCGCAACCTCAACCTGCCGGCACCGCGCCGCAAGTGCCGGGAGCCACGCAGACCGCCGCACCCGCCTCGGTGTCGCGTGCTGATGCGCTCGCCGGTTCGCCGCGGGTGCCGATCGACACGCCGAGCCTGAAAGGCTCGATCGCGCTCAAGGGCGCGCGCATCGACGACATCTCGCTGGTCAAATTCCGCCAGACCATCGACCCCAAGTCGCCGCCGGTCGTGTTGCTCTCGCCTTCCGGCAGCCCCGACCCGTTCTATGCCGAATTCGGCTGGACCGGCGCGAGCGGTACCAGCGTCAAGCTGCCGACCGCCGACACGGCGTGGACGCAGGAGGGGTCGGGCGCGCTTGGCGTCGATCACCCGGTGACGCTCATTTGGGACGATGGCGAGGGTCTGACCTTCCGCCGCACCATCTCGGTCGATGACGAATACATGTTCTCCGTCAAACAGGAGGTGATGAACAAGAGCGCCACTCCGGTGACGCTGTTCCCCTACGCGCTGGTGTCGCGCCATGGCACGCCGAAGACTCTCGGCTACTACCTCCTGCATGAAGGTCTGGTCGGAGTTCTTGGCGACAAAGGTCTCCAGGAAATGACATACAAGAAGATGGAGGACCTGAAGCCCGACGCCCAGGGCAACCGGCAGGAGACGTTCGATGTTACCAATGGCTGGCTCGGCATCACCGACAAATACTGGGCGGCGGCGCTGGTGCCGGACACAAACGCGCGGCTGAAAGCGCGTTTCACCTTCGATCCCGCCGCAGGCGGAGCCAGCGAGCGGTATCAGACTGACTACCTGCTCGATAGAGTCACAATTGCACCCGGCACGACCGGTACAATCGACGGGCGGCTGTTCGCCGGTGCCAAGGAAGTCTCCGTCGTCGGCGTCAGCTTCCCAATCGGCGGCGTCGGCGGCTATAACGACGCGCTGCACCTGAACCACTTCGATCTTCTGATCGACTGGGGCTGGTTCTACTTCATCACCAAGCCGATGTTCATCGTGATCGACGGGCTCTACCGGCTGGTCGGCAACTTTGGCATCGCCATCCTGCTCGTCACGCTGCTGATCAAAGCAATATTCTTTCCGCTCGCCAATAAGTCCTACGCTTCGATGGCGAAGATGAAGGCGGTGCAGCCGCAGATGAAAGCGCTGCGCGAACGCTACCCGGACGACAAGGTGAAGCAGCAGCAGGAGTTGATGACGCTCTATAAGAAAGAGAAGATTAACCCGATTGCCGGGTGCCTGCCGATTGCGATCCAGATTCCGGTCTTCTACGCGCTCTACAAGGTGCTCTACGTCACCATCGAGATGCGGCACGCGCCATTCTTCGGCTGGATCCACGACCTGTCCGCGCCCGACCCGACCAACGTCTTCACGCTGTTCGGTCTGCTTCACTACGATCCAACGACGGTGCCGATGGTCGGCCACTTCCTGCATCTCGGCATGTGGCCGCTGATCATGGGCGTGACCATGTGGCTCCAGATGAAGCTCAACCCAACGCCGCCGGATCCGACCCAGGCCATGATCTTCAACTGGATGCCTGTGATTTTCACCTTCATGCTATCGAGCTTCCCGGCCGGTCTTGTCATCTACTGGGCCTGGAACAACTCGCTGTCGGTGACGCAGCAGAGCATCATTATGCGTCGCCACGGCGCCAAGATCGAATTGTTCGACAACATCAAAGCGCTGTTCGGCAAACGCAAACGCAGAACACAGTAGCGAAAACTGACTTCAAAGGGATCGCCGGGCGTCGCCCGGCGATTTCGTTTATGGTGCATCCCGCATGACCGCCGACTTCACGCGCGCCGAGATCGAGGTAGGCCGCCGCCTGTTCGTCGGCAATTGGGACTTCGTCGCCGCGTCTGGCTCGGTCGCGTCGCTGCCGCCGATGCGCGGCACCGAGATCGCCTTTGCCGGCCGTTCCAATGTCGGTAAGTCGAGCCTGATTAACGCACTGACCGGGCGCAAGGCCCTGGCGCGAACCTCGCGCACGCCTGGACGCACACAGGAATTGATCTTCTTCACCAACGGCGAGGGACTGAACCTCGTCGACATGCCCGGCTACGGCTATGCCGCCGCAGCCAAGAGCAAGATCGCGAATTGGACTGAGCTTATCCATGCCTACCTGCTCGGCCGCCGGAACCTGGCGCGGGTCTACGTGCTGATCGACGCGCGGCACGGTTTGAAGGACACAGATGTGCCGACCCTGAAGGCGCTTGGCGACGCGGCTGTCAGCCACCAGATTGT
>DATCFB010000082.1:0-3912 GCA_036509755.1 Pseudolabrys sp. | reverse complement strand
ACCGGATTGGTCCAGATCGGGATCGAGACGACGAGCAGCAGGAGGCCTGTCAGGACCGCGATATTGAACCCGCTGAAGGCGCGCGTGCGCCGCCGCGCAAAGGCCTCCGGCAGGAAGAAAGTCTGACTAAGCTTCGCGTCGTGAACCGTCATCGTGCACCACGTCTCGCATTCCGCCCTCCAACATCATGAGGGGCGCCTGCACCCTAGCCATCGAACCTGACTTTGCGATGAACAAACCGGCGGCATCAGGCAACCGGCGACCCAAAACGCGCCATTTCGGCCGTTTCTTCAACGGCCGATGGCGCCCATGCCGATTTATCATGAACGGCCGGGACGTTCCGGACGATGGGCTTACAGCCTGATTCTCAGCCGGTGGGCGAGCTCACCGACGATCCCGCGGCGGAACAGGAGGACGCAGACCACGAAGATCACGCCCTGGATGACCAATACCCACTGTCCTATCCAGGCGAGCTTGTACTGCATCGACAAGATAACAAAGGAGCCCACAATCGGTCCGAACAGGGTGCCGAGGCCGCCGACGAGCGTCATCAGCACGACGTCGCCCGACATCTGCCAGGTAACGTCGGTCAGCGAAGCGATCTGCACGACGAGCGCCTTGGTCGCGCCGGCAAGCCCGGCAACGGTAGCGGAGAGGACGAAGGCCATTAGCTTGTAGCGCTCGGTCTTGTAGCCGAGCGAGATCGCGCGCGGCTCGTTCTCGCGGATCGCTTTCAGCACCTCGCCGAAGGGCGAGTGGATGATGCGATGAACGAACAGGAAACCGGCGATGAAGATGACCAACACGAAGAAATACATGGTCGTGTCGTTGGCGAGGTTGAGCACGCCGAACACGTGTCCGCGCGGCACCGACTGGATGCCGTCCTCGCCGCCGGTGAACGGCACGCGCAACGCGACGAAATACATCATCTGCGCCAGGGCCAAGGTGATCATCGCGAAATAGATGCCCTGCCTTCGGATCGCCAGCGCGCCGGCAATCAGGCCGAGCACCGTGCCGGTGAGCGTGCCGGCGAGGATCGCGAGTATGGGCGGTAGTCCCCAGCTTTTAGCGGCATAGGCAGCCACATAGCTCGCCCAGCCGAAATAGAGTGCGTGACCGAATGACAGAAGGCCGACGTAGCCGACCAAGAGATTGAAGGCGAGTGCGAACAGCGCAAAGCACATGCATTCCATCAGGAAAGGCGGATAGGTGATGAACGGCGCGGCGATCAGAACGACCACCAGCACCGCAAAACCGACGGTCTGGCTTTGCGTGCCGAACCCCAATACGCGCGGCCCGAGCGGATCGACGTGTTTCATCACGTCCCCCGTCCGAACAGACCGGCCGGCCGCACCAGCAGCACGATCGCCATGACAACGAAGATCACCGTACTCGATGCCTCCGGATAGAACACCTTGGTCAAGCCCTCGACGATGCCGAGGCCGAACCCGGATAAGATGGCGCCCAGGATCGAACCCATGCCGCCGATCACCACCACCGCGAACACGACGATGATGAGCTCGGAGCCCATGTTCGGCGACACGTTGTAGATCGGCGCGGCCATGACCCCGGCGAAGGCGGCGAGTGCCACGCCGAAACCATAGGTCAGCGTGATCATGCGCGGCACATTGATGCCGAAGGCGCGCACCAAGGTCGGGTTCTCGGTCGCAGCGCGCAAATAGGCGCCCAGCCTCGTACGCTCGATCGCAAACCAGGTGCCGAAGCAGACGACGAGCGAGACCCCGATCACCCAGGCCCGATAGTTGGGCAGAAACATGAAACCGAGATTGTGCCCGCCGCGCAGCGAATCCGGCAGGTTATAGGGTAGCCCCGCCGTGCCGAGATAGTTGCGGCTGACGCCCTCGATGATCAGTGCCAGGCCGAACGTGAGCAGCAGGCCGTAAAGATGATCGAGCTTGTACAGCCATTGCAGAAACGTGCGCTCGATGAGAATGCCGATGGCGCCGATCACGATCGGGACAATGATCAAGGCCGGCCAGTAGCCTATCCCCGTGTAGTTCAAGAGCAGGTAGGCTGCCACGGCGCCGAGCATGTATTGGGCGCCGTGCGCGAAATTGATGATGTTGAGCATGCCGAAGATCACGGCGAGGCCGAGGCTCAAGAGCGCGTAGAACGACCCGTTGATCAGCCCGATGAGGAGCTGACCGAACAAGGCCATCGTGGGAACGCCGAAGATCGTGTGCATGGCAACGCGCTCTCCATTGTCGTCGCCGGGCCCGTCCCGGCGACCCCGATCAGGAAGGCAACGTGCCTGCCTGAGCGGGATCACCGAGTGGCGCCGCGCTCACGCGTGGCGGCCCGGCGATGACAGCGTTCGTTAGCCCTTCACCAGCGGGCAACCGCCATCCTTGAGCGGACGGAAAGCTTCGTCCGCCGGAATGGTGGCGCGCAGCTTGTAGAGATCGTTGGGACCTTTCGATTCTTCCGGCTTTTTCACCTCGAAGAGATAGGCCGGATGAATGCCACGGCCATCGACGCGCACCGTCGTGGTGCCGAACAGCGGATCCTTGAAGGTCATGGTCTTCATCTTATCGACCACGGCCTTGCCGTCCTTCGCGCTGCCGAGCGCAGCCACCGCCTCGAGATAGGCCAAGGTGCCGGAATAGACGCCGGCATGGTTCATGCTCGGCACTTTGCCCGATGCGTTGCGCTGTTTGTCCCAGCGCTTGGTCCAGGCCCGGGTCCCGTCGTTCATGTCCCAGTAGAAGGTCTCGGTGAACATCAGGCCTTGTGCGGCCTTCAGCCCGAGCGCCTTGATGTCCGGCGCGAAGATGAGAAGACCGGCGAATTTCTGGCCGCCCGCCGTGATGCCGAACTCGGCGCCTTGCTTGATGGCGTTGATGGTGTCGCCGCCGGCATTGGCAAGACCGATGATCTTCGCCTTGGACTGCTGCGCCTGCAGCAGGAACGAGGAGAAGTCGCTGGTGGCGATCGGGGCGCGGACCTTGCCGAGCACCTTGCCGCCGTTCTTCTCGACGACCGCCGCCGTGTCACGCTCGAGCGCATGACCGAAGGCATAGTCCGCGGTAATGAAGAACCAGGTGTCGCCGCCGCTCTTCACGATCGCCTTGCCGGTGCCGTTCGCCAGCATCCAGGTGTCGTACGTCCAGTGCACCGTATTGGCGTTGCATTTCGAGCCGGTGATGTCCGAGCTGCCGGCACCGGAGTCGATCAGCGCCTTGTTCTTTTGTGCAACGACCTGCATCACGGCCAGCGCCACGCTGGAGGTTGGAACGCCCGTAATCATGTCGACGTGGTCGACGTCAAACCATTTGCTGGCGATGCCGGTGCCGACGTCCGGCTTGTTCTGATGGTCCGCGCTGACCACCTCCACCTTTATGTTCTTGTGATCCTTCATGAAGTCTTGCGCCGCGAGCTGCGCGGCGGCCACCGCACCCTGGCCGGTGTCGTCGGCATAGATACTCGCCATGTCGGTCAGCACGCCGACCTTCACGTCCATCTGCTTGTTCTGGGCATAGGCCGTACTGCAAACGAGCGCCGCGGCGACGGCCGCGAGCCCCAGAGTCTTTGTCAACATCGCATTCCTCCCGTTTATTTTGATCAGACACCAAGATAGTCGCGCAGTTTATCGACATTCGCATCCAACTCGGAATTCGCGAATTGGTCGATGATACGTCCATGTTCCATGACGTAATAGCGATCCGCCACGGTCGAGGCGAAGCGGAAATTCTGTTCGACGAGCAAAATCGTGAAGCCCTGCTCCTTCAGCGAGCGAATGGTCTTCCCTATTTGCTGAATGATGACCGGGGCAAGGCCCTCCGTCGGCTCGTCGAGCAACAATAGTCGCGCTCCGGTGCGCAGGATGCGGGCGATCGCCAGCATCTGCTGCTCGCCGCCGGAGAGCTTGGTGCCCTGGCTCGAGCCGAGCCG
>DATCFB010000081.1:0-15403 GCA_036509755.1 Pseudolabrys sp. | reverse complement strand
AAGACGGCGCGGCTCGAGTCCGACATTACCATCGAGCCAGGCGCGGTGATCGGGCCGCATGCCGAGATCGGCAGCGGCACGATCATCGGTGCCAATGCGGTGATTGGCGCCGAGGTGCGCGTCGGCCGCGACTGCGCCATCGGTTCGAGCGTAGTCGTCTCGCACAGTCTGATCGGCGACCGGGTGATCATTCATCCGGGCTGCAAGATCGGACAAGACGGCTTCGGCTACGTCATGGGCGCCAAAGGCCACGTGAAGGTGCCGCAGATCGCCCGCGTGATCATTCAAGACGATGTCGAGATCGGTGCCGGCACCGCCGTCGATCGTGGCGCGATCCGTGACACCGTGATCGGCGAGGGCACCAAGATCGACAACCTGGTACAGGTCGGCCACAATGTGGTGATCGGACGCCATTGTATCATCGTGGCGCAGACAGGCATTGCCGGGTCGGCGACGGTCGAAGATTTCGTCGTGCTCGGCGCGCGGGCCGGCCTGGATAATCAGGTGACTGTCGGTGAGGGTGCGCAGATCGCGGGGGCAAGCGTCGTGCATGGCGACGTGCCGCCCGGCGCCCGCTGGGGCGGTACGCCTGCGAAACCTGTCAAGCTGTGGTTCCGAGAGATGATGATCCTGGAGCAGATGGCCCGGCGCAAGGGTGCGCGAACCGCTGCCAAGGACGAATAAGAACAGGCGCTGGACGATGGATGAAGCGGTCACCAGGCTCGAAGCCGCCGATATTGCCAAGGTGCTGGCAATGCTGCCGCACCGCTATCCTTTCTTGCTGATCGATCGCGTGATCGACATCAAGGGCAATGAGCACGGCATTGGCATCAAGAACGTCACGATCAACGAACCGCACTTCCAGGGGCATTTCCCGGAGAACCCGGTATTCCCGGGCGTGCTGATGATCGAGGGCATGGCGCAGACGGCCGGCGTCATATGCATCATTGCGTCCGGATCGACTCCGAAGTCGGTATTTTTCCTGACCATCGACAAGGCCAAGTTCCGCAAGCCGGTTCTGCCGGGAGATGCGATCGAATATCACATGACGCTCCTCCGGCACCGACGTGCGATGTGGTGGTATCGTGGCGAAGCCAAGGTCGCCGGCCAAATCGTCGCCGAAGCGGAAGTCGGCGCCATGATTTCCGACCGATGAGCGGCACAAACATCGATTCCTCGGCGCGAGTCGCCCACGGGGCGCAGATCGGCCGCGACGTGACGGTCGGGCCTTATTGCACGATCGGTCCGAACGTCGCGATCGGCGATGGCTGCGCACTCGTTTCGCACGTCACCGTCACCGGCTACACGACGCTCGGACCGCGCGCCAAGATCCAGCCTTTCGCCTCGCTCGGCACGCCGCCGCAATCGATCAGCTATCGTGGCGGACCGACCAAACTCGTCATCGGGGCGGACTGCGACATCCGCGAACATGTCACTATGAACACCGGCACCGAGGACGACCGTGGCATCACGCAGGTCGGCGAGGGCTGCATGTTCATGGTGAACTCGCACGTCGCGCACGATTGCACCGTCGGCAACAAGGTGATCTTCGCCAACAACGCCGTGCTCGGCGGGCATGTGAGCGTCGGCGACAATGTCATATTCGGTGGCGGTGTCGCTGTGCGGCAGTTCGTGCGCATTGGCGAGGGCGCGATGTTGGTCGGCCTCTCCGGCATCCGTGCCGATATCATTCCCTTCGGCATGGCGCACGGACCGCTCGCGCATCTGGTCGGCCTGAATGTCGTCGGCATGCGCCGGCGCGGCCTGTCGAAGGCCGAGATCCACCGCGTGCGCGCCGCCTATCAATTGCTGTTCTTCGGTGATGGCGAGTTCCGTGCAAGGCTCGAACGAGTAGCCGCCGATTATGCCGAAGACGCTCTGGTGCAACGCATCGTCGAGTTTATCCGCGCCGGCAAGCGCCCGCTGACAATGGCAATCAAGCGCGGCGCGACGGATGAGGAGCAATGAGCGCGCCGCCGCCGACGGTCGCGGACGGGCCGCTGGCGCTGGTCTGCGGCGGCGGCAGTCTGCCCCTGGCGGTGGCCGACCATGTCGAGGCGCGCGGCCGCCGCGTGGTCCTGTTCCTCCTGCGCGAGGCCGCGGATCCAAAGGATTACGCGGGGCGCGAGTATACGCCGCTCTATGTCGGCCAGTTGGGCAAGCTCGCGCGGATTGCGCGCACGCAGGGCTGCCGTGAGATCGTCCTCATCGGATCGCTGGTGCGGCCCTCGCTCTGGGGCATCCGGCCGGACTGGCTGGCGCTCAAAAACCTGTCCCGTATCGCAAGGGGTTTCCGTGGTGGAGACAACCATTTGCTCTCAAATTCTACCAAACTGCTCGAGGAGCAAGGCTTCACGCTACGCGGCGCGCATGAGGTGGCGCCGGAAATCCTGGCGCCGGAAGGCGCGCTCGGACGCTTGAGGCCGACGGCAGACGACCATGCGGATATCGAATTCGGTCTCGCGTATCTGGCCGCCGCGGGACCATTCGACATCGGACAGGCTGTCGTCGTCGCCGGCCGGCACATCCTCGCGGTCGAAGCAGCCGAAGGTACCGACGGCATGCTCGCGCGTGTCGCGACCTTGCGCGCTGAGCGCCGCATCCGCGCGCCGCGCGGCGTATTGGTGAAGGCGCCCAAGCCGCAGCAGGACCGCCGCTTCGACCTGCCATCGATTGGTCCGAACACGGTCGAGGCTGCCGCGCGCGCCGGGTTGGCCGGCATCGCGGTGATTGCGAAGGAAACGGTCGTGGCCGAGCCGGTGACGCTGGCCGACGCTGCGGATCGCGCGGGACTATTCGTGGCGGGCGTTCGCGGTTCGCAGGGATGAGCGCTGCGCCGCATGTCTTTATCGTCGCCGGCGAAGATTCGGGGGACCGGCTTGGCGCAGCCCTGATCGTTGCGCTCAAGGCCGCGACGCAAGGCGCGGCGCGCGTCTCGGGCATCGGCGGAACGCATATGGCCGAAGCCGGCGTTACGAGCCCGTTCCCGCTCGGCGATCTGGCCATCATGGGTTTCGCAGCAATACCCAGGCGGCTGCCGCTCATCCTCAGGCGCATCCGCGAGGCCGCCGACGCGGTGATCGCCGCAAAGCCCGACGTTCTGGTGATCATCGACAGTCCGGAGTTCACCCATCGCGTGGCGAAGCGTGTGCGCGCGCGCGCGCCGGAGATTCCCATCGTCGATTACGTGTGCCCGTCGGTGTGGGCCTGGCGTCCGGGCCGCGCGCGCGTGATGCGTGGCTATGTCGATCGCGTGCTGGCGCTCCTGCCGTTCGAACCCGAAGCGATGCGCCGCCTCGGCGGCCCGCCGACCGAGTTTGTCGGTCATCCATTGGCCGAAGCCATTGCGCGGCTGCGTCCCGACGCGGAAGATGCACGCCGGCGCCTGGCCGATCCACCGGTGCTGTTGGTACTGCCGGGCAGCCGTTCCGGCGAGGTCCGCCGCATGGCCCCCGTCTTCGGTGCCGCGGCCGCCCGTCTCGCGGCCGAGATCGGTCCGCTCGAGATCGTGGTGCCGGCCGTGCCGCGGCTTGCCGCGCTTGTGCGCGACGAGGTCGCCGCTTGGCCGGTAGCCGCTCGGGTGATCACTGAGCTGGCCGAGAAGGATGTGGCGTTCCGCACCGCGCGTGCGGCGCTGACCAAGTCCGGCACTTCAACATTGGAACTGGCTGTCGCCGGCGTGCCGATGATCGCTGCTTACAAGGTGTCTCTGTTTGAAGAGCCGATCGCGCGTCTGCTCATCAAGGCCGACACGGCGATCCTTGCCAATCATGTGCTCGGGGAGAAGGCCATTCCCGAATTCCTGCAACGTGACGCCACGGCGGAAAAGCTGGCTGCGGCGCTGGTGCCGCTTCTCTCCGACACGCCACAGCGCCGGGCTCAATCGGCAGCATTCGCCCGCCTCGACGCGATCATGGAGATCGGTACGGCGGCCCCCAGCGCCCGCGCCGCGGCCGCCGTTCTCGCGGTAATCGGCCGTCTTAACCAACCTGCGGATGAGGCGGTGACGGGCCTCGGCCGGGAAGAGTAGCTTGTCCGGTGCAGTGAACGGGCTTATGTCAGCGATCAAACGGGACCCAGCCTGGTGACTTTTCCGTCTCCGCGTGCCGCCATTACCGCCGTGCACGGTTACGTGCCGCCGGACTTGCTCACGAATGCGGATTTGGCGCGGCTGGTCGACACGACCGACGCCTGGATCACTGAGCGCACCGGGATCAAGGAGCGCCACATCCTCAAAGGGGAGGGGCTCGGCACCTCGCACATGGCGGCGGAGGCGGTGCGCGGTCTTCTTGAAAAGACCCACACGCGGCCGGACGACGTCGATCTTCTGATCTGCGCCACGACGACCCCGGACCTTCAATTTCCGTCGACCGCCAATATGATCTGCGACATGGTCGGCATCCGTAACATCGGCTCGTTCGACGTGCAGGCGGCGTGCTCGGGTTTCCTGTATTCGCTGACCATCGGCGCGCAGTTCATTGCAGCCGGCACCGCGCGCAAGGTGATCGTGGTCGGTGCCGACAAGATGTCGTCGATCATCGACTACACCGACCGCGCCACCTGCGTGCTGTTCGGCGACGCCGCCGGCGCGGTGCTGCTCGAGCCTGACGCGAATGGCTACGGCATCATGGACTCGCTGATCCGTTCCGACGGCGCCGGCATGATTCATCTGCATCAGAAGGCCGGCGGCTCGCGCATGCCGGCGACGCCCGAGACGGTGTCGGCACGGCTGCACTACGTGCATCAGGAAGGCGCGGCGGTCTACAAATTCGCCATCGCCAAAATGGCGGAGGTCTCGGGCGAGATCATGGCGCGCAACAATCTGCGCAGCGACATGATCGACTGGCTGGTGCCGCATCAGGCCAACAAGCGCATCATCGAATCGACAGCGGAGCGCATGGGGCTGCCGATGGATCGCGTGATGGTGACGATCCACAAATTCGGCAACACCACCAACGCGACAATTCCGCTCTGTCTGTGGGATTACGAGCCGAAACTCAAAGCCGGCAACAAACTGGTGCTGGCGGCATTCGGCGGCGGCTTCACATGGGCCGGCATTTATGTGCAGTGGGCCTATGACGGCGCCAAGGCGCCGAAACTCAACGGCGAGAGCGCGAACGGCAACGGCCGGGCGCTGTAAGCGCTCCGCCGTTCTCATTTCCGGACCTGCTCCTGAATGTTTCGTACGGCGCGAGGTCGGCATGGAAGGCAAAATCGATCTATCGGCGAAACTCGCAACCTTCTCCGAGCATTGGTCGCCCCGCACCGTCGCCCAGTTCAACGGCTGCGACGTCATGGTCGTGAAGGTGAAGGGCGAGTTCGTCTGGCACAGACATGGTGATACCGACGACTTCTTCCTGGTCCTCAAGGGCAATCTCGACATCGAAATGCGCGACCGCACGGTGGCCCTCGGCCCTGGTGAGATGTTCATCGTCCCGAAAGGCGTCGAGCATCGCCCCGTCGCCAGGGACGAAGTGCACCTACTGCTGATCGAGCTGACAGGGACAGCCAATACGGGCGACGCAAAAACAGCGGCACCGCGCAAGCTGGCTTGAGCCGCGCTGCCGCAAAAGGAAAAGGAAAAGGCGGCTCGCGCCGCCCTTAGCAGAACCTAAATCGCGCCTCGGCTTACTTCCTTCGCGAGATCGGCACGTAGTCGCGGCGCGTGGCGCCGGTGTAGAGCTGACGCGGGCGCCCGATCTTCTGCTTCGGGTCTTCGATCATCTCCTTCCACTGGGCGATCCAGCCGACGGTGCGGGCAACCGCGAACAGCACCGTAAACATCGTGGTCGGGAAGCCCATCGCCTTGAGCGTGATGCCAGAATAGAAGTCGATGTTCGGATAGAGCTTCTTCTCGATGAAGTAGTCGTCGTGCAGCGCGATCTTCTCGAGCTCCATGGCGACGTCGAGCAGCGGGTCGTCCTTGATGCCGAGCTCCACCAGGACTTCGTGGCAGGTCTTCTGCATGATCTTGGCGCGCGGATCGTAGTTCTTGTACACGCGGTGGCCGAAGCCCATCAGCCGGAACGGGTCGTTCTTGTCCTTGGCCCGCTTGACGAACTCCGGAATGTGAGCGACCGAGCCGATCTCCCGCAACATGTTGAGCGCGGCCTCGTTGGCGCCGCCATGTGCGGGGCCCCACAGGCAGGCGCAGCCGGCGGCGATGCAGGCGAACGGGTTGGCGCCCGACGATCCGGCAAGGCGAACCGTCGACGTCGACGCGTTCTGCTCGTGGTCGGCATGCAGGATGAAAATGCGGTCCATCGCGCGCGCCAGCACCGGATTGGCGGTGTACTCCTCGGACGGCACGGCAAAGCACATGCGCAGGAAGTTCGAGGCGAAGTCGATGTCGTTCTTCGGGTACACGAAGGGCTGGCCGATGGAATACTTGTAGGCCATCGCGGCGAGCGTCGGCATCTTGGCGATCATCCGGATCGAAGCGACCATGCGCTGGTGCGGATCCGAAATGTCGGTCGAGTCGTGATAAAAGGCCGAAAGCGCGCCGACGCAGCCGGTCATCACCGCCATCGGGTGCGCGTCGCGGCGAAAGCCCTGGAAGAAGCGGCTCATCTGCTCGTGCACCATCGTGTGGCGCGTGATGCGGTAGTCGAAGTCCGCCTTCTGCGATGGCGTCGGCAGCTCGCCATAGAGCAGCAGGTAGCAGGTCTCGAGGAAGTCGCCATGCTCGGCGAGCTGCTCGATCGGATAGCCGCGATACATCAGGATCCCTTCATCGCCGTCGATGTAGGTGATCTTGGACTCACAACTCGCGGTGGAGGTGAAGCCGGGATCGTAGGTGAACATCCCGCTCTCGCCATAGAGCTTGGAAATATCGACGACGTCCGGACCGACCGTGCCTGGGTAAACCGGGAAGTCCCAATTCTTGTTGCCGACCGAGATCGTGCTGGTCTTCTTGTTGTCGGTTTTGGCGTCCATGGTCGAGCCCTCAAGTTGGCGGCGAGCGGTGCGCGGGACAGGCAGTCACCGGAAGAGGCGAGACCACGCCGCATCGGCGCTGGTCGGGTTCCGGCCGCTGTTTGCGTAGCCCATCCCACTGTGCGCTGCAAGATAGCCTACCGCGTTGTTCTGCCAGCTATATAGGCATGACGTCGCAGGTTTTGCAGGCGCAGCGCCTAAGGCGCGGCTGTCGTCATGGTTTGATCCCGAAGGCGGGCGAGGCTCTCATCGCGCCCCAATACCGCCAGCACGTCGAAGATCGGCGGCGACGTGGTCTTGCCGGTCAGCGCGGCGCGCAAGGGCTGCGCAACCGAGCCGAGTTTCAGTCCGGCGCGCTCCGCGAATGCGCGCACCATGGCTTCGATGGAGAGCGCTGACCAATCAGGTGCGGCGGTCAGTTCCGGCAGCAAGGCTGCGATCGTCTGCCGCGCTTCGGTGGTTAGCAGCGCAGCCGCCTGCTCAGTGAGCGGCAGCGGCCGATCGGCCCAGACAAAGCGGCTCGCCTCAAACAATTCGACCAAGGTCTTGGCGCGCTCCTTCAGGCCCGGCATCGCGGTGATCAATTGTGCGCACAGAGCGGGCGATATCTTCGAGGCAAGCCCGTCGCCACCGGCGATGTGCGGCAGCACCTTCTCCAGCTCGGCGACCAGGTCGCTGTCTGACGTGGCGCGGATGTAATGGCCGTTGAGGCTCTCGAGCTTGGCGAAGTCGAAGCGCGCCGGCGAGCGCCCGATATGGGCGAGGTCGAAGGCGGCGACCATCTCGTCCGTGGTGAAGATTTCCTGGTCGCCGTGACTCCAGCCGAGCCGTACGAGGTAATTGCGCATCGCGGCGGGCAGGTATCCCATGGCGCGGTAGGCATCGACGCCGAGGGCGCCGTGGCGCTTCGATAGCTTGGAGCCGTCCGGCCCGTGGATCAGCGGGATGTGCGCCATCGACGGCACCCCCCAACCCAGCGCTTCGTAGATGTGCTTCTGCCGAGCGCCGTTGGTCAGGTGGTCGTCGCCACGGATAATGTGGGTGACGCCCATGTCGTGATCGTCCACCACCACGGCGAGCATGTAGGTCGGCGTTCCGTCCGAGCGCAGTAGAACGAGGTCGTCGAGGTCGGCGTTCTGCCAGACGACGCGGCCCTGCACCTGGTCCTCGATCACCGTCTCGCCGGTCTGCGGCGCCCTGAGGCGGATGACCGGCTTGACGCCGGCTGGCGCTTCCGCGGGATCGCGGTCGCGCCAGAGGCCATTGTAAAGCTTCGAGCGCCCCTCGCGGCGCGCCGCCTCGCGCATCGTCTGCAGTTCTTCGGGGCTGGCATAGCAATGATAGGCCTTGCCTGCTGTCAGCAATTGCTCGGCGATCTCGCGATGGCGCGCGGCGCGGGAGAACTGGTAGACGACGTCGCCGTCCCAGGAGAGACCGAGCCAAGTCAGGCCGTCGATGATGGCGTCGATGGCCGCTTTGGTGGAGCGCTCGCGGTCGGTGTCTTCGATCCGCAGCAGCATCGTGCCGCCCTGCCGACGCGCATAGAGCCAATTGAACAGCGCCGTGCGGCCGCCGCCGATGTGGAGGAAGCCGGTGGGAGACGGCGCAAAGCGGGTGACGACGGTCATCTCGGGGGCGCGTCTAGCACGGTTGCCGGGAGATTGTCAGCGCGGTTGACATTGAGCGAATCGTGCCGACATGGCATAGGCGGCCGGACGCGGCGGCAGGCCGCATCCTTATGTTTCGTAGGACATCGAGAAGCATGGCGACGGACGTCAAGGCAAGCGGAGATGTGGGCGCCGGCGATGCCGGCCGCGACTTCATCCGCGACATCGTTAAGGCCGATCTCGACTCCGGTCGTATCAAGGACGTGGTTACCCGTTTTCCGCCCGAGCCGAACGGCTATCTGCACATCGGGCATGCGAAATCCATCTGTCTCAACTTCGGCATCGCGCAGGAGTTCGGCGGCCGCTGTCATCTGCGTTTCGACGACACCAATCCTGTCAGGGAAGAACAGGAATATATCGACGCCATAAAACGCGACGTCGAATGGCTCGGCTTCGATTGGGGCAAGCATCTCTATCACGCGTCGGATTATTTCGAGCAGCTCTATGCCTGGGCCGAGGATCTGATCCGCGCCGGCAAGGCCTATGCCGATGACCAGACCCCGG
Organism: Pseudolabrys sp.; assembly: GCA_036509755.1. Lineage (GTDB taxonomy): Bacteria > Pseudomonadota > Alphaproteobacteria > Rhizobiales > Xanthobacteraceae > Pseudolabrys. The sequence goes on along the minus strand of DATCFB010000081.1, from coordinate 6,296 downwards.
AGCAGATGCGGATCAACCGCGGCACGCTGACCGAGCCGGGCCGGAATTCGCCGTTCCGTGATCGCTCGGCGGACGAAAACCTCGACCTATTCCGCCGCATGCGCGCCGGCGAATTCCCCAACGGCGCTCGCGTGCTGCGGGCCAAGATCGACATGGCGTCCGGTAACATCAACCTGCGCGACCCGGTGATGTACCGCATCCTGCATGCGCATCATCCGCGCACCGGCACGCAGTGGAAGATCTATCCGAGCTACGATTTTGCACATGGCCAGTCGGACGCCATCGAGCACGTCACGCATTCGGTCTGCACTTTGGAATTCGAGGATCACCGGCCCCTCTACGATTGGTTCCTCGCCAATCTGAAGGTGCCGTCGGCGCCGCATCAATACGAGTTCGCCCGGCTCAATCTCACTTACACCGTGCTGTCGAAGCGCGTTCTGACGCGATTGGTGCAGGACAAGCACGTCGCCGGCTGGGACGACCCGCGTATGCCGACTTTGGCCGGCCTGCGCCGGCGCGGCGTGCCTGCCGAGGCGTTGCGCGAATTCGTCAAGCGCATCGGTGTCGCGAAGGCGAACAGCGTCGTCGACGCCAACATGTTCGAGTTCGCGGTGCGCGAGGTCCTCAATAAAACCGCGCAGCGGCGCATGGCGGTGCTCAAGCCGCTCAAGGTGGTGATCGAGAATTATCCGGAAGGTCAGAGCGAAGAACTCGAGGCGGTCAATCATCCCGACGATCCGGCCGCCGGCACCCGCAAGATCAGGTTCGGCCGCGAGCTCTTCGTCGAGCAGGACGACTTCATGGAGACCCCGCCGAAGAAGTTCTTCCGGCTGTCTCCCGGCGTGGAGGTGCGGCTGCGTTACGCCTATTTCATCACCTGCAAGGAGGTGGTGAAGAACGACAAGGGCGAGATAATCGAATTGCGCTGCACCTACGATCCGGCAACCAAGGGCGGCAATGCGCCCGACGGCCGCAAGGTGAAGGCGACGATCCACTGGGTCTCGGCCAAGCACGCGGCCCAGGCCGAGGTGCGTATCTATCACCCGCTGTTTGCGAAGCCCGACCCGCGCGGCGGTGAGGATTTTGCCGCCGACCTCAACCCGAACTCGCTGGACGTCTTGGGCGACGCGCGCATCGAGCCCTCGCTGGCCACAACTAATAGCGGCGAGGTGATCCAGTTCGAGCGTCAGGGCTATTTCTGCCATGACGTTGACTCGACGCCGGCCAAGGCCGTCTTCAACCGCACCATCGGCCTGCGCGACTCCTACGCCAAGGACGTGGCCAAGGGCTAAGCGTTCACAACCGTTCTCCTAGTCACAACCTCTACGTGCCGTACGATCGATCCCGATTGTGTGGGGTCGCGGCATGGCGTGGAGTGGGGAAACGGGACCAAGGGCGCGCGCCGCTGCCGGCGCCATCGCCGCAGTCGGACGCCGCGCCGCCTCGAGCGAACTCGCCCTCCGGACGGACAGACTGCGCAAAGTCCTGGCGCAATGGGCGGCAGCCGAAGTCGCGCCGGGCCGGCTGCTGCCTTGGCTCGCGGTCGCTTTCGGGTTCGGCGCCGTGCTCTATCTCGATGCCGACACCGAGCCGCAACTCTGGGCCGCAGGCTGCGCCGCCATAGTTGCCATGGGGCTGGCCGTGCTGGCGCGTCAGCGCCCGTTTGCATTTCCGCTCCTGCTCGGCGTGGCTGGGATTGTCGGCGGCTTTGCCATTTCGACCGCGCAAACCGCGCGCATCGCGCATCCGGTGCTGCGCGCGCCTCTCAGCAGCGTCACGCTGGGCGGCCATGTCGAAATCCGCGAGGGTCGTGAGCGCTCGGACCGTGTGACACTGCGTGTGACCCATATCGAGGGCCGCCGCCTCGCGATCCAGCCGGAGCGAGTGCGTCTGGCGATCCGCAAGAACACGGCGCCGCCGGTCGGCAGCTACATCGAATTGAAAGCGCATCTCTCGCCGCCGCTGCCCCCCTTGCGGCCCGGCGGTTACGATTTTGCGCGCGACATGTATTTCCAGCAGATCGGCGCCTCAGGCTATGCGCTCGGCAAGATCAAGGTCGTGGCGCCGCCGGCCGATGGCGGCTGGTGGCTGCATTACGCCGCCTTTCTCGATGCCACCCGGGCGACGATCGATCGTCGTATTCATGCGGTGCTGCCGGGCGATCGCGGCGCGATCGCCTCGGCGCTGATCACCGGCACGCGTGACGCCATCTCAACGCCAGTCAACGACGCGATGTACATTTCCAGCCTTGCACACGTCCTGTCGATCTCCGGCTATCATATGGCCGTTGTCGCGGGCATCGTCTTCTTCGTCATCCGCGGCTCTCTCGCGCTGGTGCCTGGCCTCGCCATCCGCCATCCGATCAAGAAATGGGCCGCGGCGGCGGCGTTTGCCGCGGCGCTGTTTTATCTGCTGCTGTCGGGCTCCGAGGTGGCGACGCAGCGCTCCTTCATCATGATCGGCATCGTGCTGATCGGCGTGTTGATGGACCGGCCGGCGCTGACTTTTCGCACCATCACACTCGCCGCGTTTGGCGTGCTGTTGCTCGCGCCGCAGGCGGTGGCGCATCCGAGTTTTCAAATGTCGTTCGCGGCGACGCTCGCGCTCGTCGCCGGCTATCAGCACGGCCTGCCGTGGAAAGCCGGCAAGGACACGCCGTTCGCGGCGCGGGTGGCGTTGTGGGGTGGGCGCGAGATAGCCGGCCTGATCTTGGCGTCAGTGGTCGCCGGCTTCGCCACCACGCCTTACGCGGCCTATCATTTTCACCGGCTCGCGCCTTATGGCGTGCTTGCCAATCTGGGAGCCATGCCGGTCGTCTCGGCGGTGGTGATGCCGATGGGCATCCTCGGCGTAGTGATGGTCCCATTCGGGTTCGACGCGCCATGCTGGGCGGTGATGGGTTGGGGCATCGACTGGATGATCAAGGTGGTGTTGTGGGTAGCGAGCCTGCCTGGGGCCGTCGGGCACGTGCATGCCTTCGGTACGGGCCCGTTGCTATTGTCGACGCTCGCCATTCTGATCCTGTGCCTGCTGCGCACGCCATTGCGCTGGAGCGGAGCGGTCCTGGCCGTAATCGCCTGCGTTTGGGCAGTGATGACGCCGCGGCCGGACGTCCTGATCTCGGCGGACGGCGAGACGGCAGCCATCCGCGGCGTCGATGGCAGGCTGGCCGTGCTGCACAGCGGCCGCGACAGCTTCGCCGTCAAGGAATGGCTGGCGGCCGATGCGGACCCGCGAACGCCGAAGGACAAGACGCTGCAGAGCGGCGCGCATTGCGACACTGTGGGCTGCATCGGTGCGCTCATGGACGGCCGTCTCGCGTCGATGGTGCTCTCGATCGAAGCCTTCGACGAGGACTGCGCCCGCGCCGCCATCGTCGTCAGCCCGCGCGCGGCGCAAGGCCCTTGCAAGGCGATGCTGGTCGACCGTCCGGTGTGGCAGGAGCGCGGCGCGATCACGCTGCGCTGGGTCGGAGACCACTTCGAGGCGGCGGCCGCCCGACCCCCTGGGAGCGATCGCCCGTGGGCGCCAGAGCGGCGCGTCCGTGAAACAAAAACGGCGCCGCAGGATGCGACGCCGCAATTGCACGATCTCGAGCCCGGCGATCAATAGCGGCGGAACAGTCCTGCCAGCTTGCCCTGAATGCGTACGCGGTTGGGCGGCAGAATTCGCACCTCGTAGGCGGGGTTCGCCGGCTCCAGCGCGATCGAGGCGCCGCGGCGGCGGAAGCGCTTGAGGGTGGCCTCCTCGTCGTCAATCAGGGCGACGACGATGTCGCCGGTTTCGGCAGCTTCGGAGCGGCGGATGAGGGCGATATCGCCATCGAGAATGCCGGCCTCGATCATTGAATCACCGCGCACTTCGAGGGCGAAGTGCTCGCCGGCCGAAAGCAAATCCGGCGGCATGTTGATGACGTGGCTGCGTTGCTGGATCGCCTCGATGGGCGTGCCGGCGGCGATCCGGCCCATGACCGGCACGGCGATCGGGCGGCCGCTATTGTCGTCCTCCGAAGCCTGCCGCACCCGGCCGAGGTCGCCCTCGATGACGCTGGGCGTGAAGCCGCGGGAGCGAAACGAACTCATGCCGTGGCCGACCGAGTCGGGCAGCTTGATCACCTCGATGGCGCGCGCCCGGTTGGGGAGGCGGCGGATGAAGCCGCGCTCCTCAAGCGCGGTGATCAGCCGGTGGATGCCGGATTTGGAGCGCAGGTCGAGCGCATCCTTCATTTCGTCGAAGGAGGGCGGCACGCCGGCCTCGGTCAACCGCTCGTGGATAAAACGCAGGAGCTCGAACTGCTTGCGTGTCAGCATCTCGTCTTCCCCGGTCGTCGGCCCGCCCGGCCTTTTGCAGGGTAGGGGCAGGTCAGAAACAAATCATGAACAGACACTATCTGTTCGATATGTGTTCCGCAACCGTTTAATTTGAGGTGAAGAAGTCGAAAGACCGCTAAAGCGCAAGCTTAAGGATGACACAGGGTGAACCGGCGGACGCGGCCGGTGCGTGCGGCCGCCGAATCACGAGGCAGCCGGCGCGGGACAAGGAGGCCATCAGGGACGAGTCCTGCGACGAGACCGGGGTGGCCACCGGCCCGTCCGGACCGAAGGTGAGGACGGCCCTGAGGTAGTCCTCGCGCTCATCGTTCTCCGGCAGAGCGCGGCCGAGACGGGCGGTCTCGCGCAGCGCCTCGATATCGCTGCGGCCGGACAGCCTGCGGATCAGCGGCACCAGGAACAGCAGGCTGCACACATAAGACGACACCGGATTGCCCGGCACACCGAGCACCTGCAATTGTCCGAGGCGGCCATGCATCATCGGTCGGCCGGGACGTAACGCCACGCGCCAGAAGGACAGGTCGAGGCCTTCCGCCTTGAGCGCCTGCTGCACCAGGTCGTGTTCGCCGACCGAGGCGCCGCCTGTCGTCACCAGAATGTCGGCACCCCAGTCGCGGGCGCGCCGCACATGCACGGCGATGTCATCGAGCCGGTCGCGGGCGATGCCGAGGTCGCGGGCCTCGGCGCCTTCGCTTCGGGCGAGCCCGGTGAGTGCAAATCCGTTCGAATAGACGATTTCGCCGGGCTTTCGCTCGGTGCCTGGCATCACGAGCTCGTCGCCCGTGCCGACGATCGCGACTTTCGGACGACGATAGACCGCAACCTGCGGGTAATTCATCGAAGCGGCGAGCATGACGTCGCGGTCGTGGAGACGGCGGCCGCGCTCGAGCAGTATCTGGCCTTCGCTGAAGTCGATGCCCTTCAGTCGGATGTTGCGGCCCTTGATGCCGGGGCGCTGGATCGTCACGCGGTCGCCGTCGCGCTCGGTCACCTCCTGGATAACGACGCAATCGGCTCCCTCCGGTACGACCCCGCCGGTGAAGATGCGCGCCGCCTGCCCAGGGCCCACCTTGCCCTCGAAGGGATGGCCGGCCGCGACCTCGCCGATGATCGTCAGTGACGATGGTTCTGTGGCGGTGTCCTCGGCGCGGACGGCGTATCCGTCCATGGCCGAGACGTCGTTCGGCGGCTGCGTGCGTCTGGCGGCGAGATCCGTGGCGAGGACCCGCCCGAGCGCGTCGTCGAGCGCCACTGTCTCGGTGCCCAAGGGCGCCGTTCCGGCCAGCACCTGCCGCAGCGCTTCGGCAACCGGCATCAACGGCATGTCATGACGTCTCCGCGCGCCAGTCGCCGGACTTGCCGCCGCGTTTCTCGAGCAGGCGGATGCCCTCGATGCGCATGCCTTTTTCGATCGCCTTGACCATGTCGTAGATGGTCAGACAGACGACCGACACCGCGGTCAGCGCTTCCATTTCGACGCCTGTCTGGCCGGTCACCTTCACGGTCGCCTGCACGCGATAGCCGGGCAGCGCATGCTCAGGGTCGATCTCGATCTCGACCTTGGTGATCGGCAGCGGATGGCAGAGCGGGATGAGCGAATGCGTGCGCTTGGCCGCCATGATTCCCGCGAGCCGCGCCGCGCCGAGCACGTCGCCTTTAAGCGCGTTGCCGGCGATGACCCGGTCGAGCGTCTCCTTGCGCATGATGACGTGGCCTTCGGCGACGGCGATGCGCTGTGTCTGAGGCTTGCCGGACACGTCGACCATGCGGGCTTCGCCGCGCTGATCGATGTGACTGAGGGAGGGCTGTTTTAAAGCCGGCGAGGGCGGCAAGCGGGATTTGCGGCCCCGCGACGACGGCGTCTTGCGGGCGGCCATTGGCGTTACTCCGCCGAAGCCGTCTGCCGCGCCAGAAGCGCGCGCGTGGCGGCAGCGACATCGCTCTGCCGCATCAAGCCCTCGCCGA
>DATCFB010000080.1:0-14906 GCA_036509755.1 Pseudolabrys sp. | reverse complement strand
GAAGGGCTCGAAGTGCGCGCTGGTGTATGGCCAGATGAACGAGCCGCCGGGCGCGCGCGCCCGCGTCGGCCTCTCCGGGCTGACGGTCGCCGAGCACTTCCGCGACCAGGGCCAGGACGTGCTGTTCTTCGTCGACAACATCTTCCGCTTCACGCAGGCCGGCTCGGAAGTGTCGGCGCTGCTCGGCCGCATTCCTTCGGCGGTGGGCTATCAGCCGACGCTGGCGACCGACATGGGCGCGCTCCAGGAGCGCATCACCACGACGACCAAGGGCTCGATCACCTCGGTGCAGGCGATTTACGTGCCGGCCGACGACTTGACCGATCCGGCGCCGGCCACCTCGTTCGCCCATCTTGACGCCACCACTGTGTTGTCGCGCGACATCGCTGCCAAGGGCATCTATCCGGCGGTGGACCCGCTCGACTCGACCTCGCGCATGCTCTCGCCGCTGGTCGTCGGCGACGAGCACTACGGGGTCGCCCGCCAGGTGCAGCAGATCCTGCAGCGCTACAAGGCGCTCCAGGACATCATCGCCATCCTGGGCATGGACGAGCTGTCTGAAGAGGACAAGACGACTGTGTCGCGCGCGCGCAAGATCGAGCGCTTCCTGTCGCAGCCGTTCTTCGTGGCCGAGGTGTTCACCGGCTCGCCGGGCAAGCTGGTCGACCTCGCCGACACCATCAAGGGCTTCAAAGGCCTTTGCGAAGGCAAGTACGATCACCTGCCCGAGGCCGCTTTCTACATGGTCGGCACCATCGAAGAGGCGGTCGAGAAGGGCAAGAAGCTCGCGGCCGAGGCGGCGTAAGGCATTCCAATGGCCCTGCACTTCGAACTCGTCTCGCCCGAGAAGCTGGTCTTCTCCGGCGACGTCAATCAGGTGGACGTGCCCGGCGCCGAGGGTGACTTCGGTGTGCTCGAAGGACACGCACCGACGGTGGCGACGCTGCGGCCGGGCATCCTCACGGTGCACACCGCCGGCGGCCAGCGCAGGATCGTCGTGCTCGGTGGTTTTGCCGAAGTCTCCGCGGCCGGTCTAACCGTGCTGGCCGAGCTGGCCGAGGATGCCGACACGATCGACCGCGGGATGATCGAAAGCCGCATCGGCGAACTCGAGCAACGCGTCGCCAAGACGGAAACCGGCTCCGAACTCGACAAGCTCATCACGCGACTCGACCACTACAAGACCGTGCACCGGCACCTCACCGGCACGGCGATGCACTGAGCGGCGATTTAGCCGCGACTTAAGCATAGGTTTCGTCTGCCCGGCATAAGGCCGGCCACGACGAGAGCCTATTCGGCAAACTTCGCGAACGCCTTCACGACCTGCTCATACGTGTTGCGCTTGAACGGCACGACGAGGTCCGGCAGGTCGCGCATCGCAACCCAGCGCCAGTCGATGAACTCCGGCGCGTGTTGGCCCTCGCCAGGCGCGGTGATGTTGATCTCGCGGTCCTCGCCGGTGAAGCGCAGCGCGTACCATTTCTGCTTCTGGCCGCGGTATTTGCCGCCCCAGGCTTCGCCGATGATCTCGCGCGGGATGTCGTAGGCGAGCCAGCCGGGCATCTCGCCGAGCATCTCGACCGACTTCATGTTGGTCTCTTCGTAGAGCTCGCGCAGCGCCGCCTTGTACGGATCCTCGCCTTCGTCGATTCCGCCTTGCGGCATCTGCCAGACATGGGTGGGGTCAATGTGCTCCGGGCCGCCGGCGCGGCGGCCGACGAAGACGAGGCTCTTCGCATTTAGCGCCATGATGCCGGCGCAGGGGCGATAGGGCAGGGATTCGTAAGGAGGCATGGAGTTCTCCGTCATGCCCGCGCTTGTCCGAGCATCCTCGTCTTCATCGTTGTTGAATAAGACGTGGATTGCCGGGTCAAGCCCGACCATGGCGGTTCACGACGACTTCGCCCTCAGCGCCACCATGCTGATCGGCACCAGCACGAAGCCGCGGTCCTCGATCTTCTTCGCCCATTGAGCGATGCGCTCGACCGTCGCGGGCTGCGCGCCGGCAAGACCGACCGCGCTGCCATTCGCGCGCGCCGCCATCTCCAACCGCGCCAGCGCATGGTCGATCTCGGTCGGCGTCGGCACGGCGTCGATCACGATATCGGCCTTGGCGAAGGGCATGTTCTGCGCGCCGGCCATCTGTCCTGCGATGCTGCGCGTCGAGGCGCCGTCATCGACATAGATGAGCCCGCGCTTGGCGGTGTCGCTCAGGACCGGTTTGAGCGCCTGCTCCGAGGCGGTGAAGCGCGCGCCCATCGCGCTGATGACCCCGACATAGCCCTGGAAGCGGCTCATCAGCCAGTGCAGCCGGTCGATGTTCTGCTCGGCCGGCAGTGAGGTGAGCAGCGTCTGCGGGCCGGGGTCGTTGTCGGGGTAGTCGAACGGCTCCATCGGCAATTGCAGCAGCAGCTCGTGGCCTTCGCTGCGCTCCTGCTCGGCGAGCTTGGGCAAGTCGGCGCCGTAAGGCGACAACGCGAAGGTGACGGGCGCCGGCAGCATGCTGTCGGCGTCGGCGGTGCCCGCGGCGCTGATGCCGACACCAGCGACAATCACCGCGATCCGCGGCAAATTCTTCTTCGTCGCCGATAGCGTGCGCGGCTTCGCATAGGCGGTCGCCGGACGTGTGCCGTCGGCGGCAGCGACGGGAATGGCACCGTGCCGCGTCGTTTCGAGAAGCTTGGGGTCGATGGGCGCCAGTGAAGAATGCTTGTCCGGCTTGGCGTTGGTCTCCGGCTTGCCCGGGATGACCACTTCCTGCCGCTTGCCGTTCGAACCGTCGATGATGGTGATGGTCTTGGCATCCGGCGGCGGGATCTTCACGTCGGCGGTGCCCGTCGCGAGCGAGGCGCCGTCGTGACGATTGCCGTCCGCCGCCACGTCGGCTTTTGCCGGAGCGGATTTGGTGGCGACCACGGCAACCGGTTCGCCGCCGAGCGGGTCGTTGACGAAGGCGGCCCACCCGGCGACCAGCAGGCCCGACAGCGCGAGCAGCGTGGCGAGCACCTGCGGCGCGCCGAAGCGGCGCGGCTTACCGGTTTTCTGCTTGTCCTTGTCCTGGCCGAGCGGGGCGTTCAGCTCATCCGATGGCACAGGCGTGGTCCCTGCGAATCATCGGTGGATTCTATCACGCGGCGACTCGCGTCCGGACAGAAGCACGCCCAAAAACAAAAAGGGGCGGCCGATTGACCGCCCCTTCGTTTTTGGAACCGCGCCGATCAGTTGGCGATCGGCGTCTTCGGGTTCGGTGGGAAGGCCGAATTGACCTGGACGCCGCGCAGCAGGTCGTCGGCCGCGTGCAGCGCCTTGTCGTCCTTCGGATCCGGCGGCACGTAGGATTGCGACCCGGTCTGCTCCTTGCCGGGGTCGCCCTTGAGATGGCCGCGCAGCGAGGCCTCGCCTTTGGTATCGGTCCGGTTCTTCAGATCGTCCGGCACATCCTGCAACACCTCGATCTCCGGGGTGATGCCCTTGGCCTGGATCGAGCGGCCCGACGGCGTGTAATAGCGTGCCGTAGTCAGACGCAGCGCGCCGTTACCGGACCCGAGCGGGATGATCGTCTGCACCGAGCCCTTGCCGAAGGAGCGCGTGCCGAGAACGGTCGCGCGCCTGTGATCCTGCAACGCGCCGGCGACGATCTCGGAGGCCGAGGCGGAACCGCCGTTGACCAGGACGATGAGCGGCTTGCCCTTGATGAGGTCGCCCGCACGCGCGTTGAAGCGCTGCGTCTCGTCGGCGTTGCGGCCGCGCGTCGATACGATCTCGCCCTTTTGCAGGAAGGCGTCGGCGACGGAGATCGCCTGATCGAGCAGCCCGCCGGGATTGTTGCGCAGGTCGAGAACATAGCCCCTGAGCTTGTCCTCCGGCACCTTCGACTGGATCTCGGCGATACCCTTCTTCAGGCCTTCGGTGGTCTGTTCGTTGAACTGCGTCAGGCGGATATAGCCGATGTCCTCGCCTTCGACGTGCCAACGCGCCGAGCGCACGCGGATGACGTCGCGCATGATCGAGACCTCGATCGGCTTGTCGGCGCCCTTGCGCATGATGGTGAGCCGGATCTTGGTGTTCACCGGGCCGCGCATCTTCTCGACGGCTTGGTTGAGCGTGAGGCCCTGCACCTGATCGTCGTCGAGCTTGGTGATGATGTCGTTGGACATCACGCCGGCTTTGGCCGCGGGCGTGTCGTCGATTGGGGCGACGACCTTGATGAGGCCGTCCTCCATCGTCACCTCAATGCCGAGACCGCCGAACTCGCCGCGTGTCTGCACCTGCATGTCGCGGAAGCTCTTGGCGTCCATGTAACTCGAATGCGGATCGAGGCCGGTGAGCATGCCGTTGATCGCGGACTCGACGAGCTTGGAGTCGTCGGGCTTCTCGACATAGTCGGCGCGCACGCGCTCGAACACGTCGCCGAACAGGTTGAGTTGCCGGTAGGTGTCGGCCGCGGCGGCCTTGGCGCTGGCGCCGACGAAAACCATGTGCGGCTGCACCGCCAGTAACGTGAGTGCCGCTCCCGACGCCGCGCCGAGGAGTACCAGAGAAGTCTTGCGCATCATCCGCGAACCTTTTCGCCTTCGCCAGACGCCCACCATGGGCCTGGATCGACGGGAGTCCCGTCTTTTCTCAACTCGACGTACAGAACCGGTTGGGAAGAACCTGTCGCGAGGATGGCGGCGACCTGGGAGCTGTTTCCCATCACCGCCACGGGTTCTCCGGCCAGTACGAATTGCCCCAGATCGACTGATATCCGATCCATCCCGGCGAGCAAGACATGATACCCGCCGCCGACATTCAGGATCAAGAGTTGGCCATATGAACGGAATGGGCCAGCGTAAACGACCCAGCCGTCGGCCGGCGCCGTTACCTGGGCCCCGGCGCGGCTGGCGATCGAGACGCCCTTTTCCGTGCCACCTATGGGGTCGGAATCGCCGAAAACCTTCAATTTGACGCCATTAACCGGAATCGGAACGCGCCCGCGCAGGGAGGCGAAAGCGACCGCCGGCGCCATGCGCCCGGGGTCGTGCAGTGCCGACAGCGGCCGCGGCTCGCCCCGCGCGGCCTCGCGCGCCGCGCGGGTCGCCGGATCGAGGCTCTGCTCGAGCTTGGCGATCAAATCCTTGAGAGTGCCGGCCTGCTTGGCCAGGTCGACAGCGTGTGCGCGCTCGTCGGCGAGCGCTTTCTCGCGCTCGGTCTGCTGCTTCTGCCGCTGGTCGATGAGCGCGCTCATGCGCGTGCGCTCGTCGCCGAGCGAAGCCAGTTGCTTATTCAGCGTGTCACGCTCGCCGGCAATTTTCTTCCGGACGGCGACGAGGCCGCTCAAATCGTGCGCCAACGTCGAGACCTGGTCGCGCATTTCCGGAAGAACGGCGCCGAGCACCATCGCGGTGCGCACCGATTGCAACGCGTCTTCCGGGCTGGCGATCAGGGCCGGCGGCGGCCGCCGGCCGATGCGCTGAAGCGCCGCAAGCACTTCGCCGATGACGCTGCGCCGCCCCTCCAGCTTTTTGTGAATTGCCGCTTCCTGCTCGTCGAGGGGCTTCAGGCGAGCTTCGGTGTCGGTCGTTTTGTTCTCGACGTCGCGCACGCGCGTCGCGGTGTCGATCAGCGCCTGATTGAGCTTGCGGCGGTCGGCGCCGATCTCCTCGATCTGGCGCTTGATCTCGGCTTCGGCTTCAGACGATTTCTGCTGCCGCTCGTGCAACGCCTTGAGTTCGTCGTCGCGCTGCTTGACCGCGTCGACCTTGCCGCCGCTCTCGCTCTGCGCCGGCTTTGCCGGCTGTTGCGCCGGGGCGCCCATGGGCACGATGAAGCCAAGCCCCGCGATCAAGGCGGCGCGGGCGTCGAGACGGCCGAATCCAAGGGAAATCATTGCGGCAACGTTACGCCCGGGTCGTCGGAGAGCAAGCTTTGCGTGAGCGGTTTTTTGCCTGCCGATTACGTCCAAATGTGGCCGCCTGCGCGTAAAATCCCCGTCATTGGCGACTCCCTCAGGCGCGATGGTAGGGATGTCCCGACAGGATCGTGGTCGCGCGGTAGATCTGCTCCATCAGCATGACCCGGACAAGTTGGTGCGGCCAAGTCGCCGCGCCGAAAGCCAGCTTCAGGTCGGCCTTGTCGGACAGGCTGGCGGCGAGCCCGTCCGGGCCGCCGATAATAAAGACCGCCGCCGGCTTGGCGCCGCCGCGCCATTGCGAGATCTGATTGGCGATCGCGGTGCTGTCGAGATTGTCGCCGCGCGGATCGAGCAGTACGACCGCGGCGCCCTGCGGGATGACGTTGGCGAGCGCGATCGATTCCTCGATCACACGCTTGCCGGCATCCTCGGCGCGGCTTTCGCGGATTTCGATGATCTCGACATCGCGCAGGCCGAGGCTGCGGCCCGTTTGTGCCGCGCGCTTGCGGTAGCGCTCGCAGAGCTCGGTTTCCGGGCCGTGCTTCAGGCGTCCGATGGCGGCAACGGCAATACGCATCGCGCAGTCAAATTATCAGTTCGCCGGGCGTACGTCGCCGGCGTGGCCCGACCACATCTTCTCGAGATTGTAGAAAGTGCGCACCTCCGGGCGGAAGACGTGCACGATCACGTCTCCGGCGTCGATCAAGACCCAGTCGCCCACGCGCTGGCCTTCGACGCGCACGCGCGAAACGCCCGCTTTGTTCAGGTCCTTCATCACCTCATCGGCGATCGAGGCAACGTGACGCTGCGAGCGCCCGCTGGTCACGACCATGTGGTCGCCGATCGAGGATTTGCCCGTGAGATCGATGGTGATGGTCTCCTCGGCCTTCATATTATCCAGGCTCGCGAGGACGAGACGGAGCGTCTGCGGCGCACTGGCGCCGGTGGACGCGGCTCTGGGCGCCTTCTTGGCGGCCCGAGACAAGGCAGATGTCGGCAGGGGGTGCTTATCCTTTCATGCTACCGGCCCGGCGAAGCGGGCGATGGGCACAAGATAACGATGGGACGTCGCCTCTTCCAGTGGCGGCTGTCCTCACTCGCCGAGCGGCGTCTAATCCGTGCCGGGGGAACCCGGCTTGTCGCGCTGGGCCCGTAGCGCGGTCGAGGACAAAGGCGATTTCAGCCCGTGCAGGAAGGTCCACGCCGGTGGCTTCCGGTCGGCCAGGTTGGAAGTGGCCGCCTCCGGCAGGCGCGAGGCGCTCATCGCCTGACCGGCAGGGCTCGCCGCGGCGTAAAGGCTCGGGCCGAGTCGATCGACGACAGCGATGGGAACCAGCTTGGCGATATCGCGCCATTTCTGCCAGCGGTGAAAATTGCGCAGATTGTCGGCGCCCATGATCCAGACGAAGCGGACGCGCGGGCAGCGGTCGACCAGCCAGGAAATGGTGTCGTAGGTGAAGCGCGTCTTGATCGAGGCCTCGAGCCCGGTGATGTCGATGCGCGGATGATGCGTCAGCGCGCGCGCCGCGGCGATGCGCTGGGCGAGCGGCGCAAGCCCCGACGTGTTCTTGAGCGGATTGCCCGGGGTCACCAGCCACCAGACGCGGTCGAGTCTCAGCCGCCGCAAGGCCAGCAGGCTGGCGGCGAGGTGGGCCTGATGCGGCGGATCGAAGGTCCCGCCGAACAGACCGATCCTCATGCCGGGCGCATGGGGAGGGAGGATGCGCTCGGCGCGATCGAGTTCCTGCGGGTTCACGGCCGGATCTGACCGTTTCCGCGGATGCGGTATTTGAACGTGGTAAGCTGCTCGACGCCGACCGGCCCGCGCGCATGCAGCCGTCCGGTGGCAATGCCGATCTCGGCGCCGAAGCCGAACTCGCCGCCGTCGGCGAACTGTGTCGAGGCGTTGTGCAGCACGATCGCCGAGTCGACTTCGGCGAGGAATTTCTCAGCCACGGCATCGTCGTCGGTGATGATAGCGTCCGTGTGATGCGAGCCGTGGCTCTCGATGTGTGCGATGGCGCCGTCGACGCCATCGACGACGCGCACGGCGATGATCGCGTCGAGATATTCGGTCGCCCAGTCTTCTTCAGTTGCCGCCTTGACGCGCGGGTTGGCGGCGCAGGCCGCCTCGTCGCCGCGAACCTCGCAGCCCGCGTCGAGCAGCATCGTCACCAGAGGCTTCAGATGCGTCGGCGCGCAGGCGCGGTCGACGAGCAGCGTCTCGGCCGCGCCGCAGACGCCGGTGCGGCGCATCTTGGCATTCAGGACGATCGTTTTCGCCATATCGAGCGCAGCGGCGCGGTCGACATAGACGTGGCAGTTGCCTTCAAGATGCGCGAATACCGGCACGCGCGCTTCGGTCTGCACGCGTGCGACCAGGCTCTTGCCGCCGCGCGGCACGATGACGTCGATGTTGCCGTCGAGTCCCGCGAGCATCATGCCGACCGCGGCGCGGTCGCGCGTCGGCACGAGCTGGATCGCCGCCCCCGGCAGGCCGGCTTCCATGAGGCCTTGCTCGAGCGCGGCATGGATGGCGCGCGACGAGCGCGTCGAATCCGAGCCGCCGCGCAGGATCGCGGCATTGCCCGATTTCATCGACAGCGCGCCGGCATCCGCGGTCACGTTCGGACGGCTTTCGTAGATGATGCCGATGACGCCGAGCGGCACACGCACACGCTCGATCTTGAGCCCGTTCGGCCGGGTCCAGGCGCCGATGACGGCGCCGACCGGATCCTTCAGGCCGCGCACCACCTCGATGCCGGCGGCGATCGCCTCGATGCGGGGCTCGGTCAGGGCCAGCCGGTCGAGGAAGGCGCCGGTCACGCCCGCCTTGCGCGCCTCGGCCAGGTCTTCGGCATTGGCGGCCAGGATGCGCTGCGCGGAGACGCGGATCGCCGTAGCCATGGCGCAGAGTGCCCGGTCCTTCTGCGCGGTCGGGGCGAGCGCCAGAACGCGCCCGGCGTCGCGCGCACGGCGGCCGATCTCGGCCATCGTGGCGGCGATATCGCCTGTCCCTTCAATGCTTTTCAGCGACGCAGTCATCTGGCACGGGGCTCGTCGAGCGCGAATTTAGCGGCTTTCCTATCACGCCGGGGTTCCGGCTGCGAGATGGCCGGGCGGCCGGCATGGCTCCCATGGTAACTGGGGATAGCGTGGATAACCGCGCCATGCGTCGAACGCGTTACTTGGCGTTGACGTTGGGAAGCCACGGTTCGTGAGAGCAGGAGGGTTCCATGGCGCCTACACCAAATCGTCTCCCCGGCCGCTTCCCGGTGGGCACGAAATTCGTGATCGAAGCCCTTCCGCGCGGCAAGGGCCGGACCCCGGCCTATGTGCGCCATCTGGAATTTCCCGACGGCACCAAAGTGCGGCTGCCGGAGCTGCCGACCATCGTGCCCGGCAAGGCGATGCCGCGTCGCCGCCGTGGCCGCCGCGACTGACGTCCGAAGGGACGATTGTCGCATGAGCCAAAATTGCCCCGTTAGACGAGCGGCTTCCGCATGATCGACGCGAAAACCCCGACCTCCTGGAGAAGGCCGGGGTTGACGGGCGATCGGTCGATCGCCTTGTGCTCAGGTCCGTAATAGCGTCGCGTCGCACCAGGATAATGCGCGTTACCGCGCACTGGTTCCCGCTACTCGCCGGCCAGCGCCAGGTCGTCGCGGTGGATCATCGCCGTGCGACCGGTAAAGCCAAGGATCGAGAGCACGTCCGCTGACGAGCGGCCCTTGATCTTCTCTGCGTCGTCGGCGTCGTAGGCGACCAGGCCGCGTCCGACCTCGCCGCCGTCCGGCCCGCGCACCACGACCGCGTCGCCGCGGCCGAAGACGCCCTCGATCTTCACCACACCCGCCGGCAACAGGCTGGCCCCGCCGTGCAGCGCACGTACAGCGCCGGCGTCGATGTGCAGGGCGCCGCGCGGCTCGAGCGAGCCGGCGATCCATTTTTTGCGCGCCGTGACCGGATTGGCTGGCGTCAGGAACCAGGTGCAGGGCGCGCCTTCGGCGATGCGCTTGAGCGGATTCTGCACGCGCCCGGACGCGATGACCATGTGCGTGCCGGCGGTGGTCGCGATCTTGCCGGCTTCGATCTTGGTGACCATGCCGCCGCGCGACAATTCCGAGGCGGAGATGCCGGCCATGGCTTCGATCTCCGGCGTGATGCGCGCGACGAGCGGCACGAGCCTGGCGTCGTTGCCGGGCGCCGGCGGCTTGTCGTAGAGGCCGTCGATATCCGAGAGCAGCACCAGGAGATCGGCGCTGACCATGGTGGCGACGCGCGCGGCGAGGCGATCATTGTCGCCGTAACGGATCTCAGACGTGGCGACGGTGTCGTTCTCGTTGACCACCGGCACCGCGCGCCATTCGATCAATTTGTCGATGGTCGAGCGGGCGTTGAGATAGCGGCGGCGCTCCTCGGTATCCTGAAGCGTGACCAGCACCTGGCCCGCCGTGATGCCGTGTCTGTCGAGCACTTCCGACCAGGCGCGCGCCAGCGCGATTTGCCCGACCGCCGCTGCGCCTTGCGCCTCCTCGAGCTTCAACGCACCGCCCGGCAGGCCGAGCACGGCGCGCCCGAGCGCGATCGCGCCCGACGACACCACCAGGATGTCGCGACCGTCTTTGTGCAGCCCGGCGATGTCTGCCCCGAGCCCGTCGAGCCAGTCGCGCTTGAGGCCTCCGGCCGCGTGATCGACCAGGAGCGACGAGCCGACCTTCACGACGACGCGGCGGAAGGAGGAAAGGGTAGGAGTCTGCGACATGGGTCCCGGCGATGCAGTCGAAAGCCCCGGGTCTTTAGCACGGCTGTCGTCTACGCGTCATGGAGCGCAGGCCGCATGCTTAAGGGGGCGGCCCCTTTTGGCATTCGCAAGGCTTCGCGGCTAGTTCACTGCCGATTGCGCGGCGGGATGGCGGCCCGCGCGTTGCGGTAGCAATAGAACGCACGCAACGATGAATGCCGCGATCACTGCCGAGGCGAGCGGACGGCTGAGCGCCAGCCCGCCCTCATGCACCGGCTTGTCGAGAAAATCACCGACGGTCGCGCCGAGAGGCCGAGTCAGGATGAACGCCACCCAGAACAGCAATACGCGAGACAGGCTCGTCCAATAGTAAAGCGCGACAACGATCGCGATCGCCGCCGCGAAGACCAGCGCCCCCCCTTCGTAGCCGAACCCGCCGGTATCGGCGAGCCAGTCGCCGAGCGCGGTCCCGAGCGTCTGCGAAAAGGTGATCGCCGCCCAATAGAACGCTTCGATTTTCGGCGTGCTGACCGTGTTCACGGCAATCGTGCCCTCGGTTCGATACCAGAGCACCAGCACGATCATCAGGCACGCGAACAAGAGCGCCGAGCCGCCGCTATAGCCGATGCCGAGCGAACGATCGGCGAAGTCGGCCATCGTCGTGCCGAAGGTGGTCGAAGCGACGATGGCCGTCCAATAGAGGAACGGCCGAAAACGCGTCGCCGCGATCTGCGCGGCGACCAGTACGACGAGCAGACTGAGGAAGATCGCAGTGCCGGCGAGGTAACCCCAGTTCAACGTCATCGTCACGCTGTCACCACCGGTCTCGCCGAGCGTGGTGGCGGCGATCTTGATGATCCAGAAAATCAGAGTGACTTCGGGAACCTTGCTGAGCGCGCGAATGGGAGAGCCGTCCATGAGCGACCTGATGCGAAAGACGTCGTGACAGCGGAGCTAGCCGGTCGCAGGGATGCTTTCAATGGCGTCGCCGAACAATCCCGATTCATCGCGGCATGCGCCTGCGCGCGCGTTGTTCGATGCACGCATCTCGGCCGCAACGGCGCGCTCAATCACGCGCCGCTGCGAGCCGATGAAGGGTGGGTATTGCAGCCTTAGCCGCGTAGCGGCTCGACCTCGACCGGTGCGAGACCGGAGAAGCCGAGCGCGTGTGCACCGGCCGGCGTCAGGTCGATGATGCGGCCATGCACGAACGGGCCGCGATCATTGATCCGCACCACGACGCTGCGGCCGTTGCGGCGGTTGATAACCCGAACATGGGTTCCGAAGGGAAGGCTGCGGTGAGCGGCGGTCAGGCCGTGCGGCGAGGCGTGTTCGCCGTTGGCGGTTTTGCCGCCGGAGTAGATGGAGGCGACGCCCGATTGGGCGTGTGCGAGGGGTGAAAAGGCGAGCAGCGTCGAGACGCCGCAGAGCGCGGCGGCAAGGCGAAGTTTCATTCAGATTGGCTCCGTGATTTGTGTCCCCACTGGCGCGGGTCATAGAAACCGGTGCGCGCGCTTTAGCGGCGAGAATGCGGAGTATTTGCGATAGTTGAAGGCTTTCAGGCGGTTATGGAAATCGGTAATTCGTTCCCGAATCCCCGCTCACAACCGCGTCAGTGGGTCCGCGCCGAACAAAGCGGCGCGGCGCCGCGTTGATTGCTGCTTATGATCCTACCGTCTCGTCCCTAGGGTGAGCCGTGCCCCGGCGCAAATCGCGACCCCGCATCCTCATCGGCACCTCTGGCTGGAGCTACGTCTCATGGCGCGGCCCGTTCTTCCCGCGCGAGGTGATGGTGAGGCACCATCTCGCCTATTACGCGACGCAGTTCATCAGCGCCGAACTCAACGGCGTGTTCTACCGCACGCCTTCGCTCGACGCCGTGCGGGGATGGCGGGAGCAGACGCCGCGCGATTTTGTTTTCGCGTGGAAGGCGTCGAAATTCATCACGCACTGGAAGCGGCTGAGCGACCGCTCGCGCAACAGCCTCGAATTGATCGAAGAACGATTGGATATTCTCGGTCCGAAAGCCGGGCCGGTACTGTTCCAGCTCCCGGCACGCTTTGAGGCGGATGCAGAGCGGCTGACGACATTCATCCGGCTTTTGAATAAGAAGCGGCACTACGCCTTCGAATTCCGTCATCCAAGCTGGTACGATGAGACGATCTATAAAATTCTCCGTAAACACGACATAGCGCTCTGTATCTCGGATCATCGCGATGCGCCGGCGCCATGGCGCGCAACGGCGAAGCACGTCTATATCCGCGGCCACGGGCCTGGCGGCGCCTACAAGGGACGCTACTCCGGCACCGCCCTCGCCGCATGGGCGCGCGAAATTACCGCATGGTACCGCCAGCGCCGCACCGTCTATGTTTATTTCGACAACGACCAGAAAAGCGCCGCTCCGGCCGACGCCGCGCGCTTGCGCGGGATGTTACGGACCATACATGAGTTGGAACCGGCATGAGCGGAACGGCTCCCCGCCGGCGGCGTTGCTTTGGTCAGGGTCTCGGTATCGGGCGCGGTCATGTCTTTTCTGGTGTATTTCTTTGTTCTGCTGGTCGCTGCCGGCAGCGTGGTGTTCGGTCTCGACTGGACGCAGGCGCCGTTGAATCCGCCGCCTTACGCCGCGCCCGCGCAAATTGCGACTGTTACTCCGACGCCGGTTCCACATGCGACCACGGTTGCAAAGACAAAGACGGTCACCAACACGCCACGGTCTTCAGCCGCGCCCGCAGTCGCGCAAGTCACGCCCGCAGCCGCGCCCGCCCACGACGCGGCTGTCCATGACGTGGCTGGACAGGCTCAGGCGCGCGCGACCGAGGCTTCGGTCGACAGAACGGCGAGCGTGTCGGTCGCGGCTCATTGCAATGTCGATGCCTGTTCGGCGGCGTACCACTCGTTCCGCGCGTCCGACTGCACCTATCAGCCGTTCGGCAGCGAACGCCGCCTTTGCACGAAATCGACGGGGGCCGGCAGGGTCGCTGCCGCGACGCATTCGCGCAGCGTGCGGCGGATCGAGCCGCGTGCCGATCGCCGCGTCATCGAGCGCCGCCTGACCGATCGCCGCGACTACGAAGATGACCGCGGCGGCGGCTGGGTCTCCGATTTATTCGGCGGCGACTCCTACGACGACGATCGCTGAGATCGGACGCCGCGCGACTTACATCGCGCGATGCGGCGCGGTGGCAAGGAATTCCTCAAGCTGCTGCTTATAGAACTTCGCGTTTGCGGTGGTGGAGTGGCCGCTCGTCTCGGGACTTGCCGGGATCAGATAAATGCGGCCGTGCTTAACGTTTTTCATCGCCTTTTCCATGACGCCGGTCTCGGGTGGATTGCGCTCGTCATCGGCTGCGTTGATAGCCAGAACCTGCGCTTCGATCTTGCCGAGGTCCGGCGCCGCGTCGTAGTCGGCCGATGAGCCCCAAGCCCACAGGAAGTCGTTCGCGTCGGCCTTCATCGGCGCGGCCAGCCGTTTGTCGACGAGCACGTTGGCGAGGGCGTTGGTCGGGGCTTGCTTCTGGTAATTCTGCGTACCGCCGGCGGTGGCGATGCCGAAGAACACGCTGGCGATCTTCAGGTAGCGCGGCTGCTCGGTGTAATTGCCGTTCTTGTACTCGGGATCACTGCGAATGGTCTCGAGCATCATTCGCCGCAGCATCCAGTTGCGACTCGCCATCGCGGTCGGCTGGGCCGCCATCGGCACCAGTGCGTCCATGTAGCCCGGATACATCTCGCCCCACAGAAAGCTCTGCATGCCGCCCATCGAGTTGCCGATGATCAGCCGCAGGTGCTTGATGCCGAGATGTTCGCTCAGCAGGCGATGCTGTGCCTCGATCATGTCGGCGTAGTCGTATTTGGGGAATGTGGTACGCAGGCCGTCCGACGGTTTCGAGCTTTTACCGTGACCGAGGCTGTCGGGAATGATGATGTAGTATTTGCTCGCGTCGAGCGGCTGGCCGGGTCCATAGAGTTCGCCGGCGAAGGCCGGAGTCATCATGCTGGCCGCCGAGCCGCCGCTGCCGTGCAGGACCAGAACCGGCTCTCCGGTCGCGGCGCCGATGGTCGTGTAGTGCAGCTTCACCGGCATCATGTCGCCGGTGTGGAACTTGAAGTTCGGCGCGGTCCAGTCGCCTTCCTGCGGTTTCGGAAAATCAGCGGCCTGCGCCGCGACGGTGAAGGCGAACAGAACGGCGACCGCCGTCGCGCGGAACGATCTCATGGCGTACCCCCCGAAATGATTGCGCGCATATTTGGCCGCGCCTTAGGGAG
>DATCFB010000079.1:0-5983 GCA_036509755.1 Pseudolabrys sp. | reverse complement strand
CCGGTGGAAGCCATCGGCGTCATCAAGAACTTGATGTCTTCCTGGGTGTAGCCGAAGGCCTGCTGGCGATCGAGCAGCGCCAGGTTCGACTTCGGTGCATGGTTGTCGGTCCCGGGCAGCTCCTCGAGCACGATCTGGGTGCGCTTGAGCCACTCCCTGTAGGGATGCTTCTGGGCAAGCGTCGCCTTCAATTCCTCGTCAGGAATGAGACGGCCCTCGTCGAGGTCGACGAGCAGCATCTTGCCGGGTTGCAGGCGCCACTTCTTGACGATGTCCTTTTCCGGAATCGGCAGCACGCCCATCTCGGAGGCCATGATGATGCGGTCGTCGCGCGTGAGGAAATAGCGCGCCGGCCGTAACCCGTTGCGATCGAGCGTGGCGCCGATCTGGCGGCCATTGGTGAAGGCCAGCGCGGCCGGGCCGTCCCACGGCTCCATCATCGCGGCGTTGTATTCGTAGAAAGCGCGCCGCTCCTCGTCCATCAACGGGTTGCCCGACCAGGCCTCGGGCACCATCATCATCATCGCATGCGCGAGCGAGTAGCCGCCCTGCGTCAGGAATTCGAGCGCGTTGTCGAAGCAGGCGGTGTCCGACTGGCCTTCATAGGAGATAGGCCACAGCTTCTCGATGTCCTTGCCGAACAAAGGCGAGGCGACGGAGGCCTGCCGCGCCGCCATCCAGTTGACGTTGCCGCGCAGCGTGTTGATCTCGCCGTTGTGCGCAATGTAGCGGTATGGGTGCGCCAGCGACCAGGTCGGGAAGGTGTTGGTCGAGAAGCGCTGGTGAATGAGCGCGAGCGCCGACTCGAAATCCGGATCGTGCAGATCGGGATAATAGGTGCCGAGCTGGTCGGCGAGGAACATGCCCTTGTAGACCACCGTGCGGCAGGAGATCGACACCGGGTAGTAGCTCGCGACGCGCCGCTCGCGCTTCTTGTAGACCGCGTTCGAGATCGCCTTGCGCAGGATGTAGAGGCGGCGCTCGAACTCGTTCTCGCTGAGCTTCTTCTTGCCCTTGCCGATGAAGACCTGCATGTGCTTCGGCTCGGTCGGCTTCACCGACTCGCCGAGCGTCGAGTTGTCGCTCGGCACGTCGCGCCAGCCGAGCAGCGAGAGGCCTTCGCGCGCGATCACCTCTTCATAGATGTTGCGGATGATCTGCCGCCAGGTCGCTTCGGTCGGCAAAAAGAGATGACCGATGCCGTATTCGCCGGGCGCGGGGAGGGCAAAGCCAGCCTCCTTGGCCTTCTTGGCAAAGAACTTGTGCGGGATTTGCACCAGGATGCCGGCGCCGTCGCCCATGCGCGGGTCCGCGCCGGTGGCGCCGCGGTGCTCGAGGTTGCACAGGATGCGCAACCCGTCTTCGATCAATTGATGCGACTTGCGGCCCTTGATGTCGGCAATGAAACCGACGCCGCAGGAATCCTTTTCGAGCGAAGGATCGTAGAGTCCCTCCGGCAACGGCATGCCGGGATCAAGCGTGGCCGTGCGCGAAAGCTTGGCGTCGCGAGCCGCGAATTCGCGTTGGAGAAAACCTGCGCCAGTCTTTCGCTCAGTCATTTGGCCCTACCTCGCCCGCGGATTTCGACCGCCGGCGTACCCGTCTCGTCCGCGGCGCGTCGTCCGCCGCGTGCCAAGCACCACCATTCCCGAGAAGGGCGGCTCTCGTCCGGCCTCGTGCGCCGGAGCGCGCCGCTCCCGTTCGCGTTTGCCGATGCCGCCCTGCACTCTGGAGGCCGGTATCGTGCCGACGCGATTAGGACAGCATTACTGTCCTAATGAACCATGCCAAATTTTGCGCTGCCGCACAAGACCGGTCCACGTCGAAATCGCGCCGTGGCGTGGTTTTGTTACGGCCGAGCATTGGTCTTCGGCAACAACAGGACCATGGGTGCCCAAGCGGCGCAATGGCGTTGCGACGCCACGTGGACAACGCGCGCTGGGGTTAACCGTTTAATTGTGAATCGGGGAAATGCGCGTTTTCCGAGCCGCGTTCGCTAAAGTTTTCCGAGAAAATTCTCGGAGCGTTCCCATGCTCAATAAACGCGCCACTCAAGAAGCGGCGTCCGGCGAACTCGCGATGGCCCGCCTGGCCGACCGGCTGGCGACCCTGGTGCCGCCGCCGGCCTTGGAACTCTCGCGCATGCAGGCCGTCTCGATGCCGCGGCCGTCGCCGGCCGTCACCACCGCGCTGAACACCAGCGCGGCGATCGCCGCGCGCGCCGCCGAGCGTGCCCGCCGCTCGCGCTCGGTCGTCGGCATGACCGTCGATAGCTTCATCTCGGCCTGCGCGATGCTGCCCTATGGGCTGGTCGCGCTGGCGCTGCGGCTGCTGATGGCGCGCATCTTCTTCCTCGACGGCCAGACCCGGCTCGCGGGCTTGCGCTGGTCGCTGCATCTGCCGATCGAAAAGCTGCACCTCAGCCTGCCATTCCAGCTACCGAGCCTCGATTTCTCGGTGGTGCTGCCGTTCCAGGTGAAAGCGGACACCATCGCCGACTTCGCGACCCAATATCCGCCGATCCCGATGCCGCCGGCGATTGCCGCCTATGTCGTCAGCTACGCCGAGTTCCTGCTGCCGATCTGCCTCGTGCTCGGGTTCGCCACGCGCTTCGCCTCGCTCGGTCTGCTGTTCATCACGGCGCTGATCGCGGTGTTCGTCGTGCCGAACAGCCTTCCCGGCGAGCCCATCTTCTGGGCGTCGATCCTGCTCGTGCTCTTGTCGCTCGGCGGCGGAGCGGTGTCGATCGACAATATCGTTCGCATGATCGCGCGGCGCTGACATGGGCGCGGCGGCAAAACGGACGGCCGTACTGACGATCGCTGCCATCGTCGGCTTCGCCACGCCGATCACGCTTTACGCCGCCGGCTCGCACTATCTCGAACCGGTCACCGCCGCCGACGATATGCCGACCTACGAGATCCTGACGCGCGTGCGCTCTCTCGCGCTCGATCCGATCGGCGAGCCGCTGCGGCGAGGGCCGTATTACATCCTGCACGCTTACGACCGACGCGGGACCGAGGTGCGTGTCGTCGCCGATGCGCATTTCGGCGATGTCATCTCGGTGACGCCCGCGACATTGGCTCTGCTGCCGGGGCCCGGCACTGTCGGCGGCGCGCGCATCATTCACGTCCCGGCGCCGGGCGAGGAGAATGCCCGTGCCGATCCGCGCGATGAGCCGGACGTCGAAGAAGTGGCGCCGGACGAACCGGCGCCACATCCGCGTCCGACGGCAAGGCCGCACCACCGTGCGAAGCCGGTCACCAAGCGGGAGCCGACGGTTCGCCGCCCCTTCAGCAGCGCGCCTCCGCCGCCGGCCGAGCGCCGCACGGTGCTGAGCGCGCCGCCGCAAGTCGCGGATGACGGGCCGACCCCGATCCGCCCGACACCGCGCTTTTCCGGTGAGGAGCAGACCGGCAGCTTCGCCGCGCCGATCCCGGCGACCGTTACCTCGCCGCCCCTGCCCGCCCCGCCGCCGGCCGACACCGCGCCCGCGCAGGACTGACCGGCCTCCAAATCGCGCCGGGGCATGCTATCTAAACGACATGCTCGACAGGAACCGCACATCGACCGCACCGGTGCTCGTGCGCATGCACGCGCGCGACAATGTCGCCATCGTCGGCAATGACGGAGGCCTTCCTTCCGGAACGGAACTGCCGGGCGGCATCGTGTTGCGCGAGCGCGTGCCGCAGGCGCACAAGGTGGCGCTCGCCGATCTGCGTCAGGGCGACGAGGTCGTCCGCTACGGCGTCGTCATCGGCCGCGCGTTGAAGGATCTGCCGGCCGGAAGCTGGGTCAATGAGCGGCTGCTGGAGATGCCGGCGGCGCCAGGGCTCGACGGCCTGCCGATGGCGACGGTGAAATGCGAGATGCCGCCGCTCGAGGGTTATACGTTCGAGGGTTTCGTCAACAGAGACGGCTCGGTTGGCACGCGCAACGTGCTCGCCATCTCGACGACGGTGCAATGCGTCGCCGGCGTGCTCGACGTCGCCATCGACCGCATCCGCCGCGAGTTGTTGCCGAAATATCCAAACGTCGACGGCGTCGTCGGCCTCGAGCACGTTTATGGGTGCGGCGTCGCGATCGAAGCCAAGGACGCGCCGATCCCGATCCGCACATTGCGCCACATCGCGCAGAATCCGAACTTCGGCGGCGAGGTGATGGTGGTGGGCCTCGGCTGCGAGAAGCTGCAGCCGGACCGGTTGATGCCGCCGGGCACCGTGCCGGCCATGACGCAGGTGCGATTGCAGGACGAGAAGCACGTCGGCTTCGGCTCGATGGTCGATGACATCGTCTCAACCGCCGAGCAGCATCTCGAACGCCTGAACGCGCGCCGGCGCGAAACCGTGCCGGCATCGAAGCTCGTCGTCGGCACGCAATGCGGCGGCTCGGACGCCTTCTCCGGCGTCACCGCCAATCCGGCGGTCGGCTTCTGCACGGATTTGCTGGTGCGCGCCGGCGCCACCGTGATGTTCAGCGAAGTGACCGAAGTGCGCGACGGCATCGATCAGTTGACCGCGCGTGCCGCTTCGCCCGAGGTCGCGCGTGAGCTGATCGAGCAGATGGCCTGGTATGATGACTATCTGGCGCGCGGCGGCGCCGATCGCAGCGCCAACACCACGCCGGGCAACAAGGCCGGCGGGCTGTCCAATATCGTCGAGAAGGCGATGGGCTCGATCATCAAAAGCGGCACGGCGCCGATTGCCGGCGTGATCGCGCCGGGCGAACGCGCCACGGTGCCGGGCCTGAATTATGCGGCGACGCCGGCAAGCGACTTCATCTGCGGCACGCTGCAACTGGCGGCCGGCATGAACCTGCATGTCTTCACGACCGGCCGCGGCACGCCTTACGGTCTGGCGACGTGCCCGGTGATCAAGGTGGCGACGCGCAGCGAATTGGCGCGACGCTGGCACGATCTCATGGATCTCGACGCCGGGCCGATCGCCGCCGGCAAGGCGACCATCGAGGAGATGGGCTGGGCCTTGTTCAAATTGCTGCTGGAGACCGCATCCGGCCGCAAGACCTGGGCCGAGAGGCACGGACTTTCCAATTCGCTGGCGCTGTTCAACCCCGCGCCGGTGACTTGACGCCCTCTCGCGACGCCACACACATAAAAGAAGCGCCCCGGGGGCATCCGGGGCGCTTCCGTTTTGGAAGGTTCGAAACCGTTAGGCCGCGACCTTCGCGTCGACAACCTGCGGCTTAGCCGCATTGCTGCCGATTGGGATCTGCCGCGGCTTCTTCGCCTCGGGAATCTCGCGGGCGAGATCGACGTGCAGCAGGCCGTTCTCGAGCTTCGCGGCCTTCACGACCACGTAGTCGGCGAGCTGGAACACGCGCTCGAAGGCGCGCGCGGCGATGCCCTGATAGAGCACTTCGCCGTTCTGCTCGTCCTTGGCCTGCTTGCCGCCCTTGACCGTCAGCGTGTTGTCTTTCGCTTCGATCGACAGGTCGGCCTCGCTAAAGCCGGCGACGGCAATGGTGATGCGGTAGTCGTTCTCACCGGTGCGCTCGATGTTGTAGGGCGGGTAGCCCGGAGCGGTCTCGAAGCCATCCAGCATCGAGAAGAGGCGGTCGAAACCGACGGTGGAACGATAGAGGGGAGCAAGATCGAACGTACGCATGGCATATCCTCCATGTTGAGCGACATGCGGCGGCCCGCCATATGGCCGAGCCGAACCGTGCACAGCCGTCATTGGCCCGTGCGGTCATAGATGTATGAACGGTTTTTTGGCCCGCAAGGGCGCGCCGTGGTGGGGCTCAAATGGCTGAAATTCCCGGGGAAATCGGTTCGGCCACGGATCCGGCGATTGAGCCCACGGCCGACCCTGCTATAAGCCATGGAAGGGGCCGGAGCGGCCTCGCGGCCATCCATGAAACTCGTCAGCATCCCCGCCAATCCGGTTCCCGACCAGGTCGTCACCGGCGCGATCAAGACGCCTGACGGGGTGGCCTTGCGCTTCGCCCGCTGGGCCCCTCCACC
>DATCFB010000078.1:0-18055 GCA_036509755.1 Pseudolabrys sp. | reverse complement strand
TGGGACCGCATCCGCAACCTGCACGTGGCCGACGAGGCCGTGGAGGATGCGATCCGCACCGCGCTCGCCGACAAGCCGTTCCGCTCGCTGCTCGACCTCGGCACTGGCACCGGCCGCATGCTCGAACTGTTCGGCCCGGAGATCGAGCGCGGTCTCGGTCTCGATCTGTCGCTCGACATGCTGCTGCTTGCCCGCGACCGGCTCGAGCGCGCGGCGCTCAAGCATTGCAGCGTGCGCCAGGGCGACATCTACGACCTGCCGATCGCCGACGATTCCTTCGACGTCGTCATCTTGCACCAGGTGCTGCACTTCCTCGACGACGGCGGCCGCGCCATCAAGGAAGCGGCGCGTGTGCTGCGCCCGGGCGGTCGCCTGCTAGTCGTCGACTTCGCGCCGCACGAACAGGAATTCCTGCGCGAACAGTTCGCGCACCGCCGTCTCGGCTTCGCGCCGGAGACGGTGACGCAGTGGATCACCGGATCGGGGCTCGAGCCGGTCATGCACCGCTCGCTCGCGCCTGAGCCGGGCGGCGAGGTCAAGATCGCGGTGTCGCTGTGGCTCGCGCGTGACGTGCGTGCGCTGATGGCGACGCCGAAGCGGAGGGAGGTCGCCTGATGAACGCCGTTCCGCGCCTCAGCCGTTTCATGCCGGCGGGCCATAACCGCATCGCCACGTCGTTCGAGTTCTTTCCCCCGAAAGATGCGGCGATGGAGAAGGTCATGTGGGAGTCGATCGAACGGCTGGCGCCGCTCGCGCCGTCATTCGTCTCGGTCACCTATGGCGCCGGCGGGTCGACGCGCGAGCGCACCCACGCAACGGTGCGCCGCATCCTGACCGAGACCCGGTTGACACCGGCCGCGCATCTGACCTGCGTCTCTGCCACGCGCGAGGAGATCGACGGCGTCATACGCGACTATCATGATGCCGGCGTGCGCCACATCGTGGCGCTGCGCGGCGATCCCGTGACCGGCGCCGGGGACAAATACACGCCGCATCCGGAGGGCTATGCCAACGGCGCCGCGCTGGTCGAGGGCATCAAGAAGATCGCGCCCGATTTCGACGTTTCAGTTTCCGCCTATCCGGAGCGGCATCCCGACTCGCCGACCGTCGAGGCGGACATCGATATGTTGAAGGCGAAAGTCGATGCCGGCGCGAGCCGCGCCATCACGCAGTTCTTCTTCGAGAACGACATTTACTTTCGCTATCTCGACCGCGTGCGTGCGCGCGGCATCGATATCCCGATCGTGCCGGGAATCCTGCCGGTGCAGAACTTCAAGGCAGCGAAGAATTTTGCCACGCGCGCCGGCGCTTCGGTGCCGGCATGGATCGCCGAGCGTTTCGCCGGCCTCGACGACGATCCGGCGACGCGCAAGCTTATCGCCGCCGCCGTCGCGGCCGAACAGGTCATCGATCTGCTCGACCGCGGTGTCACGTCGTTCCATTTTTACACGATGAATCGCGCCGACCTCGTCTACGCAATCTGTCATTTGCTGGGCCTCAGGCCCGCGGTCGAGCAAGCCGCTTAAGTGGAGTTATTGTTGTGACGTCGAAGATCAATGTTCGCACCGCCTTCGCTGAGGCGCTCAAGCAGCGCATCCTGGTGCTCGACGGCGCCATGGGCACCATGATCCAGGCGCTGAAGCTCGACGAGGAAGGTTATCGCGGCGCGCGTTTCGACGCCTGGAATCGGGAAGTTCGCGGCAATAACGATCTGTTGAATCTCAGCCGCCCGCAGGCGATCCACGACATCCATCTCGCTTATTTCCGCGCCGGCGCCGATATCGTCTCGACCAATACCTTCTCGTCGACGGCGATCGCCCAGGCGGATTACGGCATGGAGGGCATCGCCTACGAGCTCAACCACGCCGGCGCGCAGCTCGCCCGTCAGGCTGCCACGCAGGCTGAACAGGAAGACGGCAAGCGCCGTTTCGTCGCCGGCGCGCTGGGCCCGACCAACCGCACCGCCTCGATCTCGCCGGATGTCTCCAATCCAGGCTTCCGGGCCATCACTTTCGACCAGTTGCGGACGGCGTACGGCGAGCAGACGCGGGGTCTCATCGACGGCGGCGCCGATCTCCTTTTGATCGAGACCATCTTCGACACGCTCAATGCCAAGGCGGCGATCTATGCGATCGCCGAGTTATGCGATGAACGCGGCGTCGACGTGCCGGTGATGATCTCCGGCACCATTACCGACATGTCCGGCCGGCTCCTGTCCGGGCAGACGCCGGCGGCATTCTGGAATTCGGTGCGGCACGCCAGTCCGGTGACTATCGGGCTCAATTGCGCCCTCGGCGCCAAGGAATTGCGCGCGCATATCGTCGAAATCGGTCGCGTCGCCGACACCTTCGTTTGCGCCTACCCGAACGCGGGTCTGCCTAACGAGTTCGGTTATTACGACGAAAGCCCGGAATACATGGCCGAGCTGCTCGGCGAGTTTGCCGAAGCAGGTCTCGTCAATGTGGTCGGCGGCTGTTGCGGCACGACGCCGGAGCACATCGCCGCCATCGCCAAAGTGGTCGCGGGAAAGAAGCCGCGCGCTATACCCGACGTGCCGAAGCAACTCCGTCTTTCGGGGCTCGAGAGCTTCGCGCTGACGCCGGAGATTCCCTTCGTCAACGTCGGCGAGCGCACCAACGTCACGGGCTCGGCCAAATTCCGCAAGCTGGTCACCGCTGGCGATTACACCGCCGCGCTGGCGATCGCCCGCGACCAGGTCGAGAACGGCGCGCAGGTGATAGACGTCAACATGGACGAAGGGCTTCTCGACTCGGAAGCGGCGATGGTGACGTTCCTCAACCTCATCGCCGCCGAGCCGGACATCGCCCGCGTGCCGGTGATGGTGGACTCATCGAAGTTCTCGGTGATCGAAGCCGGGCTGAAGTGTATTCAGGGCAAGCCGGTGGTGAATTCGATCTCGATGAAGGAAGGCGAGGCGGCTTTCATCGAGCATGCAAGGATCGTGCGTCGGCACGGCGCCGCGGTGGTGGTGATGGCCTTCGACGAGAAGGGCCAGGCCGACACGCTCGAGCGCAAATGCGCGATTTCGAAGCGCGCCTACGACATCCTGACGCAACAGGTTGGCTTCCCGCCCGAGGACATCATCTTCGACCCGAACATCTTCGCCATTGCCACCGGAATGGATGAGCACAACGGCTACGGCGTCGACTTCGTCGAGGCGACTCGCTGGATCCGCGCCAACCTGCCGCACGTGCACGTCTCCGGTGGTGTGTCGAACCTGTCGTTTTCCTTCCGGGGCAACGAGCCGGTGCGGCAGGCCATGCACTCCGTGTTCCTCTATCACGCCATCAAGGCCGGGATGGACATGGGCATTGTCAATGCCGGGCAGATGGCGGTCTATGACGATCTCGACCCCGAGCTGCGTGAAGCCTGCGAGGACGTGGTGCGCAATCGCCGGCCGGATGCGGCCGAGCGCCTGCTTGATCTTGCCAAGAAATTCCACGGCAAGGGCCACGAGGAGAGGCAGGTCGATCTTGCCTGGCGCGAGCGGCCGGTCGGCGAGCGGCTGACGCACGCGCTGGTCCACGGCATTACCGATTTCATCGAGACGGACACCGAGGAGGCGCGCCTGACCGCGCCCCGGCCCCTCGACGTCATCGAAGGCCCGCTGATGGACGGCATGAACGTGGTCGGCGACCTGTTCGGCTCGGGCAAGATGTTTCTGCCGCAGGTGGTCAAGTCGGCACGCGTGATGAAGCAGGCGGTGGCTTACCTGATGCCCTACATGGAGCACGAGAAGGACAATGGCGGCCGTTCCTCGTCGAACGGCAAGATCGTCATGGCGACGGTCAAGGGCGACGTGCACGACATCGGCAAGAACATCGTCGGCGTCGTGCTTCAGTGCAACAATTACGAGGTCATCGATCTCGGCGTCATGGTGTCCGCAGCGAAGATCCTCGAGACCGCCAAGGCCGAGAATGCCGACATCATAGGGCTGTCCGGATTGATCACGCCGTCATTGGACGAGATGTGCCACGTCGCCTCCGAGATGGAGCGGCAAGGCTTCGAGCTGCCGCTCATGATCGGCGGCGCGACCACGAGCCGCGTGCACACCGCCGTCAAGATCCATCCGAACTATCACCGCGGCCAAACCATCCACGTCAACGACGCGAGCCGCGCCGTCGGCGTCGCGCAGTCGCTGATGTCAAAGGGCAAGGGCACTTACGTCGCCGAGCTGCGCAAGGAATATGCGCGAATCGCCTCGGCGCATGCGCGGGCGCAGGAGGAGAAGGCGCGGCTGCCACTCGCTGCGGCGCGCGCCAACGCGGTCAAGCTCGACTGGTCGGGCGCTTACGTGCCGCCGAAGCCGTCCTTCCTCGGCACGCGCACGCTCGAAGACTATCCGATCGCCGAACTCGTCGATTACATCGACTGGACTCCGTTCTTCTCGGCGTGGGAATTGGGCGGGCGCTTCCCCGCGATCCTGAACGACCCGAAAGTGGGCGAGGCGGCGCGTTCGCTTTACGAGGACGCGCGGGCGATGCTCGACAAGATCGTCGCCGAGCAGTGGTTCAAGGCGCACGCCGTGGTCGGCTTCTTCCCGGCAAATGCCCAGGGCGACGATATTCTCGTCTATGCCGATGAGGCGCGCGCTGCCCCGATCGCCACGCTGTACAGCTTGCGCCAGCAACTCGCCAAGCGCGAAGGCCGCTTCAATTCGGCGCTCGCCGACTTCGTCGCGCCGCGCAGCAGCGGCTTGGCCGACTATGTCGGTGGCTTCACCGTCACCGCCGGCATAGGCGAGGACGAGGTTGCCGACCGCTTCAAGCGTGCCAACGACGACTATTCGGCGATCATGGTCAAGGCATTGGCCGACCGTCTGGCCGAGGCTTTCGCCGAACGGCTGCATCAGCGCGTGCGCAAGGAGTTCTGGAGCTACGCCGCCGACGAGACACTCTCCAAGGACGAATTGATCCTCGAAAAATACCACGGCATCCGTCCGGCGCCTGGCTATCCGGCGCAGCCGGACCATACCGAGAAGGGCACTTTATTCAATTTGCTGCGGAGCGAGCGCGTCGGCGTGCAATTGACCGAAAGCTTTGCCATGTGGCCGGGCGCCGCCGTGTGCGGGCTCTACTTCAGCCATCCGCAGGCGGCCTATTTCGGCGTCGGCAAGATCGAGCGTGACCAGATCGAGGATTATGCGCGGCGCAAGGGCTGGAGCATCGAGGACGCGGAGCGCTGGCTGGCGCCGATCCTGAATTACGATTCGCGCCGAGCGCCAAGCATCGCCGCGGCGTGACGTTGAATCAAAACACCGGAGAACCTGTGGCTCTCCGGTGTCGCGTCAGGTGAACTCAAAAGTCTCAGAAGGCGCCGAGCAACACCGCGCCGACGAACACGAACGCCGCGCACACGGCGATGACGTTCCACTTCAAGGCAAGGTTCACGGCAGCCTCCCTTGGTCGGTATGAGCGGACGTTAGCACGAAAGTCTAATCCGCCGAAGACGCGGGCAGGCATCGACACCGCAAATTTAGGCTGCAAGTCATGCGCATTCGGCATGTGCGGCCTAAGCGATTGATCGTCCGCGCAGAACAAACGCGCCAACCTAAATGTTGCGGCGCAACCGCCGGCGGACGGCAGCAAACATCACCGGGATGACCGCCGAATGGCACTTCGGTTGCCAGCCAGCGGTAACGATGGACGGCGTCATCTGCCAAATGCGCATGGCTTGAGCCGGCGCCGGCCAAAGGATTTGCCCCGATCGGTTCGGCCCGCTATGTCTGCGCTCTCCTGTGGATCGCACCAACGACAACCAAAAAAGGACGGGGAGCCATGAATATCTTGCGTCGCCTGTTTCTGAGTTTCGCCCTCATTGCCGGCGCGCTCGTCGGCACGCTGCCCGCGCAGGCGCAGCAGCCTTCCTGGCCGTCGCGCCCGGTGCACTTCATCATTCCGCTTGGCGCCGGCTCCGGCGTCGACATCACCGCGCGGCTCCTCGCCGACAAGCTGTCGCAGAAGTGGGGCCAGCCGGTTATCGTCGAGAACAAACCCGGCGGCGACGCCATGCTGGCGATCATGGCGGTGGTGAACGCGCATGACGATCATGTGCTGCTGTTTGCGCCGGCTTCGACCTTCACCGCGCATCCGCTGCTGCACGACAAGCTGCCCTACAAGATCGACGATCTCGTGCCGATCGCGCGCGTGACGAATACGCTGATCGCGTTCGGCGTGCCGGCCAGTCTCGGTGTGTCGTCGGTCAAAGAATTCGCCGCAAAGGCGAAGGCCGAGCCGGGCAAGCTCAACTACGCCTCGGTGACCGGCGCCAACGATCTGTTGTTTGCCGCCTTCCTCAAGACGCAAAAGCTCGACGTCGCCAAGGTGCCGTATCGCAACACCGTGGACGCGATCAACGATCTCGCCGACGGCCGTATCCAGGCCTATGTCGGCGCCTATGCCATCATGCGGCCCCGCGTCCAAGGCGGGAAGGTCAAGGTGATCGCGCTGACCAACCGCCAGCACGCCAAGTCGCTCGACGCGATTCCGACCGCGCGCGAGGCGGGTTTCCCCTCGCTCGAGTTCGACGGGCTGGTCGGCGTGCTGGGTCCGAAGGGCATGCCGAAGGCGGCGATCGACCGCATCGCCGCCGACATCCGCGAATACGTCGCCGATCCGGGGATCAACGCCAAGCTGGTCGCCACCGGCCAGGTGGTCAATCCGGGCACCGGCGCCGAGTTCGCCAAGGACCTCAAGGATCAGCGCGACACCGTCGCCCAGATCGGCAAGACGCTCGGCATCAAGGCGGCCGAGTAATCGTTGCGCGACGTCGATCGTCTCCGGCCGGTGAGGCCGGGGACGATCAACCCTTCCTTAACCTCACCGGATTGCTGACGCGCGTCGTTGATATCTCGTTAAAGCCCACGCCCGCATTTTATGCGAATGAAGCGTGGCGTGCGTCTCTCCCTCGGCGGCCTGACCTTGCTGATCGCGCTCGCCGGTTGCGGGCGCGGGATGTGGCAATATGGCGAGCGCGCCTCATGGCGGCATGAGGCCGAGATTTCGTGCCTGAAATCGGGTGCGGTGAAGATCGGCACCGGCGTCGTCCAGATCCAGCCGATCGAAGGTCCCGGCGTCTGCGGCGCCGATTTCCCGCTGAAGGTCTCGGCGCTGGGCGAGGGCGGCGTGCCCATGGCCTATGGCGACGACCTGCGGCCGCCTGCGGGCATCCCGAACGCGTCGCTGGCAAGCATGCCGCGTTGGCCGGCGAGCCAGCCGAGCTTTATGCCGCCGCAACCCGTCGCCAGCGCGCCCACATCCGGTGCGCGCATGCAATGGATGACTGGCCCGCAAGGTGTCGAGCAAGGCCGCGCGCCTGAGCAGGCGCCAGCCAGCGCGCCGTCATACCAGCCGGCCTACCAGCAGCCGTCTTACGAGCAGCAGCCGGCCTATCGGCAGCAGCAGCCGGCTTACGAACAATCCACGGAGCCAGTCGGCGCGCCGATGTCGATCCGCCCGGCCAATGCCGAGGAGCGTGACGATATTCCCGACGATGCCGTTCTGCCCGGCGAGAGCAGAGCGCCGGCGATCGCGCGCCCGCAATCGCAGCCTCCGATGCAGCCGGCGTATCAGCCGCCGCAGGCACCGCCCGCGCTCGGGCCGCAACGCACGCCTGCGGCAGCCACGATCCAGGCAACGCTGACGCCCGCGGCGACGCTTGCCTGTCCGCTCGTCTCGGCGCTGGATCGTTGGGTGAGCGAAGGCGTGCAACCGGCCGCGCTGCATTGGTTCGGCCAGCCGGTGGTGCAGATGAAGCAAATCTCGGCCTATTCATGTCGCGATATGGTCGGGACCAGCAGTCAACACATATCCGAGCACGCCTTCGGCAATGCGCTCGACATCGCCGCGTTCACGCTCGCGGACGGACGAACGATCTCTGTGCAACATGGCTGGCATGGCTCGCCGGAAGAACAGGGTTTCCTGCACGACGTGCAACTCTACGCCTGTGAGACATTCACCACCGTGCTGGCGCCCGGCTATAACGCCGCGCACTACAATCACATCCATGTCGATCTGATGCGGCGCGCAAGCGGCCGGCGTCCGTGCCGGCCGAATGCGGTGGCGGGCGAAGTGGTTGCCGCGAAGGCGCGTGCGCATTATGCGGCCAAGGGCGCGCCGGCCTATACCGGCTCGATTCCGAAGAAGTACGACACGGTGGGCGACGTGCTCGCCGGCGCCGATGGCCTCTATGACGACGACGAGGACTCGTCCGACGCGTCCGCGAAGCGCGAGCCGGTCAAAGCATCGACCAAGAGCGGCGGATTGCTCGACTTCAGCCATTGGAGTCTGTTCGGCAAATCAAGCATGAGTAATGTCGCTTCGCCAGATCCCTCCGCAGCGGCCATGCACTAGAACGCCGCGTCGAGGAGCATCGCTCCGAACAGGACGAGCCCGGCGTCGCGGTTCGATTTGAACAGCCGTAAGCACAGCGCCGGGTCGTCAATGTCGATCCGCCAGACCTGCCACGCCAGTTGGGCGGCGAAGGCGACCATGCCCACCACGAAAATCGCGCGGCCGCCCGCCACCAGCCCCGCAGCGCCGATCAGCACCACGGCGCCCGCATAGAACACGGCCAGCATCGGTTTGGTACCCGTCTGGAACAGGAGTGCGGTCGACTTGATACCGATCATCAAATCGTCCTCGCGGTCCTGATGCGCATAGATCGTGTCATAGGCGATCACCCACAGGATCGATCCGGCGTAGAGAACGAGTGCCGGCGCGTCGAGCCGCCCGAATGTCGCCGGCCATCCCATCAGCGCGCCCCAGGAGAAGGCGAGGCCCAGAACGATCTGCGGCCAATAGGTGATGCGCTTCATGAAGGGATAGATCGCGACCACGCCGAGGGAGGCGAAGCCGCAGACAATTGTGAAGCGATTGAACTGCAAAAGCACGAGAAGGCCGACGAACGCCTGCGCGACCATGAAGATCGCCGCTTGCCGCGCCGTCACCTGGCCGGACGGGATCGGGCGTGAGCGCGTGCGCTCGACCTTCGCGTCGAGATCGCGATCGACAAAATCGTTCCAGGTGCAACCGGCGCCGCGCATGGCAAAAGCGCCGATGAAAAACAGAACGAGGTGCGATAACCGCGGTAGCTCACTCGCACGCATCGCGGCGAGCCCGAGGGACCACCAGCAGGGGATCAGTAGCAGCCACGATCCAATGGGACGGTCGAGTCGCGCGAGTCGCAGATAGGGCCGAGCGAATGCGGGGGCGAGACCGTCGACCCAGTTTCCGGTCGCATCGGCGACGCGTCCGGCGCTCTCGCTCATTTGCCGATGGGCGAGCCGGTCAGCGTGTCGAACGTGCCCCGGCCGGTGCGGATGTTATTGGCGTTCGGCACGGGCGCGCTCAGCGCGTCGCTGAGCGACGGCCCGGCCGGCCGCGGCGGCGCTTCCGCCATTTTACACAATTTGGTCCGGATCTCGGCCGCGTGCGCGACGCCGGTCTTGATCTGCTCAATGATCTGCGGCGGGATCCCGCACCAGCTCGCGTTTTCATTCGCGTATTTCAGCATTTTGGCCTGGGCCGCGTGGAAAGCGGTGAACAGGCGGCAGGCCTCCTTGGGCTGAGCGTGGCGCTTGCTCGCCTCCTGGATCAGTTTGGCCTTGTTCTCAGTGTCGTTGCGCAATTTGGTGAAATCGCCGATGCAGGGTGGCTGCTGCGGCTGCTGACCGGGTGCCGGCGGGAATTGCGCAAAAGCGCTTCCGGCCAGCAGCGGCAGCAGGCCCACGGCCAAGATCAGGCCCCGGCGCAAAGTCATGACGATGTCCTCTCGATCATCTCTGTCGGCATTATACAGCCGCTTGGGCCGCGCGCAGCCGAACTTACGACGGTATAACAACCCGCCGAATGCGTCGGGAAGGCGGCAACTTGACCGGCCGGACCTCGCCTCGGGCGCCTCGAGGCGCTAAACCGCTGTCCGCCAGTCTTTACCTCGTCACGGTCTTTGATGTCGCAGTACGATTTCCGCACGCCCCGCCTTTATGTCGACGAGCCGCTTCGGTCAGGCGCCGAGGTGGTGCTGGACCGCGACCGGGCCAGTTATTTGTTCAACGTGCTGCGGCTCGGCGCCGGCGACGCTGTCCTGTTGTTCAACGGCCGCGATGGCGAATGGCGCGGGGCGGTTGCCGTCGCCGGCAAGCGCGGAGGCGCGCTCACGATCGGCGAACAGACGCGGGTGCAACCGGTGCCTGGCAGCGTGCATCTGCTGTTCGCACCCCTCAAGCACGCCCGGCTCGATTACCTGGTGCAGAAGGCGGTCGAGATGGGCGCCGCGCGCATTCAGCCGGTCATGACGCGGCACACGCAGGTCGCCCGCGTCAATTCCGACCGCATGCGCGCCAACGTCGTCGAGGCGGCACAGCAATGCGGTGTCCTGTCTCTCGCCGAAGTCGGCGAGCCGGTCGCCTTCGAGCGCCTGTGCGCGACACTCGCACCGGAGCGCCTTGTCGTGTTCTGCGACGAGGATGCGGATGTGACCGACCCGGTCGCGGCCCTGCGCGGCGCGCCGCATCACGCTGGCGTGGCGATGGTGGTCGGGCCGGAAGGCGGCTTCTCCGAGGAGGAACGGGCGGCGCTCGTCAAGCGCGGAAATGTCGTGCGTCTTTCATTGGGGCCGCGCATCCTGCGCGCGGATACCGCCGCTGTGGCGGCGCTGTCGCTGGTGCAGGCGGTTCTCGGAGATTGGCGATGAGAGGCTGCCGGCCATTGCGGCCGACAGCCTCGCTTGTCATACGCGGGCCGGTGACCGGCCGCGCGAACGCCGACGCAAGCATACGCCAACGCGACTCTCTCGGCCGGCTCATTGCGACCGTTCGATCGCCGTGTTCGGCCGAACACCTCCTGCTTCGGGACTTTGCCGGCGGTACGCGTGAACGCGACTCGACAGCCGCAGGAATCCCGATTCGCGGGCGGGAGAATGCCGCCGCTTGCGAGGAGTCACGAGTCTTGAAATCCTGGAATCCGTGAATCGAATCGCTTGCAGGACGGAAAGCTGTGATAAAGTCGGCTCCGTCCGAGGGAGTATGCCATGTCGCGTGCGTCGCGTTGTCTGCAATCGCTCGCCGCCGTTGCCCTGTTCGCGCTGGCCGCGCATGCGCCGGCGCAGGCGGCAAGCCCGCTGGAGAAGAACTTCTATCTTTCGGGGCCGAATTTCGACGGCGACCTGCCGCGCTGCGAGGCCGCGCTGAGCCGCATCACCGACCAGTTCGGCGATACGCAGGCCCATTTCTGGGCCAACAACGTGGCCATCGTCGGCTACGAGCGCGTGCGCGAAGTTGCCTATAATCCGTGGGCGCTCGGCAGCAATCCACGACGCTTCTGTAGCGCAGTGGCGCTGGTCAATGACGCCCGCTGGCCGCAGGTGCCATATCGCAAGCACGTGGTGAAATACTCGATCGGCGAAGACACCGGCTTTGCCGGCTTCGACTGGGGCGTCGAATGGTGCGTCACCGGTTACGACCTCGACTGGGCCTATAACCCACGCTGCAAGATGGCGGGGCCCTAGGGGCCGGCGGGCTCCGCTTGGCGGTAACTTAGAACTGCTGACTTAGAGGGTCGGCCTATCGCCGCGGCCGGCAAGCCAGTCGGCAGAGGCTGCGATTTCAAGAAGACCCTCGCGCATGCGCAACATGCGTGCGCGCTCATCGGCGCTCATGGCTGTATCTTCGGCCCGC
Organism: Pseudolabrys sp.; assembly: GCA_036509755.1. Lineage (GTDB taxonomy): Bacteria > Pseudomonadota > Alphaproteobacteria > Rhizobiales > Xanthobacteraceae > Pseudolabrys. The sequence continues at coordinate 6,360 of DATCFB010000078.1, read as the reverse complement.
GCCGCGCATTGCATCGCCAATCGGCGCATCTCGGCTGCATTCAGGGTGTCGGGCATGTCGTGCCCTCCGTGGTGGTCTCGGCGCAGCCCAATGTCGGCGGGTTTTCCCGCGAATGCGAGTCACGCGTAGTCTAAGAGCAAGTCACTCATTTGGCCGAGAAAGTGGAAAAGGCATCGGTACGCCCGTCTCGCCGCCGGGCAGGTCGAGCACGCCGAAATCCGCCGATTTTTTTCCAGATACCACCTGTGTCATTCCGGCGCTTGCCAGGCCGATGCGGAACAGTTCGCGCACAGCCGCCGCACGGCTCGGCATGCGCTGGCGGAATCTGTAGTCGTCCACCGCGCTTAGTTCTTCCGGCGACAGCATGATTTGCAGCCGTTCGCCGCGAGCCAGGTTTGCCTTTGGCATTATGCGCCCGACCATCGGAGCCCCCTACTGAGTGTCTTACCTATGAGACGCGAAACCCCTCGTTGCCATACAACAAGTCACTTACTCATTTGTTCCATCCGGGATTGCAGGCGTTGTGATCTGTGTTCGTTTCAATTTGTTCTTGTAATGTTCTAATTTCGGCGATAGCGTGCGGTGGGAACCGTTAATCTCGGTCAATCGTGGTTTGTTCTTGTTGAGTGGGAGGCATCCATGCGAACGCGCCATTTTCGCCGGATCGGGTCGGCGGGGCTACTGGCCCTCGGTATCGTCCTCACTGTCGCCGGGGCTGCCGGCGCGCAGGACCGCCGGCAGAACGAGCCTGGCAAATTCGACTACTACGTGCTGGCGCTGTCCTGGTCGCCGTCGTTTTGCCAGGCTTCCGAAGAGCGCGCGCCGAACCGCGCACCCGACCAGCAATGCGCCGGCCGCCCCTTCGCTTTCGTCGTGCACGGCCTGTGGCCGCAGTATGAGCAGGGCTTCCCCTCGTATTGCCAAGTGCCATCGCCGCGCCTCGACCGTCAGATCGTCGGCAGTATGCTCGACCTGATGCCGAGCCCGCGTCTGGTCTTCCATGAATGGGACCGGCATGGCACCTGCTCGGGGCTGACGCCGCACGCTTTTTTCGAAACGGTGCGCAAGGCGCGCGCGGTAGTGAAGATTCCGGATGACTATCTCGCGCTCGATCAGCCCAAAACGGTGAGCCCCGCGGAGGTCACCGACGCCTTCCTCAAGGCAAACCCCGATCTGTCGCGCGACGACATGGCCGTCGCCTGCGACACCAAGCGGCTCAGCGAGGTGCGCGTCTGCCTGACCAAGACCTTTGGCTTCCGCGCCTGTCCTGAGGTCACGCGGCGCGCCTGCCGGCTCGACAAGATGCAGATGCCCGCCTTGCGCGGCGGCTAAACGGCTGCGGAATTTTTAGAGCCCCATGCGGACCTTGTCTCGACGATCGCGTTAAGCAGCCGCTTAGCATTGGTGGCGGCTGACGGGGAAAACCCCGTTTTGTCGACAATTCGAACAAGATTTTCGCAACGTCGCCGCGCAATCTTGGCCGCGCGATCGGCGCGATGGAGCGCGCGGGCCATGAACCGATTCCAAGACTATCTATGCTTTGCAGTCCGGTTCGCCGGGCTCGGCTACATCGTGCTGTGGCCGGTGAGCACGCCGGCGCATGGCGAACTCTTTGGCACGTCGCTGATCTGCACCGGCAAGACCGCGGACGTATTCGCTCTCATTTGCCGCATGCCGCATCCGTTGCAGATGAGTATCGGGCTGCACGCAGCCGGTGCGTTGTGCGCGGTACTGGCGACGTTGCACGTCTTGCTGCGCATGATCGGCCGCGCACGGCGGCGGCATCGCGGCCTTTCGGCCGTTCCGGCCGTCAGCCCCGTGGCGGTCGTGCCGCGTCCAGCGCCGAAGTCGCGCTTGCGCTGGCGCCACTTGCCGCCGCCGCGCAAGTTGCTCCAGGCCCGCTCGCATTTCGGCCTGCGCGGGGTGCCGCAATAGCGCCGCGCTGTGGCATAAGCACAGCTGACACGCCATTGCCGACGGCCGACGCATTTGAATTACCGCCACGCCTTCCATGCCGGCAGTTTCGCCGACGTCTTCAAGCACGCGGCGCTGTGCCGTCTGCTCGACTATCTGCGGCAGAAGCCAGCCGCCTTCCGCGTCATCGACACGCATGCCGGCGCCGGCCTCTATGACCTGACGTCGCCGGAAGCGACGCGCGGGGGCGAATGGCGCGACGGCATTTTGCGCCTCATCGAGGCGCGGCTGCCGGACAAAGTGGCGGTCCTCCTCAAGCCCTATCTCGACGTGATCGGCGCGCTCAACGAGCCAGGGCAATTGAAAGTCTATCCAGGGTCACCCGCGCTGGTGCGCGCCTGGCTGCGCGGAGAAGACCGGCTGATCGCCTGCGAGCTCGAGCCCGAGGCCTATGCGGCACTTGCCGACGCCATGCAGCGGGACACGCGCATCAAGACCCTTGCGATCGACGGCTGGACTGCCTTGTCGGCCTATGTGCCGCCGAAGGAGCGACGTGGCTTGGTGGTCACCGATCCGCCCTTTGAGCAGGACAGCGACTTTCCACGGCTGGCCCAGGCACTGGCCGTCGCGCACCGCAAATGGGCCGGCGGCCAGTATCTGTTATGGTACCCGATCAAGGGTCGGACGGAGCCGGATGCGTTGGCCAAGCGGCTGGGCCGGCTCGGCATTCCGAAAATCCTGCGGGCCGAACTGATCGTCTCGCCTCTGTCCGATCCGACCCGGCTGAACGGCTCGGGCCTGATCCTGGTCAATCCGCCTTGGACGCTGGAGGGCGAACTCAAGGTGCTGCTGCCGGTGCTGGCCGGCATCCTCGGACGCGACGGCAATGGCCGGTTCACGCTGGACTGGCTGGCGGGGGAAACGGGGGCCACACGATAGCACCGCTTTTCGCTTTCAAGCAGCCCGTACTTGGTGTGTAGTTCCTCAGTGGCTATGGCGTTCCGCCTCCTGTGGGGGGCAAGGGCGGAGTCTGAGGTCAAGGGCCGATGCCTTCGCTGGAATGTCTGGCTGCGCCGCCGTGCGTGGGGCCGGCGGCAGTTCGGGTTGGAGTATCCCGATGGCGCAGCAAGGCGTGGTCAAGTTCTTCAACGGTGAGCGCGGTTACGGCTTCATCAAGCCGGATGACGGCGGGCGCGACGTGTTCGTCCATATCACGGCGGTCGAGTCGGCCGGTCTCAAGGTTCTCAACGAAGGGCAGCGCATCGACTTCGATGTCGAGCCCGACAAAAAGGGCAAGGGACCGAAGGCGGTCAATCTCGTCGTGACCGGCTGACGCGCCGGCCCGGCCGCGGCATTCGCGCGCGGCGCGACTCATTTCAATCGACAGATGGCCGGCATTCCGCCGGACTGGAGCCTTTTGCACATGATGATCCTGCGTTCAGCCGGCGCCTCGCCCTTCGTGCGCAAGGTGCGTATCGCGATTGCAATGCTCGGCCTCGGCGATCGCATCGAGACGCGCGACACCGATCTCAACGATCCCGCCGACACCATTCGCCGGCAGAATCCGCTCGGCAAAATTCCGGCGCTGGTGCGGGAGGACGGCAGCGTGCTGTACGATTCGCGCATCATCCTCGAATTCTTCGATCATCTTGCCGGTGGCGGCCGCATCGTGCCGCGCGAGGCGGAGGCACGTTTTTCGGCGCTGACGCTGCAAGCTTTGTGCGACGGGGCGCTCGATGCCAGCGTGCTCATCGTCTACGAGAGCCGGTATCGTCCCGCCGAGATGCACGTCGCGAGTTGGACCGAGCGCCAGGCTTCAAAAGTCGAACGCGCGCTCAGTGCGCTCGAGGCTGCGCCACCGCTGCTCTCGGAGACGCCGCATGTCGGCCAGATCGCGCTCGCCTGCCTGCTCGGCTATCGCGATTTCCGTTTCGACAGTTCGTGGCGCACGACGCATCCGCGCCTGCACGCCTGGCATGACGCCTTCGCCGCGGCGGTCCCCGCCTTCGCCGCGACGGCGCCGGCTTGAGCGCAAACGAAAAGCCCCGGAGCAGGCTCCGGGGCTTTCCAGGGTTGGGATCGCCAGATCAGAATTTGTAGTTGATGCCCCCGCGGACGATATCGCTGGTAAAGCTCGTGCTCGTGCCGGGGAGGGCGGTATCGGCATCGCCGAGATCGACGTGAAGATATTCGACCTTCGCCGTCCACGGACCGGCGATCGAGGCTTCGACGCCGCCGCCGACGGTCCAGCCGCCCTTGGTGTTGTTGGTGTCGCCGACCCCGGCAATGCTAGTCTTCACGTTACCGATGGCAGCGCCGCCGGTGATGTACGGCATCCAGCGATCCATGGAGTAACCGAGACGCCCGCGGATGGTTGAGAGATAGTCGTTGCGCGCGCTGCACGAAATGCCGCCGCAAGAGCCGTCGCCCCTCATGCCGCTCCAATCGATATCGCCTTCGAGACCGAACACCAGCGGGCCGGTCTGCCAGTTGTAACCGACCGTGGCGCCGAACAATCCGCCGCCCGCGTCGAAGCTGCCGCTCGGCAGCGTGCCATTGAATTCAGAGCGCCCGAAACCATAGCCGCCGTTGAGACCGAGATAGAAGCCCGTCCAGCTAAACGCCATCGGCTGAACATAGGCTGGCGCCTTCGCCGGCATCCGCGCCGGAAGGTCGGCCGCCGAAGCCGCCACGGCACCCATGGCGAGCAGGCTCGCGCCCGCGAGCAGAAGCTTTTTCATGACGCACCTCACTTAACTTCCAGAGACTGGACGGTCGCGAATGCGCCGTCCCCCGATGGTGTTCCAACCCGGAAGCGAAAAAGACGTTCCGCCGCGGGCCGAACATGTGCGGTTACTGTGGCGGCACCGACACAGGTTTGCCGCTTGCGTGACATTGGAACTGCGCACAACAAAAAGCCCCGGAACAAGTTCCGGGGCTTTTCAAGCTTCTCGTCGCCTGCTTAGAAGCGGTAGTTCAGGCCGGCGCGCACGATATTGGCGTGGAAGTTGACGTCGGTGCCAGCGGGCACGACGCAAGCCGCGCAGTTCGTCTTGCCGAGATCGGCATAGAGGTACTCGACCTTGGCGCTCCACGGACCAGCGATGTTGGCCTCGATGCCGCCACCGAGTGTCCAGCCGGCGCGCGTCTCGTCCGAGCTGCCGAACGCATTCGACGCCTTGACGTTGCCGACCGCCAGGCCGCCGGTCACGTACGGCATGACGCGATTGAACGCGTAGCCGAGTCGGCCGCGGAACGTGCCGAGCCAGTCATTGCGCGTCTCGCAGGCAAGGCCGCCGCAGGTGCCGCTGCCCTTGATGCCGCTCCAGTCGACATCGCCCTCAAGACCGAACACCGCGGGACCGGTCTGCCAGTTGTAACCCACCGTGCCGCCGACGAGGCCGCCCGACGTGTTGAAGTCGGTGCCTGCGCCCGACCAGTTCGAGCGACCGAAGCCGCCGCCACCATTGATACCGACGTAGAAGCCGGTCCAGCTATATGCCGCGAGATAGGCCGGCGCCTTCACCGGCATCTCGGCGCGACGGCGCGGCAGATCCGCCGCGTTCGCTCCACTCATCATCGTCATGACGGCGAGAGCACTTACGCCCGCCAGAATTACGCGCTTCATTCCAACTACCTCCTGAACAGGCCCCCGCCCCCCGACTTCGATGCGCGCAAGTTATTCGAAATTGAAATTACGTCTAGTGCAGGAAAGCCACAGGTACCAGCAAGTTGTCGCATGTATAATCATGATTGCGTCCAGCATTCGCCGCGATCCTGCCGTAATCTGATCTGGAGCAGCGAGCCTTGATACTTCTGTTATAAGGACGATGTGGAACAATTAGTCCGTGAGAGCGCACAATCAAAAACCCCGGGCGCTCGGCCCGGGGTTTAATACTTGGATACCGCGGTGAATTTCAGAAGTGATAGTTCACGCCGAGGCGCAGCACGTTGGCACTCAGCCCATTGTCGGTGCCGGTGACCGAAAAGGCGCGGCTGCCGAGATCCATATAGAGATACTCGACCTTGGCCGACCAGTTCGGTGTCAGCCCCACTTCCATGCCAAGGCCGAGGGTCCAGCCGAGCTCGGTCTTGGTCTCGGTCAGGCCACTCAGCTCACCCTTCAGATCGGCATAGGCGAGACCGCCGGTTCCGTAGACCAGGATGTTGTTCATCGCGTAGCCGATGCGGCCGCGCAGCGTTCCGAACCACGGGTTCGAGAATTTCCAGGGCGCGAATGTGTCGTCGGCGCTCGAGATCTGAAGGTCGGTCTCGCCGCCGAATACGAACTGGCCGTTCTGCCAGTTGTAGCCGACCTGGCCGCCGCCCATGATCCCCGACGGGTTTCCGGCGCTGTTGCTGACCTTGCCCCACTCGTATCCGAGATTGAGGCCCGCATAGGCGCCGGCCCAGTTATAGCCGGCTGCCGGCGAGGGGCTGTAGTAA
>DATCFB010000077.1:0-2966 GCA_036509755.1 Pseudolabrys sp. | reverse complement strand
GCCCCGGTCCGGGGCGGAAGCGTTTTCGCTGCTCTTAAGGGTGATCGGCATCTCGGTCGACCCGGCGCAGCTTCACCACCGTTTCGGCGGCGGGACTTTCGGTTTTCCAGAAATGCTCCGCGCCGCCAAGGAATTGGGGCTCAAGGCTCGTGTCATGACCAAGCGCTGGACTCAGTTGGCCAGGACACCGCTACCCGCGATCGCCGAATTGAACGGCGGCGCCTTCGTCGTACTCCCCCAGCCACGCGGTGCGAGATGTCAGAGACTACGCACCAATTTCGTAAGCGCTCGGTGAAGGCGCCAGTTAAGCGGCGGCGCGATCGGCGACGAGGGGCTGCCAGTTCCAGGGAAGAAGATCGGCGACATGCCGGGCCGGGTGATCGGCGATGCGGGCGAGCACGTCGGTAATGTAGAGCTGCGGGTTGAGGCCATTGAGCTTGGCGGTTTCGATCAGCGAGTACATGGCGGCGGCGCGACGGCCGCCGGCATCGGAGCCGGCGAAGAGATAATTTTTGCGGCCGATGGCGACGCAACGGAGCGCTCGCTCGGCTGGATTGTTGTCGAGGGTCAGCCGGCCATCGTCGAAGCAGCGGGCGAGCGCGATCCAGCGTGTCTTCATGTAGCGGAACGCGGCGGCGAGTTCGGATTTGCGCGACAGCTTGGGCAGGGTCTCATTTGCCCAGGCGGCGAGTGCCGCGGCGATCGGCTTCGACCGCTGTTGCCGCTCTCGTCGCCGGTAGTCGGGCACCATCCCCTTGATGGTTTCCTCGACGCCGTAGAGGTGGCCGATCCGGTCGAGGGCCTCCTTTGCGATCGGCGAACCGGTGGCGGCATGAACATCGAAGAATTTGCGCCGCACATGCGCCCAGCAACCCGCCTCGGCGATCTTCCCGTCTGCGAACAGCTCGTTGAACCCGGCATAACCATCGACATGGATCACGCCGCGGAAGTCCTTGAGGTGAGCCCGCGGGTGCTCGCCCTTTCGATCCGGCGAGTAGAAGAACAGCGCCGCCGGCGGTCGAGGCCCTGCGAAGGGTCGCTCGTCGCGGACATAGGTCCACAGCCGGCCAATCTTGGTCTTGCCCATACCCGGCGCCAGGACCGGCACCGGCGTATCATCGACATGGAGCGTGTCTGAGGAGGAGAGAATCTCAGCGGCAAGCGTATCGACGAGCGGCGCCAAGGCCGCCGCTGTGGCTCCCACCCAGCCGGATAAGGTCGAGGTCTCGAGATCCACGCCGTCGCGGGCGAAGATCTCCGCCTGGCGGTAGAGCGGCAGGTGGTCGTCATACTTCGACACTACGATATGGGCGAGGAGGCTTGCGCCAGCGCGCCCGCGGGCGATCGCGTGATCGGGCGCCGACGCGGCGACGACGGTATCGCAAGCCCGGCACGACAGCTTTGCGCGGATATGCCGGATCACCTTGAACCGGCCCGGCACGTAATCGAGAGTTTCGGTGACCTCATCGGCGATCCGCCGCAACGGACCGCCGCACGCGGGACAGGCACAAGGCGCCGGGTGAATGATCTCCTCGCGCGGTAAATGATCCGGCAGCGCACGCCGCGCCGGCTTCTGCACCTCGCTGGCAGCGTCGATCGCCGCGGCGACAATCGGCGAGGCGGCGGCGAGCCGTTCCGCCTGATCGGTCTCCAGCGCTTCGATCGCCAGTTCGAGCTGATCTGTCTCGCGCGCCAGCTTCTCCGAGGAACGGCCGAACTCGGCACGACGGTAACGGGCAAGCTGGAAGCGCAGCTTGGCGATCTCGGCTTGGGCGACGGTCACATCCTGCGCCATCGCCGCAATGATCCGCTTCAGCGCTTCGGCATCGTCGGGAAGCTGATCGGGTGAGATCGTCACCTGCTCAGTGAATCACCTCCGCCTACTTTTGGCGTGCCCAAAATCGCGGGCGATTCATTTTGTCGCGCATCATCCCGCCAACTCCGGCTGAGCCGTGCGAACCGGCCGCCGCCAGTCGATCCCTTCGAGCAGCATTGATAGCTGCGCCGGCGTCAGCACCGCCACACCCTGCTCGGCGCGTGGCCAGATGAAGCGCCCTCGCTCCAGCCGCTTGGCGAACAGACACAACCCGTCGCCGTCCCACCACAACAGCTTCAACAAATCGCCCCGCCGACCGCGAAAGCAGAACACATGACCCGAGAATGGGTCCTTGCCGAGCACCGTCTGCGCCTGCGCCGCCAGGCCGTCGAAGCCCTTGCGCATATCGGTCACGCCCGCCGCCAGCCACACCCGCGTGCTCGGGGCCAAACCGATCATCGCAGCAGCTCGATCACCTGGCGCAGCGTCTTCGGCGCCACCTCGCCGCGAATACAAACTCGCGCGCCATTGCCTAACTCGATCTCGATAAACCCGGCACGCTCAACCTGACGCCGAGGCCGGCGGCGCTCCGGCTCCGGCACGATCTCGACCGGCACCATTGCACCGCTATCGACCACCTCGGGGGGCTGTTCCGGCATCAACTCCCGCCGCCATTTGAACAGCTGGTTGGCGTTCACATCGTGGCGTCGGGCCACGATCGACACCGATGAGCCCGGCTCCAGCGTCTCCGCCACAATCTGGCGCTTCAACGGCTCCGACCAGATCCGCCGCCCACCTCGGTTAGTGTCCACTACGCCGTTAGTGGACACTCCGTTTGCTGTCTCTGCCATCCTCCCATCATGCCCTCGATGCGCGATCGGCGGCAGGCGCTCTTCACCGAGCGCTTACGTCGCGCGCGCCACGCATCCGAGGCGTTCGCGCCTCGGCCTCATTGAAGCCGGCCGGCTCCGGGAGCTCAGCTCTTCAGCCGCGCAAAGCATCCGAGGCGTTCGGTCGTGTCCCTGGTGGTGGTGTAGGAGGCCGCTGACCGGCCCGCCGGAGCGACCGCCACGAGTCTGGCGCAGGCGGGCCGGTTAGCGGCCACCGCGGCGATCCCGAGTAGTGTTGGGTTGCAACACGCAACTCTGAC
>DATCFB010000076.1:0-4519 GCA_036509755.1 Pseudolabrys sp. | reverse complement strand
CGGCCGGCGAAGCGGCCCGCCGGGCGCGCGTCGACGACCTGCACGCTGCCGTCGTTGATCGCCATCTGCACGTCGGTGTCCATCGCCACCGCGCCGGTGTCCAATGCAGCGTTGAACCGGCGCGGCGCGCGCTTGACCTCGCCGGCCTCGGTATTCCTGCTTTCGGCCTTCCAGGCGGGCAGGCCGCCGTCGAGGATGAAGACGTTCTTCGCCCCGAAGATGCGGAAGGTCCACCAGACGCGCGGCGCTGCTGACAGGCCGTGCCCGTCATAGACGACGATGGTGTCGCTGTCCGCGATGCCGAGCGCCCCGACCATCTCGGCGAACTGTTTGGCGCCGGGCAGCATGTGGGGCAAGTCGGTCGAATGATCGGCGATTGCGTCGATGTCGAAAAACACGGCGCCGGGAATGTGTCCAGCGAGATATTCCGCCTTGGCGTCCCGCTTCATCGCCGGCAGATAGAAGGAGCCATCGACCACGACGACATCCTCCTTGCCCAGCTCGCCAGCGAGCCATTCGGTCGAGCGCAGCCAGCGGCTGGCGGGTTCATGATTCATGGCTCGGTTCCTTTCGAAGCACCTCTTCAAGCAAACGCGATACGCACGCGGCGGTTCTGTTTGCCCTTTTTCTCGATGCTGGTGACGCGCACAGCGCCGATCTCGCCGACCTTGCGCACGTGCGTGCCGCCGCAGGGCTGCAGATCGAGGCCTTCGATCTCGATCAGTCGCACGCGCCCGGTGCCCATCGGCGGCTTCACCGACATGGTCTTTACCAGTCCGGGGTTGGCTTCGAGCTCAGCATCGCTGATCCAGCGGCTGCGGACTGCGGCGTCGGTGGCGATCATCTCGGCGAGCCTAGCGGCGATTGCATCCTTGTCGAGGCCGGCTTCGGGAATGTCGAAATCGAGCCGGCCTTCGGCGTCGCCCACCGAACCTCCGGTCACCGCGTAAGGCAGCACCGCGGACAACAGATGCAGCGCTGTGTGCATGCGCATGCGCGCGTGCCGCTTGTCCCAGTCGATTTCCATGGTCACAGCGTCGCCCGGGCTGAGCGCGGGCGCCCCGGCCGCGAGCACGTGCGCGATCTCGGTCTTGACCGGATCGGTATAGATGGCGTTGCCGACGAGGATGCGCGTGCCGTCCGCCGTCGTGAGCGCGCCGGTGTCTCCCGGCTGACCGCCGGAATTGGCGTAGAAGATCGTGCGATCGAGAACGACACCACCTTGTTCGGTCACCGCGACGACGCGCGCTTCGCAGGTTCTCAGGTACGAATCGTCGCGAAACAGGCAGTCCGTAGGCATAGTTTATCGACCCGTGAACGGCGGCGTGATGCCGGATTTGCGCTCCAGCCAGCGTGGCACCGGCAGCTTTTTCGTGCGCAGGAAATCCGGATTGAACAGCTTCGACTGGTAGCGCGTGCCGTAATCGGCGAGCACGGTAACGATGGTGTGGCCGGGGCCAAGATCCTTGGCGAGACGGATTGCGCCGGCGATGTTGATGCCGGATGAACCGCCGACGCACAGGCCCTCGTGCTCGAGCAGGTCGAAGACGATCGGCACCGCCTCCTCGTCAGGAATAAGATAGGCCTTGTCGACGATCATCTCCTTGACGATCTCGGTTACGCGGCCGAGGCCGATGCCCTCGGTGATCGAGCCGCCATCCGTCGACTTCGCCTCACCATCCTTGAAGTAATGATACATCGCGGCGCCGCGCGGATCGGCGACGCCGATGGTGACGTTCTTGTTCTTCTCTTTGAGGTAGCGCGACACGCCGGCGAGCGTTCCGCCCGATCCGACGGAGCAGACGAAGCCGTCGATCTTGCCGTCAGTCTGCTCCCAGATCTCGGGCCCCGTCGAGACGTAATGCGCCTTGCTGTTGTCGAGATTGTTCCACTGATCGGCAAAGATGACGCCGTTCGTCTCGGTCTTCTTCAGGGCCTCGGCGAGGCGGCGGCCGACGTGCTGATAATTGTCCGGGTTCGCGTAGGGCAGGGCCGGCACCTCGATGAGCTCGGCGCCGAAGAGCCGCAGCGCATCCTTCTTCTCCTGGCTCTGCGTCTCCGGGATGACGATGATGGTCCGGTAGCCACGCGCATTGGCGACCAACGCCAGCCCGATGCCGGTATTGCCGGCGGTCGCCTCGACGACGACGCCGCCGGGCCTGAGTTCGCCGCGCGCCTCCGCCTCGAGGATCATCTGCCGTCCGGCACGATCCTTGACCGAGCCGCCGGGGTTCATGAACTCGGCCTTGCCGAGAATAGTGCATCCGGCGGCCACGGAGGCCTGCTCGAGCTTGATCAGCGGCGTGTGCCCGATGGCCTCGACAATTCCATCGCGAAAGCTCATGCGCCGATCCGGCTCCCAAAAGTGACGTCTGGAACCTAGTGGACGCCCGGCGGCGTCACAAGACCCGGGCGGCTTCGTGCATACGTAGTTCCGGAAACGGTCTTGAAACCATAACGCCGCTTAACCGTGGCGGTATCCCGTGACATTCACCACTTCTTACCCGGCCCGCGCCATGGTGCGGGACAAGAGGGTGATGAGCCTTCGTCGGGGGCGCGCGCGGGTGTCTGCGGTTATGAAGCTCGACGTCAACACGCTGTTTATGGTCACGATTTACGTCGAGGCCATTCTCGGGCTGCTTCTGCTTTTCGCCTGGGCGCAGAACATGGCGATCCGCGCCGTGTGCTGGTGGGGCTTCGCCCACATGATCCGCGCGGCCTCGATCGTGCTGTTCGGCCTTTACGGTTCGGCCCCGGATCTCATCACCATCGATCTTGCCAACGCCATGTTGTTCACCGCGTTCGCCGCCACCTGGACGGGCGCGCGCGTGTTCGATGGCCGTCCGGTCGAGCCGGTCTATCTTGTCACCGGCGCCGTGCTGTGGCTTCTGATCTGCCGCCTTCCGGTTCTCTCCAACGCTGTCGATCTGCGCGCGTTGGTCGCCTCCGGCATCATCACCGCCTACACCTGGTTGACGGCCTACGAGTTCTGGCGCGGCCGCAGCGAGCAACTCGTGTCGCGCTGGCCGGCGATCATCATGCTATTCGCGCACGGCGCGCTGTTTCTGCTGCGCACGCCCCTCGTCAAGCTGCTGCCGTGGACGCAGCGCAATGCCGACATCTTCGCTAGCGTGTGGCTGACGGTGCTGTCCTTCGAAGCTCTGCTGTTCACGATCTCCATCGCCTTCATCCTCCTCGCGATGGCCAAGGAGCGGACCGAGCTGCGCCATCGCACCGCGGCGATGGTAGATCCGCTGACCGGCATCGCCAACCGCCGCGCCTTCCTCGCGGACGCCGCGACCCTTGCCAAGCGTCACAAGGGCAGCCCAAAGCCCTCGTCGATGCTGCTCATCGACCTCGACAATTTCAAATCGATCAACGACACGTTCGGCCACGCTCTTGGCGACCGCGTGCTCGAGATTTTCACCACCACGGCCCGCGAGGCGCTGCGTCCATGCGATCTGTTCGGCCGCTTGGGCGGCGAGGAGTTCGCGGCGCTTCTCTATGAGACGAGCAACGCGGAGGCCATGGCAATAGCCGATCGCGTCCGCGCGAGCTTCGCAGCGGCAACGAACGACGTCGATGGTGACGCGGTCAGCGCCACCGTGAGCATCGGCGTCGCGCACTGCGACGGCGCCGTGCTGGAAGTGCCGGAACTGCTGGCGCAAGCCGACCGCGCGCTTTATTTTGCCAAGGAACGCGGCCGCAACCGCGTCGAGGTCGCCTCGCTCGACCTGCTGCGCGCCGCCGCAGCGCGGAAGCTGACGGTCGTCGCCAAGTCCGCCGCATAGGCGCGGTTTCTGCGCCTGTCTCCGATCGGCATCCGATGATACGCGACAGACTGCCGTTTTTCTCTTATTCATGAAGCGCATTCATGCGTGCCGGGCGCTCCGGCCGCAGGGGGATCGCGGATGCGCATCGATTTTCTCGGACTGGAAGCCTTCCTCAGCATCGCCGAGCGCGGCAGCTTTCAGCGCGCGGCGGCGCACCTCAATCTTTCGCAGACGGCGATCAGCCATCGCATGCGCAAGCTCGAGGACGAACTCCGCCTGACCCTGCTGGCGCGCACCACGCGCGAGGTGACGCTGACCCGGGCGGGCATCGCTTCCTGCCGAAGGCACGCCGGGCGCTTGCCGAACTCGAGCAATCCTTCGACGATCTCAAGCAGCAGGGGGCAAAGCGGCGCGAGCGGCTCGACATCGCCTGTTTGCCGGTGTTCGCCGTGAACTATCTGCCACCCATTTTGCGCGCATTCCATGCATCGCACCCGCACGTGCAGGTACGCATTTTCGAGACGCCGTCAGCCGCCATTGCCGAGCTGGTGCAGTCGGGTGAGATCGAATTCGGCCTAAGCGGATTACAGACGAACCGATGGGATCTCGAGGTCGAGAAGATTTCCACGTCTCCCTTTGCGCTTGCTTGCCCGTCGCGGCATGTCCTGGCGAAGAAGCGTTCGGTCGGCTGGACCGCCCTTCGCGGCTTGCCGCTTATCCGAGTGAGCGCGAAGACGGCCATCCGC
>DATCFB010000075.1:0-9194 GCA_036509755.1 Pseudolabrys sp. | reverse complement strand
CGGCGGCGGTGAGCGGCAGGACGTTCGGCCGCGGCGACTTCAGGTCCTGGAGGAAACTGGCGAACCAGCGATGAATCGAGTGCCGCATCAGGCGCTCGTGCATGTGCTGCCATCGCTCGCGACGCTCGCTGCGTGGCATCGCCAGCGCGACCTCGATCTGCCGTGCGATCCCCTCGACGTCCCGCGGATCGACGAGAAGGGCGGCGTCGAGTTCAATGGCGGCGCCGGCATAGCGCGACAGCACCAGAACGCCGGGATCGTCCGGGTCCTGCGCCGCCACATATTCTTTAGCGACCAGGTTCATCCCGTCGATGAGCGGCGTGATCAGCGCCACGGCCGACGCCCGGTAGAAGCCAGCCAAAGTTGATTGGCCGTAACCTTTGTTCAGATATCGGAGCGGCGTCCAATCGACTTCGCCGTGGCGGCCATTGACCACGCCGACTAGCTCGGCGACTTCCTTCTGAAGGTCGCGATAGGTCTCGATGGTGCAGCGCGACGGTATAGCGATCTGAAGCATCGACAGTTTGCGCGTAAGATCAGGATGCTGCGTCAACAAGCGGTCGAAGGCGCCGATGCGTTGCACCAAGCCCTTCGAATAGTCGAGCCGGTCTACGCCGATGATCAGCTTGGCGCCGTTGAGGCTCGCGCGCAGACGCTGCACCTCAACGTCGTCGACCGATTTGTCGGCGCTGGCTGCGAATTCGCGCGCGTCGATGCCAATTGGATACGTTGCCAGCCGGCAAACCCCGCGATGGGTGCGGAAGGTGAGGCCGTTGCCCGACAGATGCATATCGGTCCGCAGCAACTCGGCGAAATTGTCGCGATCGCGATCGGTCTGAAAGCCGATCAGGTCGTAAGCGAGCATTGCGTGCGCGAGATCGCGATATTGCGGCAGCCGCGCCATGATGCGGCGGGTCGGCCATGGCGTGTGCAGGAAGAACCCGATCTCGCGGGTGATGCCGAGTTCGCGCAGTTCGGCGCCCAGCGGCAGGAAATGATAGTCGTGCACCCAGAAGGTTGAATTGTTGCCGCCGAATGCCGCCAGCGTACGCGCCATATAGGCGTTGACCTCGGTGTAGGCGGCGTAATCGTGCGTGCTGGGCCGCGAGAGATCCGGCCGCGTGTGCAGGAGCGGCCACAGCGTCGAGTTCGCGAACCCCTCGTAAAATCCGGGATAGTGCTGCTCGGGCAAATCGACGGTGGCAATGGTGCCGCGGCCATAGCTCTCAAGCTGAACAAGCGGCGTAGCGCCCGGGACTGTCGGTCGGAGCCTGCCGCTGGACCCGAACCAGACCACGCCAGACTTTCGAACCGCCGGCAAAAGCGCGGAAGCGAGCCCACCCATCATCGGTCCACCGGGCGTCACCCGCGCCACCCGATTGGATACAACGATGTCCACGAAACGCCTCCCGATGCAACAACCACTCGCCTGCGCGTTGGCTTGGCAACGGATTGGCAGCGTCGAAGTTCCTCTATGAACCGGATGAACGGTGAAAAAGACGTCGCTAGAGACGGCGCAAAATGCCGATCGGGATTTCAGAAAACAAATTCGAAAGTTCCACGCTTTCGTGGAAAGTTCTCTCGTTTTCATCGAGCGCGTCGATATAGCGCGCATTGCTCGGCAGTTTCACCTCGGCGCGCCAGCCTGACGGCCAACGCTTACCTCCGTCCGTGAGCGGCGCGAAGTGCCGTCCGACCACCATGATGAGCTCGTCACGCGGCCCTGTGCGGGCGAAAGCGACAATGTTCTCGGCATGATCGCCGACTGCCTGAAGCGGCGCGTAGGCGCCGTGGGCGAACAATTCGTCATGGGCCTGACGCAGCTGGAGCAGCCGGTGAGTCAAGGCCTGCTTGATGCGGCCGTCAGGCCAGTGGCGCGCGAGCACGGCGAGCGGCTGGCCGGGCGCCGCCGCTGTGCTCTCACGGTCGGCGAAATCGACCGGCTGGCGATTATCAGGATCGACCAGCGAGAAATCCCACCGTTCGGTGCCTTGATAGAAGTCGGGCACGCCGGGCAGGAGCGTCTTCAGCGCCAATTGGGATAATCCATCGAGGGCACCGAGAAGGGCGGTCCGTTCAGCGAAGGCGGCGAAGGACTCCAAAAAATCGGAGGAGGTCTCCGCGTCGAGCAGCCCGCGGACAAAGCGCTTTAACGTGTCCTCATAGTCCGGATTTGGGTTGGTCCAACTCGTCTCCTGCTTTCCCTCACGTGCCGCTTTAAGCGCGTAGGCTTCCATCCGGTCGGTAAAGGGGCCATCGGCACTGCCCTCCCAGGCACCGATCAACGCCTGATACAGCATGTATTCGTGCGCTTTGGTCGGCCGCCTCCAGCCGTCGATATGATCGGCCAGGCGCGCGTTGCGGCTCGCCCAATCGTCCACCGCCGCGCGCCATTCCAGCGGAAGCTCCGACAGCGCGAGGATGCGGGCGCGCGCATCCTCGCCACGCTTGGTGTCGTGCGTCGCGGTGGCGGTCAGGCCGTCCGGCGCGGTTTTCGCCCGCGCCACCTGAAGCTCGTGAAACTCAGGAAGCGATAGCGCGGGCGCATCGGGGTCGCCGCCAACCTCGTTGAGAGCCAGCAATCGATGATGGCGGTAAAAGGTGGTGTCCTCGAGCGACTTCGCCATCAGCGGGCCGGTAAACTGCTGGAGCTTGAGAGCGAAATTGCGCACGCGCGGCGCGCTATAGCCTTGGTTGGAAACCAGATCGAGGCTGATTGCGCCTCGGAGGAAATCGAAGATGTCAGGGTCAGGCGCCGTCCAACGGACCTTGGCGCGCGCAATCGTCTGCTCGATGATTGTCCGATCGCTGACAGAAGGGCCGGCCGCTGTGATGTAGGTGCGATAGACCGGAAATTCGATGACGTAGAGTTGCAGCGCAGCGCGCAGACGGTCGATCGTGAAATCGCGCGTCGAGAAATGACCGGCAGCGATGCGCGATAGCGCCCGCGTCAATACGGTGAACTCGCTCGCCAGCATCGTGTCGATGACGCGCAGCTTGGCCGCCTCGATCATTGCCGGCAGCTCGGCACGCTCTCCGGTGAAGGCCCGCCAGGTCCGGTCGAGTTCAGGAAGGCCGCTACCGTCGACCAGCGTTTGCGAGATGACATTCAGCCATTCGTAGCCTGTGGTGCCGGCGACACCGGGCAGACGCGGCATCGGTTCGCCGATGCCGAGGATCTTCTCGACGATGATATAGAATTGCGGCGGCAGCCCAGCTTCGCGGCGGAGCTTGCGCACAAGACGTTCCAGCCGGAGCGTATACTGCGCCGGGTCACGCAGCCCGTCGATGTGGTCAAGGCGCAGCCCTTGCAGGCGATCCTCCGCGATCAGCCGTCCAACCAGAGAATGCATGGCACGGAAGGTGGCCGTGTCTTCGGGACGGATGCCGGCGAGGTCGCTGATGTCGAAGAAGCGGCGGTAATTCACGGCCGAGAAAGCAACCCGCCAATAGGCGAGGCGGTAGTTTTGACGCTCGAGCAAGCGGTGCAGCACTCCGCCGCCATCGTGGTCCCCGCGATAGATGCTGAGCCCCCGATCGATCACGGCCGAGGCCCCCTTAATCTCGGCGAGGCGCTCCTTCAAAGCCGGAGCATTGCGGTAGGAAGGCTGGTTCGGATCGCGATATTCATGCGCGAGCGTGATCAATTCGTGCCCGGCGGGATCGTCGGCGGCGGCGGCAGCGCCGACAATCGTGCGCAGGATCTCGCTGTAGCGCTGCGGATTGATCGGCAGCTTGTTGTCGAAATACCAGGCCGCAAAGCTGCCGGTCGATGCGTCGTATTTCAGCTCGATCTCACCGGCCTGAAGGGCGTCACCGTAGGGGCGGCCGAGGATCGGCAGGAGGACGCCCGGATGCCGGCGATACGGCAGGCCGTCCCAATCGATGTCGAACGCTCGGGCATGTGGCGACTTTTGGCCCCATTCCAACACGTCGAGCCACCACAGATTGTCGGCATGGCCGACGCCCATGTGGTTCGGTACGAAATCGAGAATGAGGCCGAGGTCATGCGCTTTAAGCGTATCGCTCAGACGCAGGAAAGCGTCCTCACCGCCGAGCTCGGGGTTGAGCTTGTCATGGTCGACGATGTCATAGCCGTGCGTGCTGCCGGGGCGCGCCTTGAGGAACGGCGAGGCGTAGAGATGACTGATGCCGAGCTGCTTGAGATAAGGAACTACTGCGGCCGCGTCGTCGAAGCCGAAGTTTTTGGTGAGCTGTAGTCGATAAGTGGCGAGGGGTGTGACCGGAGGCATCAGTCGCCTCCGATCGCCGCATGCACGGACCAGGGCGGCAGGTCGCGGGGCGGCCTCTCGCCCCAGATCGACGTGCCCCAGCGGAGGACGCGGCGCGGCTTTGCAGTCTCGGAGAGATTCGCGACGAGCTGCAGGCGCTTGTCGCCGGCGCGCCATTCCGCCGTGAGCACGCCATCCTCGAAATCCGCATCGGCGCCGCCGGTCATCTGCGGCGTCAGCGGCACGACGTGCTCACGGCGCGCGGCGAGCAGCGCCCTAATCAAAGCCAGCCGTTCCCTGTGCGGTGTCATGAGCAGCGCGTTCCAATCGAGCACCGCGGCGTCGCGCGTCTTTGCCGACAGCGGATCGGGAATGTCGGCGCCGCCATGTCTGGCGTAGGCCTCGGCAAACTCTTTTTTGCGTCCATTGCGTACGGCGTCGGCGAGCTCGCCCTTGAAGTCGCAGAAGAACGGGAAAGGCTCGGTCGCGCCCCACTCCTCTCCCATGAACAGAAGCGGTGGCGACGGCTGAATAAGCAGCACGGCCAGCGCGGCCGCGAGCGCATCCGGTTTGGTCAGCACGCTCAGGCGCTCGCCCTTCGGCCGATTGCCGATCTGGTCGTGGTTCTGGAGGAAATCGACGAAGGCCACCGGTGGCAGGTGAACGCTCGGTTCGCCGCGCGGCTTGCCCTTGCGGTTCGCCGACGGCTCGCCCTGATAGGCGAAGCCCTCGCGCAAGCAACGAACGATGCGCGCCGGCGCGTCCTGATAATCGCGGTAATAGCCGGCATGTTCGCCGGTCAGGAGCACGTGCCAGGCGTGATGGTAGTCGTCATTCCATTGCGCGCGATAGCGTCCGGCGGGCGGCTCCTCGGCCGGATCGAGCAGCGAGGCCCGATTGTCGTCGTTCTCCAGCACGAGATGGATGTGGCGGCCGGTGCGCGCGGCCAGATCGCCAACAGCTGCGCTCAGCGCATGCAGGATTTCGGGCTCGCCCGGGGCAACGATGGCATGCACGGCATCGAGCCTGAGTCCGTCGAACCGATAGTGATCGAGCCAGTGCAGGGCATTCTCGACAGCAAAGGCGCGAACGTTCTCGTTTTCGTAGTTGATTGCGCCGCCCCATGGCGTATGGGCGCTGGTGAAGAACTGCGGCGCGATGCGGTTCAGATAATTTCCTTCGGGGCCGAAGTGGTTGTAGACGACATCGAGGAAGACCATCAGTCCGCGTGTATGTGCGGCATCGATCAGCGCCTTGAGATCCTCCGGTCGGCCGTAGACGGAATCCGGCGCATAAGGCAGGACACCGTCATAACCCCAGTTCCAGCGGCCGGGAAAATCCGACAATGGCATCAACTCGAGTGCGGTAATCCCCGTGTCGACAAGATGGTCGAGCCGGTCGATCGCCGAGTGGAACGTGCCTTCGCGCGTGAACGTCCCGACGTGGGCCTCGGAGAAAACCGATTCCTCCCACGGACGACCTTTCCAATCCGGGCATTGCCAATTGAACGCATGGTCGACGACCTCGCTCGGGCCGAGCACGTCGTCAGGCTGGAAGTGCGAAGCCGGATCCGGAATGTCGAGCTCGCCGTCGATATTGAACCGATAACGCGTGCCAGCGCCGACGCCATCGACGCGGGCCTCGAACCATTCGCCGCGCTTCGCCATCGCAATCGGCCGGTCGAGAAGCAGCCTTACGTCCTGAACCGCCGGCGCCCACAGCCGGAACGTGACGCCAGAGTCGTCCATTATCGGGCCGAAATGGCTCATTGCGCGCCTGCGAACACGAGTACCGTACGTGGCTTCGAGGTCCATTTGGTGCCGGCTGGCCGGGTGTCGCCGTCGCTTTCACGATTCGCCGTATCGAGCAGCAACACCCAACTGGCGGTCTCCGGCCAGTCCGGCAATACGATTTCCATCGCCTCGTCGGCGCCGTTGAGTACGACATAGAGCGGCGCGGCGTTCTGGTCCGCGCCCGCCAGAACGTAAGAGAGAAAACGCCCGTCCGGGAAATTCCAGTCCTGCTCCCCCATTTCCGCTCCAGCAGGCGTCAACCATTTCACGTCGTAGGAGCCGTCGGCCTTCATTCCGTCGAGCCAGCGATGCGGCTTGAGCTGCGGGAAGCGCCGCCGCATCTCGGCGAGCAGGCTGATGAGGTCGGTAAGATCGTCGTCGCTGTCAGTCTTGCTCCAGTCGACCCAACCGGTCGGATTGTCCTGGCAGTAGGCGTTGTTGTTGCCGCTCTGGCTGTTGGCGACCTCGTCGCCGGCGAGGATCAGCGGCACGCCCTGCGATAACAGAAGCGTAGCGAGCTGATTGCGACGCAGTTGCCGCCGCAATATCAAAATCTCTTCCGTGTCGGTGCCGCCTTCGACGCCGCAATTGGTCGAGACATTGTCATCGGAGCCGTCGCGGTTCTCCTCGCCATTGGCCTCGTTATGCTTGTGCTCGTAGCTGACGAGATCGGCCAGCGTGAAGCCGTCATGCACCGTGATATGGTTGATGCCAGAGCGGGGACCGCGGCCGTCGTGCTGGAACTGCGCCGCCGAGCCGGTTATCGCATGCGCCATTTCACCCGTGAGATTACCTTCGCCGCGCCAATAGCGCCGCGCCGTGCGACGGTAGACGTCATTCCATTCCGACCAGCCGGTCGGGAATCCGCCGACCTGATAGCCGCCGAGTCCGACGTCCCATGGCTCGGCGATCATTTTCACGCCCTGGAGCACCGGATCCTGCTGCACGGCGGCGAAGAAGGGCGCATTGCGGCTGAAGGCGGGCTCGCGCCCGAGCGTCGAGGCGAGGTCAAAGCGGAAGCCGTCGACGTGGAAGGTCTCGACCCAATAGCGCAGGGAGTCCATGACCATCTGCAGCACGCGCGGATGTGCAAGCTTCAGCGAATTTCCGGTGCCGGTAAAATCATCGTAGTAGCGCGGCTGGTCGGGCAGCAGCCAGTAATAGGAGGCATTGTCGATGCCGCGATAGCACAGCGTCGGCCCCATTTGATTGCCTTCGCATGTGTGGTTGTAGACGACGTCGAGGATGACCTCGATGCCGGCGTCGTGCAGCGCCGCGACCGTCGAGCGGAATTCGTTCAGCGGATTGCCGGCCGCGTAGCGGGCTTCCGGCGCGAAGAAGCTCAGCGTGTTGTAGCCCCAATAGTTGCGCAAGCCGCGGTCGAGCAGGTGCCGGTCGTCGAGGAAGGCATGGATCGGCAGGAGCTCGATGGCCGTGGCGCCGAGTTTGCGTAAGTGGGCGATAATGCCTGGTTCGCTGAGTGCGCGGAATTTGCCCCGCACCGCCTCGGGAATGTCGTTGCGCTGCTGCGTCAGCCCTTTGACATGCGCCTCGTAGACGATCGTATCCTCCCACGCGGTCCCCGGCCGCTTTTGGTGCGACCAACTGTGCGCGGTCTCCACCACCACAGATTTGAGCATGCCACGCGCGTTGTCGCGCCGGTCGAAGGAGAGGTCGGCCTGCTTGGCGCCGGTGCGGTAGCTGAAGTGCGCGTCGGTCCAGGCGAACTGGCCGGCAAGGCGTTTGGAATACGGGTCAATCAGAAGCTTGTTCGGGTTGAAGCGGTGCCCCGCCTCAGGCGCATAAGGGCCGTGCACGCGGTATCCGTACAGTTGTCCCGGCGAGACATGCGAAAGGTAGACGTGCCAGACATCGTCGGTCCGCTCCGGGACCACGATGCGTTCGTTCTCTCGCCGGCCGTCGCGGTCGAACAGGCAGAGTTCAACCTTCGTGGCATTCGCCGAGAACAGGGCGAAGTTGGTACCACGGCCGTCCCACGTTGCGCCCAAGGGATGCGGAGCGCCCGCCGTAACGTGGTTACTCGCTCGCGGGAACGAAAAAGATCGCAGCAAGGGGTGGGACGACAATGTGAAGCTCCGGGCCATGGCGTGTCACAACCGTGGAAACGGCTCCCGCGTTCCCCACATTGCTGCCTCCATAGAGCCCCGCGTCGGAATTGAGCACCTCGCGCCATGTGCCGGCGAAAGGCACGCGCACGCGATAATCGTTGAGCACCTGGGGGGTGAAATTGACGACCACGACGCAGCGTTCGTGCGCCGCGTGGCCCTTGCGTAGCCAGGCGAATGTTGAGTTGGTGGCGTCGTCCGCGACCAGCCATTCGAAGCCGCCGGCCCCACAGTCGAGAGCGTGCAGCGCTGGGGTAGCACGGTAGAGACGGTTCAGGTCCCGGACGAGCCGCTGCACGCCGGCATGCGGCTCATAACCGACGAGATGCCAAGGCAGGCTGATGTCGTGATTCCACTCGGTGTCTTGTGCGAACTCCGAGCCCATGAACATCAGCTTCTTGCCGGGGTGGCCGTACATGAAACCGTAATAGGCCCGCAGATTGGCGAAACGCTGCCATTGGTCGCCCGGCATGCGGCCGAAGATGGAGCGCTTTCCGTGCACGACCTCGTCGTGCGACAGCGGCAGAATGAAGTTTTCCGAGAAGGCGTAGTGCAGTCCAAAAAGGATATTGCCATGGTGGTGGCGGCGATAGATCGGATCCATGGACACGTAGTCCAGGGTGTCGTGCATCCAGCCCATATTCCATTTGTAGCCGAAGCCTAACCCACCCCAGTCGACCGGCCGCGACACCATCGGCCAGGCAGTCGATTCTTCCGCGGCGGTGGTGGCGCTCGGGAATTCTTTGAAAAGCTCGGTGTTGGTGCGCCGCAGAAATGATATGGCGTCGATGTTCTCGCGGCCGCCGTGTTGGTTCGGCACCCAACCGCCCGACGGACGGCTATAGTCGAGATAAAGCATGGAGGCCACTGCATCGACACGCAGGCCGTCGACGCCGTATCGGTCCAGCCAGAACAGTGCGTTCGCCGTGAGGAAATTGCAGACCTCGACGCGGCCGAAATTGTAAATCAACGTGCCCCAGTCGAGATGACGGCCTTGGCGCGGGTCGGCATGCTCGTAGATAGCCGTGCCGTCGAAGCGCGCG
>DATCFB010000074.1:0-2249 GCA_036509755.1 Pseudolabrys sp. | reverse complement strand
TTTTTTGTCCCGTTTTGGGGCAATGCAGGGGATAAGGCCGTCTTTCTCCGATCGCAGCAACCATCCCATAAGCATTGCGGGCGTTCCGTCTGGACGAGAGGGCCGCGGCGCGCCATGCTTACTCAATCGTTAATGGGCGCGTTCGCCCTGTCCGCGTTTTAGTAGAGGCGTTGCGTCATGTCCGAGAAGTTCCTCGTGAGCGACAACCGGCCGGTGTCCTTCGGTGAGCGGCTCGCCAATAGCCAGGCCTTCGCCGATCTTTTTCGCAATGGCATGGCGCTGGTCGAGGAGACCGCCACCTATCTCGACGGTCCCGGGCGCCAGGAATCCAAGAAGCTCGCACGTGCGACCGCGCTCGCTTATGCGACCGAGAGCATGCGGCTGACGACGCGGCTGATGCAGCTCGCGTCGTGGCTGCTGCTGCATCGGGCGGTGAAGGAGGGCGAGATGTCGCTCGCCCAGGCGAACAAGGAAAAGACCAAGGTCAAGCTATCGGCCACCGATACGCACGACCAAAATAATCTGACGCTGCTGCCTGAGCCGCTCAAGGCGCTGATCGAGCGCTCGGTCGTGCTGCAAAACCAGGTGCGCCGCGTCGATGCGACGATCCACAACCGCGTTACCGAGATGACGTCGCCGTCGATCAATCCGGTCGAGCATCAATTGGGGCTGCTCAAGGCCGCCTTCGAGGCCGAGCAGGCGTGATCGCTGTGCCACGCTGAAAAGCAAAAAGCCCCGGCGAGACCGGGGCTTTTTCGTTCGCGGCTACCGCCGCTTACTTCTTTGTCGGCTTGTCGAGGAAGCCCGAGAACTTCTTCTGGAAGCGCGACACGCGGCCACCGCGGTCCATGAGCTGCTGCTGACCGCCCGTCCAGGCCGGGTGGGACTTCGGGTCGATGTCGAGATGCAGCGTATCGCCCGGTTTGCCCCAGGTGGTGCGCGTGCTGAACTCGGAACCATCGGTCATGACGACCTTGATGGTGTGATAGTCGGGGTGAATATCGGCTTTCATCGCTGTTTCGCGTCCAGTCGCTGATCGTTCCGGCGCCTGAGGACGCCTCATTTGGGCTGAATTTGCGCGGTCTATACAGCAGGCGGGTGGCCCGGGCAAGGTGCCGCAATTGACCGGGCGCGAAGCGCCGGGGCATTGTCCGCCTATGGGGTGACGCTGCCGCGCGGGCGCGTTTTTAGAAAGGCGTCCAGCCAGGCCGCCGATCTCCGGCCTGGGAAATTATCATGCAGTGTCAGGAATTTAGGGCAGCCGCGTCGCTCGCGGCGGTGTTTTCCGTCAGGCTGCTCGGCCTGTTCATGATCTACCCGGTGTTCGCGGCCTATGCCGGCGGCCTCTCGGGCGCGACGCCCTATCTGGTCGGGGAGGCGCTCGGCATTTACGGGCTGACGCAGGGCTTGCTCCAGATTCCGTTCGGTCTCCTGTCCGACCGCGTCGGCCGCAAAGCGATGATCGTTGCCGGTCTCGTTCTGTTTGGTCTCGGCAGCGCCATCGCTGCGATGTCGACCTCGATCGGCGGTGTCATCTTCGGCCGCGCCCTGCAAGGCGCCGGCGCCGTCGGCTCGGTGATCCTGGCGCTGGTTGCCGACCTGACCACCGAGGAGAACCGCACCAAGGCGCTGGCGACCGTCGGCATCACGATCGGCGCCTCGTTCATGATCGCGCTTGTTGCCGGGCCGATCCTCGCCGCGGTGATCGGCGTGCGCGGCATATTCTGGCTGATGGTGGGGCTCGGGCTCGCCGGCATCGCCATCACCGCTTTCGTCGTGCCGCATCCGCGCGCGGTGCGCGTCCATCGCGACGCCGAAACGGTGCCGGGCATGATCGGCTCGGTGCTGCGCAATGGCGAATTGCTGCGGCTCGATTTCGGCATCTTCGCGCTGCACGCCATGCTCACGGCGAGCTTCCTGGTGGTGCCCGGCCTGCTGCACGCGACGCTCGGCCTCGCCAGCCGCAACGACTGGATGATCTATCTGCCGGTGCTGGCCGTTTCCGTCGTCGTGATGGTGCCGGCGATTATCGTCGCCGAGAAATATCGCCGCATGAAGGGCGTGTTCGTGGCGGCAGTCGTCGTGCTCGCGGTCAGCCAGGCGATGCTCTATTTCGGTGCCGGCAATCTCTACGTGCTCATCGCGGCGCTCGCCGTGTTCTTCTCGGGCTTCAACGTGATGGAGGCGAGCCTGCCGTCGTTGATCACCAAGGTGGCGCCGGCCGACGCCAAGGGCACGGCGATGGGGCT
>DATCFB010000073.1:0-3190 GCA_036509755.1 Pseudolabrys sp. | reverse complement strand
AGCGAGACGGTCTCCTCGCCGAAATCGAGGCCGGCGACGCGGTCGCCGTCGAACACCAGCGCATGCAGAGGATGCTGCAAGGTCACCTCGACGCCCTGCTCCCGCAGCGTACGCAACGCCGGTGCGACGAAGGCGTCACCGATACCGCCCGGCGCGATCAAAGGCCGGCACGCCTGGCCGCCGAGCGCCAACGTCTCGCGAATGATCCGGCCGGCGAGCTTGCCGGAGCCGTGCAGCGGCTCGATGTTGAGCGCGGCGAGAAAGAGCGGCTCGAGCAGCCGCTCGTAAAGCGGTCCCTCGCATCGCATGAGTTCGCTCAGCGGCTTGTCGGCCGAGGTCCACATCAGCCGCATCAGCGGCAGGTAGTCGCGCACGCGCGTCTGCGGCACGCGCCGGCTCTTGTCGAAAATCCACCACGGAATTTGGCCGTCATTGAACCGCACGGTCCAGCGCTGCGCGGTCGGCAGATCGATGAATTCGAATTCCGCCGACGGCGGCCCCTCGAGCAGATGACCGGCGCCGATCGCCTTCAGATAGGACATCGCCGCGTGATTGCCCGACAGCAGGAGATGCGTGCCGTTGTCGATCACCATGCCGGTGACGTGGTCGTAGTAGGAGCGGCAGCGCCCGCCCGGCTGACCGGTCGCCTCGTGCACGACGATGCGCCGTCCCTGGGCGGACAGACGCACGGCGGCGGCAAGACCTGCAAGGCCTGCGCCGATGATATGAACGGTGTCAGATGAAGGCATAACGCAATGCGATTCCGATAAGATGCGGTTTACTGATGCGGACGCGCTCGCGTGGCGGTGCGAAGCCGCGCACGGCCATCGTGTCCAGGATTTTCCGGTACGCCTTGCCCATGATACGTGGCGCGCGCACGATGCGGCGCGGCGAGCGCGCCATGATCTTGTCCGCTTCGACGAAGTGACCGCGCGCCCGCTCGACGACCATGTTGCATGCCGCGTCGAGACCGGGATGCGCGGCAACCGTGGCCGGGTCGGTCGAGGCGATGCCGGCGGCGGCAAGCGCCTCGCACGGCAGATAGAGACGGCCGAGACCGGCGTCCTCGTCGATATCGCGCAGGACGTTGGTGAGTTGCAGCGCGCGGCCGAGATGACGCGCCAGCGCGATGCCGCCGTCTTCGCTCATGCCGAAGACGCGCACCGACAGGCGGCCGACCGCCGAGGCGACGCGATCGCAGTAAAGATCGAGCGTGGCGAAATCCGGCGCGCGGATGTCATCGACCGCGTCCATCTCCATGCCGTCGATGACGGCCATGAAATCATCCTTGCGCATGCCGAACTGTTTCACCGCGCCGGCAAGGGAGGACAGCGCGGACGGCGGCGAACCCGCGTACAGCGCATCGATGTCGCGCCGCCATTGCGCCAATGCAGCCGATCGCTCGGCGCGCGGCGTGTCACCATCGGCGATGTCGTCGACCGCGCGGCAGAACGAATAGATCTCGAACATCGCGTCGCGCTGCGCCGCCGGCAGGATGCGCATGGCGAAATAGAAGGACGAGCCACTGGCGCGGGTGGCGGCGGCCGTTTGAGGCTGTGGCGCGGCGGCGGTCATCATCTGGCTCACCGGGCGAAAGCGGACGACGGTGCCCGAGACAACAAACGCCGCGACAGGACGCCGGCGGCGGCGCCGAGGCCGGTGAGCAGCATCTGCGGCTTGCTCAGATGCACGCGCTCGCTGAGCGGATCGCGTGTGCGCAACACACCGACGAGCCGCTCGGCAAGGCTCTGGATGGCCGCGACTTCCATCGCCAACCGCCGGTCCCTGATCTGTGCGGCGAACGGCCGGCTCTGCTCGAGCAGTATGCCGATGCGCGCGGCGAGGTCGCGAATGCAGCGTCTGAGCGCCGGGCTCGCCTCCGGCGCGGCCAGCGCCTCCACCGTCAGACCATTGGCCGCAAGCGCGTCGAGCGGCACATAGACGCGGTCGAGTTCGCGGAAATCCTTGGCGCAGTCCTGCAAGTGATTGATGATTTGCAGCGCCGCACAGAGCGCATCGTTCGCCGGCCAGGTCGATTGCGCCTCGCCGTGCACGTCGAGAACGTAACGGCCGACCGGCATGGCCGAATAGCGGCAATATTCGATCAGATCGTCCCAGTTCTCGTAGCGCAGCTTGGTGACATCATGACGGAAGGCGCGCAGCAAATGCTGCGCATGGACAGACGAAAGGCCCCGCTCGCGCAGCACGCCGCGCAGGCGCACGCCGTCCGGCTCCGCCTCGGAGGTGCCGAGCAGGCTCGCCTCCATGCGGTCGAGCCGCGTCAGCTTCTCCGCCGGTGCAAGCTGCGCATGGTCGGCGATGTCGTCGGCGACACGAACGAATTCGTAGAAGGCGAGCACCGCCGGACGGTGCTTCGGCGCAACGAGGACGGAGGCGACGGGAAAATTCTCGTCGCCTGAGCCCTTGCCGGACCGGAGTTCGGCGCTCGTCGTCATTGCAGGCTCGGCGCGTTGACGTGGACGCGCCCCTTCCACTGGCCGCCGCGGCGGCGCCAGTGCTTCCAGGCGGATTCGAAGGTGTAGGCGGCGTACAACATGGCGATACCGGGCAGAGCGATACCCCATAACGGCGACAGGCGATAGAAGCGCAGCGTCGGCAGGAAGGACAGCGCCATCGCCGCCCAAACCGCGAGGCCGACGACTTGCGGCCAGCCATGCGCGAAGATCGCGAGCAGCGGCGCAGCGAGATAGGTGATGCCCATCCCGATCATCGTTCCGGCGAGCAATAGCGGCGAATAATTGAGCTGCGCGTAGGCGGAGCGCGAGATCATCTGCCGCACGTCGGCGAAACTATCGTAGGCGCGGATACTGCGCGCGCGATCGGTCAGGCCGAGCCAGATCGGACCGACCGCCTTGAGCCGGCGCGCCAGCGAGCAGTCGTCGATCAGCGCATTGCGGATCGACTCGATGCCACCGGCTTGGCGCAGCGCATCCGCTTTCAGCAGCACGCAACCACCGGC
Source organism: Pseudolabrys sp. (assembly GCA_036509755.1). Lineage (GTDB taxonomy): Bacteria > Pseudomonadota > Alphaproteobacteria > Rhizobiales > Xanthobacteraceae > Pseudolabrys. Next base: position 210 of record DATCFB010000073.1, on the reverse strand, counting down.
CGCCGCGGCTGTTTGCGCCTTGGGCTGCCGGACCCAGGAAAATGGATAGAGCATCTCGAAGAAGTAGATGAAGGCCGGCACATGGCTCCGCTCGGCAAGACTCTCGCAGCGCAGCTTCGCCATGAACGAGGTCAGCACGGTGCCGTCCTGCATCGCCTTGGCGACGAGCCAGGACAGCGAATCCGGCGCGTGCGCGATGTCGGCGTCGGT
>DATCFB010000072.1:0-4042 GCA_036509755.1 Pseudolabrys sp. | reverse complement strand
CCAATGTGGGCGAAGTCGTAGACCGTCGGCCCGCACACATACATGCGCACGCTGGCGGGATCCAAAGGCTGGAACACCCGCTTCTCGCGCGTCAGCGTGTCGTAGAGCTTCAACTCGGCAGCCATGAGACAATACCCGTCGACGGCGCTGGCCGGGCGTCTGTCAGGGTCTCAGAGATGAGAGAATAGACGGCCGAGCCAGCGATGGTCGCTAGCGAATAATAATGCGGCAGATGCCGCCGATGGTTTCGAGGCCGTACATTTCGGCGGCACAATGGGTTGCGGACGGCGCGCCGTCAAGTACCGGCCTCGGCCATTCCGGGCCCCGGACCTGCCGCAATTCGGCCGTTCGCCGCCCCTATCTCCCGCCGTCCTCAGGGTTAAGCGGAGCTTAAGCTTTTCCCTCCATCCTTCCCTTCGGGGCGCCTGCCAGCGCCGTTTTTGACATCGGACGACGTCTCATGCGGACCATTCTGGCCGCCCTTCTCGGTCTGTCGCTTCTTTCGGTCGCCCATGCGTCGCAGAGCGACCGGCGAATGTTCATCATTCCGAACGATGCCGACGGTTACGGCGTCGACCGCTGCCTGGCCAATGGCGAGCACTGCGGCCGCGCCGCCGCCAATTCCTACTGCCAGTCGCACCAGTTCGCGCAGGCCACGACCTACCACAAGGTCGACCGCGACGAGATCACCGGCGCCATTCCGGCCGATACTTCCGGCGGCTGCAAGAATGGCCGCTGCGACAACCTCGTCGCCATCGTCTGCACGAAGTAGTCGACGCGCCGTTGTCCTCAAGAGCGCGCCTGACGGCTCGCCTCGAAGACTGAGATTCTCAAATTATAAGGTGGACAAAAGGCGCGCGACGCGTGACGTGCCCACGCGCGGCGCTATCGCAAAATGGCAATCAGCACGTGGGCTTCGCTCCGCTCAGCACCCCTACCGATATTAGTTGCCGACGCAACCAAGTTACCGAGGTCCACGGTCACGGCTCCGAAAACGCCGAATGACTCTCGGTTTCGTCGGCAATTCCAGTGATTTGAAACCGCTTTGCAAATTCGTTGCGCCCGGTCGCAACATCGGCGAGAGTCGAGGCCATACGCAACGGCGGGCGGCGCCAATGCCCGCAGCGGGGGGCACGCGGGTGGCGATGATCGACGACACTGCCGAGCGCGTGGCCGAGGCGATGGAACCGGCGCTCAGGCTCGAGGATTTCCTGCCCTACCGGTTCAACGTCTGCTCCAACCTCGTCTCGACCGCGCTGTCGCGCATCTACGCCGAGCGCTATCGCATCGGCGTGCCGGAATGGCGCGTCCTCGTCACCCTCGGTCAGTTCGGGATGATGACGGCGAAGGCGATCGGCGCGCATAGCTGCATGCACAAGACGAAGGTCTCGCGCGCCGTGGCGCTGCTCGAGAAGCGAAAGCTCATCGGCCGCAAGGCGAACCGCGACGATATGCGCGAGGCGTTCCTCTCGCTCACGCCTGCCGGCCGCGAGATGTACGACGAGTTGGCGCCAATCGCGACGCGCTTCGCCGACCGCCTGCTCGACAGCATCGATGCCGGCGACCGCGCCGCGCTCGACCGCGCGCTGAAGAAGCTCACACAACGATGCGGCGAGCTTGTCGCCGATATCGCGAATCAACGCCGTCCCCGCTAGATTGCGGGACCGCCGCCGGGATTCTCACTCGTGAAGCTGTATACCTATTTCCGCTCGTCCGCCGCCTACCGCGTACGCATCGCGCTCAATCTCAAGGGCCTGCCCTACGAGATGGTGGCGATCCATCTCACCAAGGAAGGCGGCCAGCAGCATCAGCCGGACTTTCACGCGATCAATCCGCAAGAGCGCGTGCCGGCGCTGAAGCTATCGAGCGGCGAAGTGCTGACGCAGTCGCTGGCGATCGTCGAATATCTCGACGAGATCGAGCCGGAGCCACCGTTCCTGCCGGCGGACGCGCTCGCCCGCGCCAAGGTGCGCGCCGTCGCGCAAATGGTGGCCTGCGACATCCATCCTCTGAACAATCTCATCGCGCTCCAGTATTTGAAGCGCACGCTCAAGCATGAACAGCCCGACATCGACGCCTGGTATCATCACTGGGTGATCGAGGGCTTCAAGGCGATCGAGGCGATGATCAAGCCTGCGCCCTATGCCTGCGGCGCGCATGTGACGCTCGCCGACATCTGCCTCATCCCGCAGGTGTTCAATGCGCGCCGGCTGAAGGTGCCGCTCGAGGCCTTCCCGAAGATCGTCGCGGTCGAGACTGCCTGCCTCAAGCTTCCCGCCTTCGACAAAGCGCAGCCGGAAAACCAGCCCGACGCCGAATAGACGTCGCCCGCGCCTTCGCCCTCCCCGTCACAACCCCTCCGCACGCCCCGTGAGCGCCACGCCCCTCAACAATATCGTTCGCGTCGTGCTGTGGATGACAGGCGCACTGCTGTCATTCTCGCTGATGGCGGTGTCGATCCGCGAATTGTCGCGCGGCGGTCTGACGATCTTCGAGATCCTGGCGATCCGCAGCGGCGCGGTGCTGATGCTCATGATCGTGCTGCTGCTCGTGCGTCCGAAACTGCGCCCGTATGCGCGGCCGCGGCGCATGAAGCTCAATTTGCTGCGCAACGTCGTGCACTATGTGTCGCAGTTCGCCTGGGCCTATGCGCTGACGATGCTGCCGCTCGCCATGGTGTTCTCGCTCGAATTCACCATGCCGGCGTGGACGGCGCTGCTCGCGGTCTGGCTGCTGAGCGAAAAGATGACGAAGAGCCGCCTTGGCGTCGTGGTGCTCGGCCTCATCGGTGTGCTCGTCATCCTGCGGCCAGGCATCGCCAGCATCAATCCGGCCGCCTTTCTCGTGCTGGCGGCGGCATTCGGCTACGCCATCACCATGATCGCCACAAAGAAGCTGACGGCGACCGAGAGCACCTTCGGTATCGTGTTCTGGATGGCGGTGATCCAGTTTCCGTTGTCGCTGATCGGCAGCGACCTGACCGCCTTCGCGCATTTTCAGGCGCATAATATCGCGCCGGCAATCGGGCTCGGCATCGGCGGCGCGACATCGCATTACTGCCTGAGCAACGCCTTCCGCGCCGGCGACGCCACTCTGGTCGTGCCGCTCGATTTCATGCGCATCCCGCTGATCGCCGTGGTCGGCTGGGCGTTCTACAGCGAAAGTCTCGACGTCTTCGTGCTGATCGGCGCCCTGATCATCATCTCCGGGGTGATCTGGAACCTGAGGGCGGAAAGCGCGCGGGCCCGGCCGGCATGACCTCCCCGTGCCACAATTCACCGGCTAAGGTGCCGCTCATGAGGGGACTCACCACGACCGCCATCGCCGCCGCGCTCGCGCTGGCCACATCGGCTGCCGCATTGGCGCAGGCGCCGAGCCCGAGCTGCCAGGCGCTTGTCGCGCAGCTTACGTCGCTCGATCGCGGTGACAGCGATCCGGCCCGCGCCGACCAGATCCGGCGGGCCGACGACGCCGTGCACCGCCAGCAATACCAGGTCGACCGCATGGTGTCGCAAGCCCGTCAGATGGGCTGCGAGCGGTCCGGCTTCTTCTCGATCTTTTCCAATCCTCCGCCGCAATGCGGCGGCCTCAACCGCCAGATCGACCAGGCGCGCAACACGCTCGACCGGCTCCAGATGCAGCTCGAGCAGTCGCAGGGCGGCAATACCGAGCGCGCGGCGCAGCGTCAGTCGCTGCTGATCGCGCTCGGCCAGAACAATTGCGGGCCGCAATACCGGTCGGCTTCAGTGCAGGGGCAGCAAGGCGGTGGTTTCTTGGAGCGCCTGTTCGGCGCACCCGGCAACGAAAGCGGCGCCATCATCGGCGCACCGCAGCAGCAGGCGGGCGGCACCTACCGCACGGTGTGCGTCCGGCTGTGCGACGGCTATTATTTCCCGGTTTCCTACGCCACCACGCCGGATCGCTTCCAGGAAGACGCGCAGGTCTGCCAGCGCGAATGCCCGGCGGCGCAGGTGCAACTCTACACCTATCACAACCCCGGCGAGGAAATGTCGCAGGCGGTCGGGCTCGACGGCCAGCCCTA
>DATCFB010000071.1:0-2663 GCA_036509755.1 Pseudolabrys sp. | reverse complement strand
GCTGCCGCATTCGCTGCGCTGGCGTTCGTCAATGGACGCGGAAGGGCCAAGGACATGACGACTACCGACGCCATCGATTTCAAGACCCTGTCGGACGCCGAATGGCGCAAACGGCTGACTCCCGCGCAATTCGATATCCTGCGCGGCCATGGTACCGAACGGGCCGGCTCCAGCCCGCTCGATCACGAGAAGCGCAAGGGCACCTTCGCCTGCGCCGGCTGCGACCTGCCGCTGTACTCGTCCGACACGAAATTTGACAGCGGCACCGGCTGGCCGAGCTTCTATGAGCCGCTGCCGGCGGCGGTGGAGACGCATACCGACCGCTCGTTCTTCATGAAGCGCACCGAGGTGCATTGCGCCCGCTGCATCGGCCATCTCGGGCACGTTTTCAACGACGGGCCGCGGCCGACCGGCCTGCGCTACTGCATGAACGGCCTGTCCCTGGCCTTCCACCCCGCCGCGGCAGCCGCCTCGTAAGCGGCGGTTAATCCTTACTTCACACATTGGAAAATATGGTGAAGGAACCCTGAACGCGCGAACCGCTTCGTTTCCGCCTTTCGGGGCACGGAGGCCGTCGGACCGAACCGGCGGTCGGGGACGAAGGGATTGCCCATGTGCGGGATCGCGGTCGCCATAAATTGGCCCGAGGCGGAGACCCTCGTCACTAGGCTGATCGGTGGCATCCTGCATCGCGGCGACATCTCAGACCCGGTCCTGCGGCCCCGGCCGGACATCGCCATGGCCACCCGGCGGCTGCGCATCGTCGACGCCGACCATGCGGCCCAACCGCAGCAGTCCTTCGACGCGCAACTGGCCGTCTCGTTCAATGGCGAGATCTACAATCATGAGGATCTGCGCGTCGAGCTGATGGGACTTGGGGTGCCGTTCCGCACTGAATCCGATACCGAGTTGCTGGCCAATGCGCTCCAGGTGTGGGGCCGCGGCGCGCTCGAGCGGCTCAACGGCATGTATGCCTTCGTCGCGCTCGATCTTGCGACCGGCGAATTCCTGGCTGCGCGCGACCCCTTCGGGGTCAAGCCGCTCTATGTGGTGCAGGCGGGGCAGGGCTTCGTCTTCTGCTCGGAGATGAAGCCATTACTCGATAGCGTCGAGGCGCATCAGGTGATGCTGCTGCCGCCGGGTTATGCGTTGTCGCGCACGACCTGCGGCCGCTTCAAGTCGCCGGTGTTCCCGCCGAGCGGCGAAGCCGCCGATGCTACCCCCGAGGCCCTCGACTACATCCTGTCCGAGGCGGTCCGCACGCGGCTGCCACCGGGATTGCCGGTCGCGATCCTGTTCAGCGGCGGCATCGACAGCACGCTGGTCGCTCATTATGCGCGCCAGTTCCGGCCCGAAGCGCCGGGCTATTTCGTCGGCAACGTGCATGCGCCGGACTTTCGCTACGCCGCCGATTACGCGGCGCAGACCGGCTTCGACCTGCGCATCGTGCCGTTCGATCCGGAAAGCGACGCGGTGTTCGAGCAGATCGACCGCGTCGTCGCCGTCACCGAATCTTTCGAGCCCAACCTCGTGCGCGGCGCCGTCTGCTCGCTGCTGGCGGCGGAGCGCATGCATGACGATGGATTCCGTGTCGCGCTGTGCGGGGAGGGGGCGGACGAGTTGTTCTGCGGCTATCCGCCGCTCGAGATCGCCTTCGGGGAGAATGACTCGCAGGCGCGAGCGATCCGCGACGAATGCCTCGGTCTGATGCACCGCGTCAGCCTTCAACGCGTCGACCGCTGCGCAATGTATCATCAGGTCGAGATGCGCGAGCCCTATCTCGATCCGGCTGTGGTCAACTACGCGCTCGGCCTCGAGCCGTCCGCGCTGGTGCACAAGGTCAACGGCTTGCCGAGCGGCAAGATGCCGTTGCGCGAGGTCTACGATCTCTATCCGGAGCAACTGCCGACGAGCATCCGCGACCGCGGCAAGGTGCCGTTCGGGGAGGGCGCGGGGCTCGACGTGACCCCGCAGAACTCCGGCTGGAAGCGCCGCTTCGACGCGGCGATCTCCGATGCGGATTTCCGCGACGGTCAGCGTCGGTTTGCGGCTTTCAACGTACAGACGAAGGAAGAGCTTTATTATCTGGGCAAGCTCACCGAGACCGTCGATGTGATGCGCGTGCCGCATCTGCGCGATCGCGCCTGGATCTCGTTTCCGGTCGAGCGGCACCGCGAGAAGCTGAAGGCCTACGCGCACGCCAGTCTTTGATTGGTGGCTCTGGCGATCGTCAGTTGCGTTCGGTAGCGAAATCTCAATTGGCTGCGGATGGCCGAGCGAGGCGTTGTCAGGCGCATCTCGCCGCCGGACCGGCCCGGAATCGATAGGTTCGCTTAATGTCCGAGAAAATCAATTTGGTCGTGGGTACGCCTTGCTTCGGAGGCCAGGTTTCGACGCTTTACTTCGCCTCGATGTTCAAGCTGCAGACGGCGTTACGCGATGTCGCCGGGATCAATCTCAAGATCCAGCTCCGCGACGGCGACGCGCTAATTACGCGCGCGCGCGCCAACATCGTGGCTGCCTTCCTCGACGATCCGACGGCCACGCACCTGCTGTTTATCGATGCCGACATCGGCTTTGAGCCGAGCGAGGTCTTGCGCCTTCTGTCGAGCGGCCACGACATGGTGGCAGGCGCTTATCCGATCAAGCGGATCGACTGGACG
>DATCFB010000070.1:0-4623 GCA_036509755.1 Pseudolabrys sp. | reverse complement strand
TTGGTCGCGAGAATCCAGAACGACGACAGAAGCGTGCCGAACGCGACCATGACGGCGGCGAAGAAATGCGCCCAGCTCGGCACCAGCTTGCGCCCGAACAGCAGCACGCCGAGGAACGAGGCCTCGAGGAAGAAGGCCATCAGGCCCTCATAGGCCATCAGCGGCGAGAGGACATCGGCGGTCGCATCGGTGAAGCGGCTCCAATTGGTGCCGAACTGGAACGGCATGATGATGCCGGACACGACGCCCATGCCGAACGAGACGGCGAAGACGCGCGTCCAGAAGCCGGACATGCGGAACCAGATGTCGTTCTTCGTGAAGAAATAGAAGCCCTCCAGCACGGCGATGTAGGAGGCGAGGCCGACCGTGAAGGCCGGAAGCAGGATGTGCCAGGCGATGACCCAGGCCCATTGCAGGCGCGACAGCCAGACCGGGTCGAAGCTCATTCGATCGTCTCCGCAGCGAGCCGCAGCAGGCGGTGCCCGCATCGCTCGTACGAGGCCAAGGATCGCAGTCCCCATCGCGAACGGGAACTGCGGCGCTTTGTTCCGGAGTTTCCCGCAGCCGCGCGATGGCAGCAAGCCTCCGTATTGCACTGCGACATGAACATTTTTGCAACGGTCCCAATACCGCTCGTGTCGCAGCCGAAACCTTTTGCCGTTCCGATGGTTATCTCAGCCGTCGAGGAGTAAAGGCGTAGTTGTGAGCGGGGGCATAGATAATCCAACACGCTTGGAGAATGCGGCGAGCGACGACGGCCGCTATCGGCTCCTGATCGAAGCCGTCACCGACTACGCGATCTATATGCTCGATCCGACCGGCATCGTCACGAGCTGGAACCCCGGCGCGCATCGATTCAAGGGCTATACGGCCGACGAGATCGTCGGTCAGCACTTCTCGCGCTTTTACACCGAGGAAGACCGCAAGTCCGACCTGCCGAAGCGCGCGCTCGAGACCGCCGCGCGCGAGGGCAAGTTCGAGCACGAAGGCTGGCGTGTGCGCAAGGACGGCACGCGCTTCTGGGCCTACGTCGTCATCGATCCGATCCGCGCAAAGTCCGGCGAGATCCTCGGCTTCGCCAAGATCACGCGCGACCTGACCGAGCGGCGCGCGGCCGAGCAAGCGCTGCGGCGCAGCCAGGAGCAGTTCCGCCTGCTCGTGCAGGGCGTCACCGACTACGCCATCTACATGCTGGACAAGGAAGGCCACGTTACCAACTGGAATCTCGGCGCCGAGCGCATCAAAGGCTACGCGCCGGAGGAGATCATCGGCCGGCACTTCTCGACGTTCTACACCGAGGAGGAGCGCGAGCAGGGCGTACCGCAGCTCGCGCTCGATACGGCTCTGAAAGAGGGCCGCTACGAGAGGGAAGCTTGGCGCGTGCGCAAGGACGGCACGCACTTCTTCGCGCACGTCATCATCGACACGATCCGCGACGATGAGGGCGCGCTGCTCGGCTTCGCCAAGATCACGCGCGACATCACCGAGCGGCGCGAGGCGCAACAAAGGCTCGAGCAGACGCGCGAGGCCCTGATGCAGTCGCAGAAGATGGAAGCGATCGGCCAGCTCACCGGCGGCATCGCGCATGATTTCAACAATCTGCTGATGGCCGTGCTCGGCAGCCTCGAGCTTGTGCGCAAGCGCGTGCCGGAAGATTCGAAGATCCTCAAGCTGCTGGATAACGCGATCCAGGGCGCGCAACGCGGAGCAGCGCTGACCAGGCGCATGCTCGCCTTCGCACGCCGTCAGGAGCTCAGGCAAGAAGCGGTCGACATTCCCGATCTGGTGCGCGGGATGACCGAGCTTCTGCAACGTTCGCTCGGCCCCTCGGTGTCGATCGAGACGCGGTTTCCGCTCGCCTTACCGCCGGTCTGGGCCGACGCCAACCAGCTCGAAATGGCGTTGCTCAATCTTGCCGTGAACGCACGCGACGCCATGCCCGAGGGCGGGCAGATCGTCATCTCGGCGCATGAAGACCGGACCGAAGGCGAAGAAGTCCCGCCCGACGCGAACGACGGATACGTGCGCATCTGTGTCAGCGACACCGGCGTCGGTATGGACCAGGCGACGCTGCGGCGCGCGATGGAGCCATTCTTCACGACCAAGGAGCCGGGCAAGGGCACGGGTCTCGGCCTGTCGATGGTGCATGGTTTGGCGCAGCAGAGCGGCGGCCGCTTCGTCCTGAACAGTCGCGAAGGCGAAGGGTCGACCGCGGAACTGTGGCTGCGGGTGGCGCAGCCGTCGGCCGAATTCGAGCAAGCAGAACAGCCGCGCATCGAAGCTCCGGCCGCGCGGGTCTCGCTGACGGTGCTCGCAGTCGACGACGATCCGTTGGTGCTGACCAACACGAGCGCCATGCTGGAGGATCTCGGCCATACCTGCGTGCGAGCGGTTTCCGGGCCGCAGGCGATGGAGCTCCTGCACCGTGGCACTGCGGTCGATCTCGTCATTACCGACCAGGTCATGCCGCGGATGACGGGGATTCAATTGGCCGCAGCGATCACGCAGAACTGGCCGGAACTGCCGATCCTCATCACCACCGGCTATGCGGAGATAGAGCCCGGCAGCGGCGGCGACCTGCCAAGGCTATCGAAGCCCTTTACGCAGGCCGAGCTGGCCGCGACGATAGCGCAGATGCGGATCGGCACCAGCGGCCGCGTCATCCGCCTGCGCGGCATCGGACGCGAGTAATCCCGCCATACAAGAGAGCTTTGGCAGAGCAACGAGCGCAGCGACAGCGGCCGCTCTTTGTCCAATTGCAGTGCGTCAATCCTTGTCCATGTCCTTTTCGCGGATCACGGTGCCGCCGCTGCCGGTCGTCGTGTCGGTGCAGATTTTCGTCTGCTTGAGACGGCCTTCGGCCTCGTCCCGCGTAGCGAAGGCGATCGGGCCGATCTGCGTCACCACCATATCGGACTTGGGATGCTCAGTGACGATGGTGCAGCGATGCGTCGTGGGATTTTGGACCACGTAGTATTCGTCGGCCACGGCGGCGCCGGCGAACGATACGCACAGCGCGCCGGCGATTAGAATAGTCGCTTTCATGTCGTCCTCCTGTTGTGGGCGCAGATGCATGAATGGACACGATAGCGGTTCCACCGCGGCCGGGTCATCGATCTCGCCATCGCTATGAAATGCTGCGAACGCAGTGTTCGTTCCTAGGGAACCGGACGGCGGCCGGCTGGCGGCTTCATGGGCGCAGTCAACAGAGCGCTTCTCAATCGACGGTCGTCGCCATGTAACCTGCAACGACGGCTTGCAGGCCTTAGCGGCCGCGGGTCGCCAGCACGACGTCACGCAGCACGTTCTTTTCTTCCTCGGTCTCGGCCAGCCGCGTCGCCATCGTGTCGCGCAGCGACAGCATGCCTTTGACATGGCCGCTCTCCGCCACGGGCAGATGACGGAATTTGTTTTCGCGCATGACTTCCTGCGCGTGCTGCATCGTGTCGTCGGCAGTGCAGACCATGACGCGCGTCGTCATTACGTCGCGGGCGCGCAGGTACTTCAATTCGGTGACATCGTTACGCGCGAAGGCGCGGACGAGATCGCGCTCGGAGACGATGCCGACCATGCGATCGTTCAGCTCGCAGACAGGCAACGCGCCGATGTTGTTGGTGTACATCAGCTTGGCGACGTCGTTGAGCGCGTGGTCGGGGATGCAGGTGACCAGGCGCTGGTGGGATAGCTGGAGGAATTCGCCGACTTTCATGTGCTGTCGCTCCTTGTATTAAGGCCGCCGCCTCCATGAATGTGGGAACCAAGTGTGACGCAATTTGGATTTTCGAGGGCAAGGCCATCACGCGCCGGTGAGGTGCGTCTCCCCGAAGGGCGCAAGATTCGGCAGCGATACAGACGGCCGCTAACAAAAAAGCCCGGCGTTGCCACCGGGCTTTCGTATCTCGTTTAGTGGGAGCCTTTTCAGGCCGCCTCTTCCTCGACGGCGCCTTCTTCGGCCGCCGCCTCATCGGCCGGCTTCGGGCCGCGGCGCGGACCCTTGGCGAGCGACGCCTCGATCTCCTTGACCGCCTCGGTCTCGGTCACCTTTTGCACCGCCGCGATCTCACGCGACAGACGATCGAGCGCGGCTTCGTAAAGCTGGCGCTCCGAATAGGACTGCTCCGGCTGCGTGTCCGAGCGGTACAGGTCGCGCACCACCTCGGCGATGGCGACGATGTCGCCGGAGTTGATCTTGGCTTCGTATTCCTGCGCGCGGCGTGACCACATGGTGCGCTTGATGCGGGCGCGGCCCTTCAGCGTCTCCAGCGCCCTCTTCACCAGCGGCGGCTCGGCGAGCTTGCGCATGCCCACCGACACGATCTTGGCGGTCGGGACGCGCAGCGTCATCTTGTCCTTGATGAAGTTGATGACGAACAATTCGAGCTTTGCCCCGGCGATCTCCTGCTCTTCGATGGCAACGATCTGGCCGACCCCGTGCGCGGGATAGACGATGAACTCGCCGGTCTTGAAGCCTTGGCGCTGGGTGGTCTTCTTATTGATAGCCATTCCGGGCACTACTCCTTCGGGGGCCACCGGTTTCCGGCTGGCCACCGCTTTCGATGCAGGAGCCCCGCCGCGGACGGCGCGCGAGGCATGAGAAGTCCGCCGCGGCTCGGCGGGCTTTTT
>DATCFB010000069.1:0-13186 GCA_036509755.1 Pseudolabrys sp. | reverse complement strand
AGCGGCGCCCGGCTGCGACCCTCGACCGTGCGCAGCCGCTGCTCCTCGTGGGCGATGTAATCGCGCGTCATCGGCGTGACTTGCTGCCGTTTCGTAATCTGGATCTGGAAGTTCATCATGTTCTGCTTGCGGAACGACATTTCCGAAGCCGCCAAATAGAACTCCCACATGCGCACGAAGCGCTGGTCGTAGATGCGCTCGACGTCGTCGCGGTGGGCGAGGAAGCGCTCGCGCCAGGCTTTGAGCGTCTCCGCGTAGTGCAAACGCAGAATCTCGATGTCGGTGACGAGAAGGCCTGCCTTCTCGATCTGCGGCAGCACCTCCGACAAAGCCGGGATGTAGCCGCCGGGGAAGATGTACTTGGCGATCCAGGGATTGGTGATGCCGGGACCTTCCGAACGGCAGATCGAGTGCAATACCATGACGCCGTCGTCGGCGAGCAGTTCGGCCGCCTTGCGGAAGAATTCGGGATAATGGCCGACCCCGACGTGCTCGAACATGCCGACCGAGACGATACGGTCGAACGGGCCTTTGATGTCGCGGTAGTCCTGCAAGTTGAAGCGGGCGCGGTCGGACAGCCCCTTCTCCGCGGCGCGCGAATTGGCGATGCCGAACTGCTCCTGCGAGAGAGTGACGCCGGTGACGTCGGCGCCGATCATCTCAGCGAGGTAGAGGCCGAGCCCGCCCCAGCCGCAGCCGATGTCGAGCACCCTCTTGCCGCGCCCGAGCAACAGCTTGGCGGCGAGATGGCGCTTCTTGGCGAGCTGGGCATCGTCGAGCGATGCGTCCGGGCTTTCGAAATAAGCGCAGCTATATTGCCGGTCGGCATCGAGGAACAGCGAGTAGAGCCGGCCGTCGAGATCGTAATGGTGTGCGACATTTTGGCGCGAGCGCTTGCGCGGATTGAACTGCGCCAGCCGCCGGCTGACGTAACGCCAGAGCCACTGCGGCCGGGCCCATTGCGGCAGTTCCGACGTCTGCCCGAGCGCCACTTCGAGCACGTCGGCGATCGTGCCCCGTTCGACGACGAAAGTGCCGTCCATATAGGCTTCGCCGAGCTTGAGCTCCGGGTCGAGGAGAAGGCCCCATTCGGCTGCGGGCGATGTCAGGCGCACTGCAACCGGAGTGCCCGTGCCGTCGCCGAGAGTAAATGTCTCGCCGTGCGACGTGGTGAGCGTGAAGTCGCCCCGCCGCAAATAGGTTCTCAACAGAATTCGAAGCAACCGGTCCATCGGCCGCCTCCATCACTCGCTGTAACGGCGCTATACGGAAGACATCGTCCCCGGCAGGTAACGCCCTTGCCTACTCTCGTTCAAACGGCGTTATTTGAACAAAGTTCCGGCCGGTCATCAATAGGGTTGGTTGGCTTGCGTCGGCTGGCCGGGCGGGATCAATGACGCAGTGGTGCCCGCTGGTACGCGGAAGCAAGGGAATGACGAGATGACATCGTGGATGCGCTTGGCGGCGACGGGTGCGGGCTTGCTATCGGCGGCGGTGATGCTCGCCGGCCCAGCGGCCGCGCAGGAAAATCTGGACGCGGGTAAGTCGGGTGCCCAACTTTACGCGTCCAACTGCGCAATCTGTCACAAATCGCCTCAGGCGCTGAACAAGAGCGGAGGCGGCCTGTTCGGGCTCGATAGCTTTCTGCGCGAGCACTACACGTCGGGCCGTGAATCGGCGGCGGCGATCTCGGCCTATCTGAAGACGGTGGGCGGCGGTGGGGCCGACCGTCCTGCGGCCAAGAAAAAGGTCCGGACCGACAAAAAGAAGGAAACCAAGCCTGACGCCAAGGACGGCAAGCCGTCCGAGTCAAAGCCGTCCGAGTCAAAGCAGGACGACAAGAAGACCGACGAGAAGAAGCCGGAGCAGAAGTCCGGCCCGAAACCGCCAGACAAGAAACCGGAAAAGAAGCAAGAAAAGAAAGAGGGCGGCAATGCCGCCCATATGACCGGTGCCGCGGTTCGCGGCTGAGCCGTGGCGCGAGGAGCGCCGGACCGGTCGCTGCCGGCCCGGCGCTCCTCGCGTAGCGATTACTTCTCGACCGCAGCCTCTTCGGTGGCCGGGGCGGCTTCACCCTCCTCTTGCGGCTGCTCGAAGAATGTCTCCGCCTTGGCGACGGCCGCCGCGGCTTCCTCTTCCTCGTCGCTGCGACGCACCGTCACATCCTCGCCGCGCTTGATGCGCTCGGCCTCGTCGGCGCTGCGGGCCACGATGACGGTGACCGACACCTCGATTTCCGGATGCAGCGCGATCGGCACCTTGTACTGACCGATCGACTTGATCGGAGCGTTGATAGCGACCTGACCCTTGGCGATCTCGGAGCCGTCCTCGGCGATCAGCCGGGCGATATCGCGCGTGGTGACGGAGCCGAACAACTGGCCGGTTTCGCTCGCCTGGCGCAGTACGACGAAGCTCTTGCCGTCGACCTTCGAGGCAAGCTTGCCCGCATCACCTTTGGCCTCGAGATTGCGCTTCTCGAGATCGGCGCGCATGCCCTCGAAGTTCTTCTTGTTCTCGGCGGTAGCGCGCAGCGCCTTGCCGCGAGGCAGCAGGAAATTGCGGGCAAAGCCGTCTTTCACGCGCACCGTCTCGCCCATCTGGCCGAGCCTGCCGACGCGTTCCAACAAGATCACTTCCATTGTCGTTACTCCTTCATCTGACTGTTCGTGTTGCGCGAAATTTTCAAACCGTTGGGCGGCCCCGGCGCGCCGTGATGCGCGAGCGCACGCCGAAGAAAGTCTCGACGAGACCGAGCAAGGCAAGCATCAGCACCGGCCAGCCGAATACGATGACCGACGCGTAAATGCCGCCTAGGAGAAATGGACGGCTCGCCTGTCCGCGCGTCACGGTGTGCAGGACGGCGAAGCCGAGCACTCCATAAGCGACGGTCAGGCTCGCGGCGACGATCGAGGCGGCGACGGCAACGATGCCGCCGGTGAAGCTGAGCGCGACGGCCGCGCCGAGGGCCGCGGCCGAAAGCGGCGGGAAGCTCATCGCCGGCACGTCAGGCCAAGGGTGCGCCAGCCGGTTGGAGAATTTCACGACGCGGCCGGCGAGCCAGAGATTGACGACATTGGTCACGGTGGCGATCACGCCCGCCGCCACCGGCACCACCGTCACCAGCAATTCGATCAGGCGGCTCGTGCTCGGAACGCCGGTCTCGCCGGCGGTGCCCTCGGCGCGGATCATGCGCGACAGCGCGGCCGTCAGCCCCGAGCGGAAGCTCTCGGCATCCCAACCGAATTTGGGGATGGCAACGATAACGACAAGCGCCCCGAGCGCTGCGGCCCACAGGACCAGCCGTCCGGGCGGATACCATTCGAGGGAGGCTTGGCCGCCTTCTGCACCTGCCGGTACGGGCCGCGCCAGCGCGCTCAGATAGGTTAGCCACCAGGCCGGCACTCCGATGCCGGCGATGAAGGCAAAGAAGAATACGCCGCCGAAGATCGCGCCAACGGCGAGCGAGCCGGTCAGCGCGGCGACCATCGCGGCCCAATGGCTCCAGCCGAGGCCCGCGATCATGACGGGCAAGGGCGCGAGATAGAAGAGGAAGACGGACAGGAACGAGCCGGACGTCACCGAAGCGAACAGCAAAGCCGCCGCGGCGCCCGCACCAATCCCGACGAGTCCGAACTGCATCATCACGAGCTGTCCCGCTCTCGTTTCCGAGCTGCGGTTAGAGACGGATCGATAGGTCCGCCCCAACCATCGGCTCCCGGGGAGTCCCGAAAGCCTCGTTATCTGCTCCTCAGCGCGAGGAGGAATTGCGCTGATCGGCTTAGCTGATCACGTAAGGCAACAGGCCGAGGAAGCGGGCGCGCTTGATCGCCTGGGCGAGCTCGCGCTGCTTCTTGGCCGAGACCGCGGTGATGCGGCTCGGCACGATCTTGCCGCGCTCGGAGACGTAACGCTGCAAGAGCTTGACGTCCTTGTAGTCGATCTTCGGCGCATTGGCGCCCGAGAACGGGCAGGTCTTGCGGCGGCGGAAGAATGGACGGCGCGCGCCGCCTTGGGATGCAAATGCCATCGCTCTTTACTCCTGCGAACCGGTCGGGGCGTCGTCGTCGCGGCGCGGGCGGCGCTCGCCGCGGTCGCCACCACGGTCGCGGTCGCCGAAGCGGCCGCCGCGGTCACCGCGCTCGTCGCGGTCGCGGTCCGACTTGCGCATCATCGCCGAAGGGCCTTCCTCGAGCTCGTCGACGCGAATGGTCAGATAGCGCAGCACGTCTTCGTGCAGGCGTTCCTGGCGCTCGATCTCGGTGACCGCCGCGGACGGCGCATCGACGTTGAGCAGGGTGATGTGCGCCTTGCGGTTCTTGTTGATGCGGTAGGAGAGGGACTTCAGTCCCCAATATTCGGTCTTGGTGACCTTGCCGCCCGACTGGGTGACGACGCCGGAGAACTGGTTGGTGAGGTCTTCAATCTGCTGCGCGCTCAGATCCTGGCGCGTCAAAAAGACGTGTTCGTAGAGGGGCATGAAATGCCTTTCCTGTTGATCGGCCCGTGTCCTCGACGCTGGCGCCTAGCCCCTCGAGCCCTTCGGGAAAGGCTCGAATGCTCAGAAGGCGGGAACACGGGACGCCGGGCTGTCAGGCCCTGCCGGATTCATGACCGAGGGTCATGTTTCACGCATGACCTAGGGCCATGCTTGATTCATGACCGAGGGTCATGCTTCACGCATGACCGAGGGGCATGCTTGATTCATGACCGAGGGTCATGTTTCCGGCCGTCCGTTCAGCTCCCAACCAGCCTCGACGGAGTGCGCGCGTTATAGGGGTTTTTCGCGTGATTGCAAGGCAGACAGGGACGGTCAGGCCACCTTCGGGCCTTGATCGTTGAGGCCGTAATCATCCTTGATCTGCTGGAGCCGGTCGGCCAATTCGACCGCGAGGTCGGTACCTTCCCGCATCTGGCGGACGGTCTCCGGACGGAATTGGCCTTGGCGGGCGCGGTGCAGCGCCGCAATGAGGGCTTCCAGGCTCTGCGCCATCAGGTGGTGGCGGAAAGCGGGATCGGTGCGCGCCCGCGCCAGATCCGCCTCGGTGACCACCCTGGCCATGGTTTCGCCTTCTGAACCTAAGCCGAAACATTAAGCGGGTGAGTATTGTCGTCTGGTTACCAGATACCCGCGTTCGCTTGACAGCGGCGGGAACGCGGTGTCTTTCGCCCCGGATTTCCCGAAATCGCTGAGAGTCGCAAAGGGCGAGCATGGCGGTCGCGTTCGTATTTCCAGGGCAGGGCAGCCAGATGGTGGGCATGGGCAAAGCCCTCGCCGATGGCTTCGCCGCGGCCCGGCAGGTCTTCTCGGAGATCGACGAGGCGCTGGACGAAAAGCTCAGCCAGACGATTTTCGACGGCCCGCAGGACACGCTGACCCTGACCCAGAACGCGCAGCCGGCGCTGATGGCCGTCTCCCTCGCGGTCATCCGTGTGCTCGAGGCCGAGGCCGGATTGAAACTCGTCAAGGACGCCAAGTTCGTCGCCGGTCATTCACTGGGCGAATACTCGGCGCTCGCCGCCGCCGGCACCTTCACGATCGGCGACGCGGCGCGCCTATTGCGCACGCGCGGTCTGGCGATGCAGAAGGCCGTACCGGTCGGTGTCGGCGCCATGGCGGCGTTGCTTGGGCTCGACTATGAGGTCGCCGCAGCGGTCGCCGCCGAAGCGGCACAAGGCGAGGTCTGCCAGGCGGCAAACGACAATGGCGGTGGACAGGTTGTCGTCTCCGGCAACAAGACGGCGGTCGAGCGGGCAGTCGAGATCGCCAAGACGAAGGGCGCCAAGCGTGCGATGCTGCTGCCGGTCTCCGCGCCGTTCCATTGCGCGCTGATGCAGCCGGCTGCCGAGGTGATGGCGGACGCACTGTCGAAGGTTCAGGTCAAAGCGCCGGTCGTTCCGGTCGTATCGAACGTGAGGGCGACTGCGCTGAACGATCCCGCGGAGATCGTGAAAGCGCTGGTCGCGCAGGTCACCGGCACGGTTCGGTGGCGCGAGTGCGTCGCCTATATGGCGGCGGAGGGCGTCACGCAGTTCTACGAGGTCGGCGCTGGTAAGGTGCTGAGCGGGCTTGTCAGGCGTATTGCAGAAGGCGCCGCCGCCGGTGCCATCGGCACACCGGACGACGTTGCCGCCTACAAGGCCGCGAAGGGCTGATCGCGAGCGGGGAGACATTTCGGATGTTCGATTTGACGGGCAAGGCCGCGCTGGTCACGGGCGCAACCGGCGCCATTGGCGAGGCCATCGCACGCGCATTGCACAGCCAAGGCGCCACGCTTGCCATTTCAGGTACGCGCCGCGACGCACTCGACAAACTCGCCGCCGAGCTCGGCGAACGGGTTCACGTCCTGCCGTGCGACCTCGGCGATGCCGAACAGGTTGAGGCGTTGGTTCCCAAGGCCGAAGAGACGATGCAGAAGCTCGACGTCCTGGTCGCCAATGCCGGCGTCAACAAGGACAATCTTTTCGTTCAATTGAAGGACGAGGACTGGGACAAGGTGATCGCCGTCAATCTGACGGCCACTTTCCGGCTCACGCGCGCGGCGGTGACGCGCATGATGCGCCGGCGCTGGGGCCGCATCATCGGCATATCATCCGTGGTCGGATACACCGGCAATCCGGGACAGGGCAATTATACCGCTTCGAAAGCGGGCATGGTGGGCATGCTGAAGTCGGTGGCGGCCGAATATGCACGCCGCAACGTTACGGCGAACTGCATTGCTCCCGGCATCATCACCAGCGCCATGACCGACAAACTCAATGACAAGCAGCGCGAGGCGATCATGGGGCGCGTGCCGATGGGGCGCCTCGGAACGCCGCAGGACATCGCGTCCGCGGCCGTCTATCTGGCCTCTGAAGAAGCCGCCTACGTGACCGGTCAGACCATTCACGTGAATGGCGGCATGGCCATGATTTAAGGGGTAAAATGCCGTTCTGAGGCTTGCCGGGCGGGGTCCCTGCGCGCTAGTCAACGGAATTGAAGTGTGGTAACCGAAATTCGGCCCGGCTGGGGCGGCCGATCGCGGAAGTCGCTGGAGTGTCCGCGATCGGAAGTCGTCTCAACCACGGCCCACCACGACGAGGCTGTACCGCCGGCTGCAATCCAATCTCGGTTGCGGCCCAATCTGAAAAGCAGAGGTTGAACGATGAGTGATATTGCCGAGCGGGTGAAGAAGATCGTCGTGGAACACCTGGGCGTGGAGCCCGACAAGGTGACTGACCAGGCCAGCTTTATCGACGACCTCGGCGCCGACAGCCTCGACACGGTCGAGCTCGTGATGGCGTTCGAGGAGGAGTTCGGGTGCGAGATCCCGGACGATGCCGCCGAGACGATCCTCACCGTCGGCGACGCCGTGAAGTTTCTCGAGAAGAATGCGAAAAGCTGAGGCCGGCAGAACCGCGCCGCTTTCGCCGATCATCTGTCCCGGAACGCTGCGCGCGTCGAGCGCGCAGCAAGTCGTCTATCAAGACCGCGCAGGCATGACCGCATGCGTGGCTGATCTCGTTTGGAGCCGGTCATGAGACGTGTCGTCGTCACCGGAATGGGGATGGTCACGCCGCTCGGCTGCGGCGTCGAAGCGACATGGGCGCGCCTGATCAAGGGCGAGAGCGGCGCCAAGAAGGTCGATACCTTTGAGGTGTCCGACGTCGCCGCCAAGGTCGCATGCGTGATCCCGCGCGGCGACGGCTCGAACGCAACCTTCAACCCCGACCAGTGGATGGAGCCGAAGGAGCAGCGCAAGGTCGACGACTTCATCATCTTCGGCATGTGCGCCGCGCGACAGGCGCTCGATGACGCCGGCTGGCATCCCAAGACGCAGGAGGATCAGGTCGCGACCGGCGTGCTCATCGGCTCCGGCATCGGTGGCATCGAGGGGATCGCCAAAACTGCGATCGATCTGCACGAAAAGGGGCCGCGGCGCGTCTCTCCGTTCTTCATTCCCGGCCGCATCATCAATCTCGCCTCCGGTTTCGTGTCGATCGCGTTCGGTCTCAAAGGCCCGAACCACGCCGTCGTCACCGCCTGCTCGACCGGCGCACACGCGATCGGCGATGCAGCGCGCATGGTCGCGCTCGGCGACGCCGACGTGATGGTCGCGGGCGGTGCCGAGAGCCCGGTCAACCGTCTGGCGCTCGCGGGGTTCGCCGCACTGCGTGCACTCTCGACCGCGTTCAACGACCAGCCGACCCGCGCCTCGAGGCCCTATGACAAGGATCGCGATGGTTTCGTCATGGGTGAGGGCGCCGGCGCGGTCGTCCTGGAAGACCTTGAGCACGCCAAGGCGCGCGGCGCCAAGATTTATGCGGAAGTTATCGGTTACGGAATGTCGGGCGACGCCTATCACATCACCGCGCCCGCTCCGGACGGCGACGGCGCCTATCGCTGCATGACTATGGCGGTTAAGCGTGCCGGCATCACTACGGCCGATATCGACTACATCAACGCACACGGCACCTCGACGCCGCTCGGCGATGAGATCGAGCTTGGTGCGGTGCAGAAACTGGTCGGCAACAATGCCGGCACGATTTCGATGTCGTCCACCAAATCGTGTATCGGGCATCTCCTCGGCGCCGCCGGGGCGGTCGAAGCGATCTTCTCGATCCTGGCCATTCGCGACGGCGTCGCGCCGCCGACGATCAACCTCGACAACCCCTCGGTTGAAACGCCGATCGATCTCGTGCCGCATAAGGCCCGAAAGCGCGACATCGACGTGGCGCTGTCGAATTCGTTCGGCTTCGGCGGCACCAACGCTTCGCTGATCTTCCGCCGCTACGATGGCTGAGCCGCCGTCAGGCCTCGCAGCCGTCCACAGAGCCGCTCCGGGCGTGTACCGGCTTTCGCCATAATTCTTCCTATCCTGCGGAAGCTTCTGCTATTTTTGCTCTGGTGCCGCGGACCAGCGATGAGAGCAAAGTGCCGGGGGGCGGCGCTCCGATGCTTGTGTCCGTAATCACGGGGAGAATGCGGACGGTGAATGGTCCGGTGGCGATGAGGGGAATGCGCGCGTGACGGAAACGCCGGGCGGTCCGCCGCGGCCGCCGAACGGCGGCCAGACGCCGCTGCCGCGCTCGCCGCGCGCTGCGCTGCAGCCTGAGCTGGTGCCGCCACCGTCGCTCCGCCGGTCGAAGCGCGTGCGCCATCCGCTGGTGATCGCCGGCAGCGCCTTCTTCACTTTTCTCGTCATCGTCGTCGTCGCACTGGGCGCGACGCTCTATTTCGGCCGTCAGCACTTCGACGCCGCGGGACCTCTCACCCAGGACAAGATCGTCAACATCCCGCGCGGTCTCGGCACCAAGGACATTTCCGATTTGCTCGTACGCGAGGGCGTGATCGATCAGCCCTATGTCTTCGTCGGCGGCGTGATCGCGCTTAAGGCGCGCGGCGACCTCAAAAGCGGCGAGTACAAGTTCATTGCGCACTCCAGCATTGCCGACGTCGTCGGCACGCTGATCGAGGGCAAGGTGGTGCAGCATGCGATCACGATCCCGGAGGGCCTTACGTCCGAACAGATCGTGGCAAGGCTCCAGGAGAACGACGCGCTCGCCGGTCCCATCAAGGAGATTCCGCGTGAGGGCTCGCTGCTGCCGGAAACCTACCGGTTCACGCGCGGCATGACGCGCGAGCAAATTCTTCAGCGGATGCAGAGCGAGGACAAGAAGACGCTTCAGGACGTCTGGGCGCATCGCGATCCCGACCTGCCGCTGAAGTCCCCGGAGGAACTCGTCACGCTCGCCTCGATCGTCGAGAGGGAGACCGGCAAGCCGGACGAGCGCACGCGCGTCGCATCCGTTTTCGTCAACCGCCTGCAACGCAAGATGCGTTTGCAATCCGATCCGACGATCATCTACGGGTTGGTCGGCGGCAAAGGTTCGCTCGGTCATCCGATCCTGAAGAGCGAGAAGGACCAGCCGACGCCGTACAACACCTATCTCATCGACGGCTTGCCGCCCGGACCGATTGGCAATCCTGGCCGCGCTTCGCTGGAGGCGGCGGCAAAGCCGGCGCGCACGAAGGAGCTGTATTTCGTCGCCGACGGCACCGGCGGTCACGTGTTCTCGGAGACCTACGAACAGCACCAGAAGAACGTCGCCAAGTTACGGCAAATCGAACAGGGTGCCGCGACCTCGGCTGCGCCCGCGCAGGCTGAGGCGGCAGCGCCCGCGAGCGCACCCAAGCGCGCGCTCAACCCGCTCAGACGCACACTGACGCGCTAGCGGCCTTGTGAGGGTGTTGCCCCGCCGCTAAGGTCCGCGCAATTCAGGCGTTTTCCGAATAGACGAGGCGATCAGAATGGCGCTGTCGAGCATGACCGGCTTCGCTCGCGGCCAAGGCGTCGCCGGCGCCTATGCCTGGAGCTGGGAGATCAAGTCGGTCAACGCCAAAGGGCTCGACATTCGTTTTCGCCTGCCGCCGGGCTGGGACGGGGTCGAGGTGGCCGCGCGCACCCGCGCGACGCAGTCGCTCTCCCGCGGAACCGTCTATTGCAACCTCACAGTCACGCGCCACGGCGTGGCCCCGACGGTGAAGGTCAACGAGCCGGTCCTAAATGCGGTGATTGCCACACTCAACCAACTCACGGGCAGGATCGATGCCGCGGCGCCATCGCTCGACGGGATCCTCGCGCTCAAAGGCGTGATCGAAGTGACGGAAGAGGCCGAGAGCGAGGAGGGGCATCGCGCGGCCGAGGCGGCGATCCTCAAGGGCTTCGAAGGTGCGCTCGCCGGTCTTGATGCCATGCGCCAGCATGAGGGCGAAACGCTGGGCAGGCTTCTATCGACAAGGCTCGACGAGATCGCGGCGCTCACCGCGCAGGCTGAAGCCGCGCCGGGCCGAAAGCCGGAGGCCATCAAGGCGCGGCTCGCAACGCAGGTCGCGACGTTGATCGAGGCCTCGCAGCGCTTCGATAGCGACCGTCTTTATCAGGAGGCGATCATGCTGGCGACCAAAGCCGACATCCGCGAAGAGCTCGACCGGCTGGTGGCGCATGTGGCGCAGGCGCAGAAGCTTCTCGCCGACGGCGGGCCGGCCGGCCGACGTCTCGATTTCCTCGCGCAGGAACTCAACCGCGAAGCGAATACGTTGACGGCGAAAGCCAACGAAGTCGAGCTGACCAATATCGGCCTGCAATTGAAGAGCGTAGTCGAGCAGTTCCGCGAGCAGGTGCAGAACCTCGAATGAGCGACGACGCCGAGATCACCCGCCGCGGCATCATGCTGGTCCTGTCTTCGCCGTCGGGAGCTGGCAAGACGACCTTGTCGCGCAATCTGCTCGAGCAGGAGAACATCGACGATCCCGGCAAGATCGAATTGTCGATCTCGGCGACGACACGACCTAAGCGGCCCAGCGAGATTCATGGCGTCCACTATCATTTCCTAGACAAGCCTCAGTTTGAACGCATGCGCGATCGCGGCGATCTGCTCGAATGGGCCGAGGTGCACGGCAATTATTACGGCACGCCGCGCGAGCCGGTGGAGAAAGCGCTCACCGAAGGCCGCGACGTCCTGTTCGACATCGATTGGCAGGGCACGCGGCAGCTTCTCGAAAAGATGCGCGACGACGTCGTCACCGTGTTCGTGCTGCCGCCGTCCGCACAGGAACTCAAGTCGCGGCTGGTGCGGCGCGCCGAGGACAGCGACGTCGTCATCACCGAGCGGCTGCGCAATGCCGCCGAGGAATTCCTGCACTGGAACGAGTACGACTACATTCTCGTCAATCGCGATCTCGACAAGAGCTTCGCGCGGTTGCGCGCTATCCTGACGGCGGAGCGGCTGAAGCGAGTGAAGATGTCGAATCTCGAAGGCTTCGTCACCAAGCTGCTCGCCGATCTGAAGAAGATCACGCCATAGAGGAACGAGATGGCTGAGACGCCGGTCATCAAGTCGCTGCGCGTGGTTCCGGTCGCCGGCCGCGACAGTATGCTTCTCAATCTCTCCGGTGCGCACGGACCTTATTTCACACGCAACCTGCTGATCCTCACCGACAGCGCCGGCAATACCGGCGTCGGCGAGGTGCCGGGCGGCGAGAAGATACTGCGCACGCTTGTCGACGCCACAGAGTTCGTCGTCGGCAAGCCGCTCGGAGACATGCAGGCGGTGCTCGGTGCGATGCGCGGTCATTTTGCCGACCGCGACGCCGGTGGGCGCGGGCTACAGACCTTTGACCTGCGCACGACCATCCACGCGGTGACAGCGGTGGAGTCGGCATTGCTCGATCTCCTTGGCCAGCATCTCGGCGTACCGGTCGCGGCGCTGCTCGGCGAGGGCCAGCAGCGCGCGTCGGTCGAAATGCTGGGCTATCTCTTTTACGTCGGCGACCGGAAGAAGACCGATCTGGCCTACGCGTCGCCCGCCGATGAAGGCGCCGATGCCGACGATTGGCAGCGGCTGCGTCACGACGAAGCAATGACGCCGGAGGCGATCGTGCGCCTCGCCGAAGCGGCGCGCCGGCGCTACGGCTTCAACGACTTCAAGCTCAAGGGCGGCGTGCTCGCCGGGGAGGCGGAGGTCGAGGCGGTCGTGGCGCTGCACGAGCGCTTTCCTGAGGCGCGCATTACGCTCGATCCGAACGGAGGCTGGCTCCTGAAGGATGCGGTCCGCCTGATGCGCGACATGCATGGCGTGCTCGCTTACGCCGAGGATCCGTGTGGCGCCGAGGATGGCTTCTCGGGGCGCGAGGTGATGGCGGAATTCCGCCGCGCCACCGGGCTGCCGACGGCGACCAACATGGTCGCAACCGACTGGCGGCAACTCACACATGCTTTGTCATTGCAGTCGGTCGACATCCCGCTCGCCGATCCGCACTTCTGGACCATGGCTGGGTCTGTACGCGTGGCGCAGACCTGCCGCGACTGGGGGCTGACCTGGGGCTCGCATTCGAACAACCATTTCGACGTGTCGCTTGCGATGTTCACGCATGTCGGCGCCGCCGCGCCGGGCAAGGTGACAGCGATGGACACGCACTGGATCTGGCAGGACGGTCAGCGGCTGACGAAGGAGCCGCTCAGAATCGTCAACGGCCACATCGCCGTGCCGACGAAACCCGGGCTCGGTATCGAGCTCGACATGGTCAAGGTCGAGAAGGCGCACGCACTCTACAAGCAGCACGGCCTCGGTGCACGCGACGATGCCGTGGCGATGCAATATCTCGTCCCCGGTTGGCGCTTCGATCCGAAGCGGCCCTGTCTCGTGC
>DATCFB010000068.1:0-9232 GCA_036509755.1 Pseudolabrys sp. | reverse complement strand
TTCGCTGCCATCGTCCGCTCTGTATCGCCGCCTCGGGGGGTCAACGGCGTACTCGGGAAGGACGAAGCATGCTGGTTCGGCGTCTGAAGGTCTTCATTATCGCGAGCGCCGCGCTGGTGAGCGCCGGCGCCGCGCAGGCCGCGGACTATGCGCCGCCGCCTCCGCCACCCGTCTATGTGCAGCCGCCGGCGCCCGAGCCCTGCTGCGACACGTGGTATCTGCGTGGCTTCGTCGGTGCCGGTATGAACGGGCACACCGATCTCGAGGTCACGCCACTCCCGACCGACACCGCTTTCCCATCGAATTCGATTGGCGACAGTTACTTCATCGGCGCTGGCGTCGGCTATAACTGGAACAGCTGGCTGCGCTTCGATGTGACCGGCGAATATCGCGCCAAGACGCAGATCACCGCGCTCGCCACGACTACCGGTCCCGGACCGGTCGCGGTCGACCAGTACCAGGGCAATCTGAGTTCCTGGGTATTTCTCGCCAACGCTTTTGTCGATCTCGGCACTTGGGACTGCTGGACGCCATTCGTCGGCGTCGGTGTCGGCGGCGCCTACAACACGATCAGCAACTTCACGGACGTGACCCCGGACGTGTCCGCTTTCGGCGGCACGGGAAGCTCATTTGGGCTTGGCCGCGGCACCAGTACTTTAAATCTGGCCTGGGCTGTTTACGCCGGCATGTCCTATGCGGTGAGCAAGAATTTCAATATCGATCTCACCTATCGTTATCTCAATTACGGCTCGGCGAAGGAGACGGTCGACTGCAACGGCGGCTCCAGTTGCAACGACTTCCAATTCAAGAACCTTCATTCCAACGACATCATGCTCGGCCTGCGCTGGACCTGCTGCGATACCGCGCCGCCGGCACCGCGCTACGTGTCGCAACAATATGCGCCGCCGCCGGTCTACACGCCGCCGCCCGTCTACTCGCCGCCGCCACTGCGCAGCCGCGGCTGAGTGCCCGGTAACGGACGCGGTGAACTGTTTGGTTGATCGGCCCTTACCTCTCTTCGTCGCCATCGAACAGGCACGAAAGGTACGGGACAGCAAGGACGCGAAGTCATGAGTTGGTTGAGGCTGTGCGTGTTTGCCGGGCTGATCGTGTCGGACGCGGCGATCGCCGCCGACATGCCAGGCACCGTGATGCCTCCGCCCAGCATCGCGCCGTTGTCTCTGCCGACGGCGTCTCCGGCTTGGTATCTGCGCGGCGATCTCGGCTATTACTGGGGCACGATGGGCGGTGCGCAATCGACGCCCGGGTTTCCCAGTCCGACCGGCAATGACAACGGCAACGGTTTCGTCGGCGGTGTCGGCGCCGGCATCAAGACGGGCTGGCTGCGCACCGACGTCACCATCGATTACACAGCGATGAAATACTCCGGGACGATCGCTGCGCCGGGCGACGTGTCCGCCAAGATCGACGCCGTCACCGCGCTGTTCAACGGCTATTTTGATCTCGGCACCTGGTACGGGATCACGCCTTATCTCGGCGCGGGCGGCGGTGTCGCCAACCTGCGCACGCACGATTTCGCCAGTACAGCCGCCCCGCCGTTCACTGGCGGACTGTCGAATTCGCAATGGAAATTTGGCTGGGCGGTGATGGCCGGCGTCGGCTACTCGATCGCGCCAAACCTGACCCTCGACGCCGGTTATCGTTACGTGAATTTCGGCGATGCAACGACCGCCTCCGACGGTTTCGGCTCGACGACACTGAAGAACCTCGCCGCGCACGAAGTCCGCGTCGGCGTGCGATGGAGTTTCGATGATTATACTCATTGATCGAATCGGCATCCGCCGCGCTTGCGTCGCGGCGGCGTTGATTGCCGCCGGCATGACCGCGTCAGCGTCGGCCGCGGACATGCCGGAGACCGTCCTGCGTGGCTCCTATATGGATCAGCCCTCCAGCTTTACCCGCTGGGACGGCGTCTCGCTTGGCGCGCAATTCGGCTGGTCGAATCTGACGGCGGATTTCGGCAGTGTCAGCAACACCATCGCCTTGCCGAAGGTCAGCACCAACAGCGCGCAGTTCGGCGGCTTCCTCGGTTACAACGTCCAGTGGGAAGACCTCGTGCTCGGCGTCGAGGGCGCCTATAATCGTTTCAATTCACTGAGCACGTCGTCCGAGAGCAACGGTCTCACTTCATCCTTCAAGATGCTCGATTACGCGACCTTGCGCGCCCGCGCCGGCTACGCGTTCGGTCAGTTCCTGCCTTATCTGTTTGCCGGCGCAGCAGTTGGCCGCGTGAATTATCAGACCACGTCCGGCCTGGGTACTTCGAGTCGTGACAACGCCTACACCGGCGGCTTCACAACCGGCCTCGGCATCGACGTCGCGATTCTGCCGAATGTGTTCGTGCGCGCCGAATATGAATACGTGATGTTCATGCAGATCGACGGCATTCGCAGCTATTCGAACACTGCGCGCGCCGGCGTCGGCATCCGCTTCTAAGACTTGCGGAATTCGTCGCGGCGCCGCGCGATCGCGCGCTCTACTAAATTTCATCCTCTCGAATCCTGTTGACCGCGGCTGTCGCGTCGCCTATCTCCGTCCGTGGGACACCTCTCCCCAACGAGAGGCATCTATCTGGAAGGATAGATTATGACAGCGACGAAGCCCGGCATGCGGCCGGCAATTCCGCACTTTTCATCCGGCCCATGCGCCAAGCGCCCCGGCTGGAGCCTCCAAAATCTCACCGACGCGGCGCTCGGCCGCTCGCATCGCGCCAAGATCGGCAAGGCGAAGCTCAAGCGCGCCATCGATCTCACGCGCGAGGTGCTCCAGGTTCCCGCCGACTACCGCATCGGTATCGTGCCGGCGTCCGACACCGGGGCTATCGAGATGGCGCTGTGGTCATTGCTCGGCGCCCGCCCGGTGACCATGCTCGCCTGGGAATCGTTCGGCGAGGGCTGGGTCACCGACGTCCAGAAGCAGCTCAAACTGCACGACGTCACGGTGCTGAAGGCGCAGTATGGCGAACTGCCCGACCTGACGAAAATCAATTTCGATTCCGACGTCGTATTCACCTGGAACGGCACCACCTCCGGTGTGCGCGTGCCGGACGGCGACTGGATCGCCACCGACCGCAAGGGCTTGACCATCTGCGACGCAACTTCGGCGGCCTTCGCGCAGAACCTCGACTTCGCCAAGCTCGATGTCGTCACGTTCTCCTGGCAGAAGGCTTTGGGCGGGGAGGGCGCGCACGGCATGCTGATCCTGTCGCCGCGCGCCGTCGAGCGACTTGAGACCTACAAGCCGTCTTGGCCGCTGCCTAAAATCTTCCGTATGACCAAGAACGGCAAGATCAATGAGGGCATCTTCATCGGCGAAACCATCAACACGCCGTCGATGCTGTGCGTCGAGGACTATCTCGACACGCTTAGCTGGGCGAAATCTATCGGCGGGCTCAAGGCGCTCGTCGCGCGCGCCGACGCCAACACCAAGGTGCTCGCCGATTGGGTGGCGAAGACGCCGTGGGTCGATTTCCTCGCCGCCGACGCCAAGCTCCGCTCGAACACGTCGGTGTGCCTGAAGGTGGTCGATCCGGCGGTGACGCGTCTGTCCGCCGACGAGCAGGTGGCCTTCGCGAAATCGCTCGCCGCATTGGTTGAGAAGGAAGGCGCCGGCTACGATCTCGGCCACTATCGCGACGCGCCGGCGGGCCTGCGCATCTGGTGCGGCGCGACAGTGGACACGACCGACGTCGAAGCGTTGACGCCGTGGCTCGACTGGGCCTTCGCCGAGGCCAAGGCCACGCTCGCCAAGGCGGCATAAGCGCATGATCCCGAAAAGTGGGAACCGGTTTTCGGATAAGATCATGCGCCAGGAAAAAACTTTTGCCGATGCTCTCACCGAACGACTCGCGGGCTTCGTCCGCGAGATCGGCATCGACGTCCGTGCGGCCGAATTGCCAAACGACACGTTCCTGCCCGGGCTCGACATCCGTGGTGGCGCCATCCTGCTCGACGAGAGCCGGCTCGCTCATCCGGGCGACCTGCTGCACGAGGCCGGCCATCTTGCCGTGACCGATCCGGCCGAGCGGGGCGCGCCGACGCTTGCGCCCACCGCCGGTGACGAGATGGCAACGCTCGCCTGGTCCTATGCCGCGCTACGCCATCTCCATCTCGAACCGGAGATCGTCTTCCACGCCGACGGCTACAAGGGCGGCAGCGATTCGCTGATCGAGGCCTTCGCGGGCGGCGGTGGCCCCGGTCTGCCGCTCTTGCAGTGGTACGGCATGACGGCCGCTTCCAAGGCCGCCGCCGAAGAGGGCGTCGCGCTCTATCCGCACATGTCGCGCTGGCTGCGCTGATCGCTGCCGCGCTCCAATTCGTAATTCATGATGGCGCGAACGCCGTCCTCCCGAGACAAAGGATCACGATCATGGCCCCCCGCGTTTTGATTTCCGACGCCCTCTCTCCCGCCGCCGTGCAGATCTTCAAGGATCGCGGCGTCGAGGTCGATTTCCAGCCTGCGCTCGGCAAGGACAAGGACAAGCTCGCCGAGATCATCGGCAATTATGACGGCCTGGCGATCCGGTCGGCCACCAAGGTGACGCCGAAGATCCTGGCCAATGCCAAGAACTTGAAGGTGATCGGCCGCGCCGGCATCGGTGTCGACAATGTCGATATTCCGGCGGCGACGGCCAAGGGCATTATCGTGATGAACACGCCGTTCGGCAATTCGATCACCACCGCCGAGCACGCCATCACCTTGATGCTGGCGCTGGCGCGGCAAATCCCGCAGGCCGACGCTTCGACGCAAGGCGGCAAGTGGGAGAAGAACAAGTTTATGGGCGTCGAGATCACCGGCAAGACGCTCGGCGTCATCGGCTGCGGCAACATCGGATCGATCGTCGCCGACCGGGCGTTGGGCCTCAAGATGAAGGTGGTCGCGTTCGATCCCTATCTGTCGCCGGAACGCGCCTTCGATCTCGGCGTCGAAAAGGTTGAGCTCGACGATCTCTTCAAGCGCGCCGACTTCATCACGCTGCACACCCCGCTGACCGACAAGACGCGCAACGTCATCGACGCCAAGGCGATCGCCGCGACGAAAAAGGGCGTGCGCATCATCAATTGCGCGCGCGGTGGCCTCGTCGACGAGCAGGCACTGCGCGCCGCGCTCGATTCCGGCCAGGTGGCCGGCGCCGCCTTCGACGTCTTCGTCACCGAGCCGGCGACGGAGAACCCGCTGTTCGGCCACCCGAATGTGATCTGCACGCCGCATCTCGGCGCCGCGACCTCGGAGGCGCAGGAAAACGTCGCGTTGCAGGTCGCCGAGCAGATGTCCGACTATCTGATGACCGGCGCCATCTCCAACGCCATCAACTTCCCCTCGATCAGCGCCGAGGAAGCGCCGAAGCTCAAGCCCTTCGTCGCGCTCGCAGAGAAGCTCGGCTCCTTCGCAGGGCAGTTGACCGACACCGGCATCAGCAAGGTGCAGATCGCCTTCGAGGGCGCTGTCGCGCAGATGAACACCAAGGCGCTGACCTCTGCGGCACTGTCCGGCCTGCTGCGGCCGATGCTCGGTGACGTCAACGTCGTTTCGGCGCCGGTGATCTCGAAGGAGCGCGGCATCATCGTCGAGGAGGTCACGCGCGAGGTGGCCGGCGATTACGAGAGCCTCATCACGATCACCGTCACCACCGAGCGGCAGGCCCGTCACGTCTCGGGCACGGTGTTCGCCGACGGCCGGCCGCGCATCGTCAACATCAAGGGCATCCGCATGGACGCGGAGTTCGGCCCGTCGATGATCTACATCACCAATCTCGATAAGCCGGGCTTCATCGGCAAGTTCTCGTCGACCTTGGGCGAGGCCGGCATCAACATCGCCACGTTCCACGTCGGCCGCGAGGCGCCGGGCGCCAACGCCGTGGCGCTGATCGAGATCGACGGCGATCTGCCCGAGCAGGTGCTCGCCAAGGTGCTGGCGCTGCCTCAGGTGCAGTCGGCCAAGCCGCTGCATTTCTAAAACGCAAGCTAATTCAATCTGTTGAGAGCGTCGTTCGGAATGTCTCGAACGGCGCTCTTTGCTTGCCTCACGGGCATCCTTCCTTTATCCGAGGGCGGACCTGGCCGGTGGCACCCGGCTTGCAGTGTCCGGGTCGCGGTGCAGGGATTTATTCATGGCCAACGTCGTGGTGGTCGGCTCCCAGTGGGGAGACGAGGGCAAAGGCAAGATCGTCGATTGGCTCTCCGAGCAGGCCGACATCGTCGTCCGCTTCCAGGGCGGCCATAATGCCGGCCACACCTTGGTCATCGGCAATACGGTCTACAAGCTGTCGCTGCTGCCATCCGGCGCCGTGCGCGAAGGCAAGCTGTCGATCATCGGCAACGGCGTCGTCATCGATCCCAAGGCGCTGCTGGACGAGATTGCGGCCATCGCCAAGCAGGGCGTGTCGGTGACGCCCGAGACGCTGCGCATCGCCGAAAACGCCGTTCTCATCCTGCCGCTGCATCGCGAGCTCGAGGCGATCCGCGAGGCCGACGACTCCAAAAGCCGAATCGGTACGACCAAGCGCGGCATCGGTCCGGCCTACGAGGACAAGATCGGCCGCCGCGCCATCCGTTTCATGGACCTCGCCGACCTGCCATCGCTCGGCGCCAAGATCGAGCGCCTGCTCATGCACCACAACGCGCTGCGCCGCGGCTTCGGCATGACCGAGGTCGATCCGCGCACGGTGTATGACTACCTCGCGGAGATCGCGCCGAAGGTGCTGCCTTACATGGACACGGTGTGGTCGCTGCTCGACGCCAAGCGGCGCGAGGGCAAACGCATCCTGTTCGAGGGCGCGCAGGGCGCGCTGCTCGACATCGACCACGGCACCTATCCGTATGTGACCTCGTCGAACACCGTCGCCTCGCAGGCGGCGACGGGCTCCGGCCTCGGTCCCAATGCGATCGACTACGTGCTGGGCATCTGCAAAGCGTACACGACGCGCGTGGGCGAGGGGCCGTTCCCGACCGATCAGATGCACAATGATGTCGGCAAGACGCTCGGCGAGCGTGGCCGCGAATTCGGCGTCGTCACCGGACGGCCGCGCCGCTGCGGCTGGTTCGACGCGGTGCTGGTGCGGCAGACGGTGCGCACCTCCGGCATCGACGGACTGGCGCTGACTAAGCTCGACATCCTCGACGGTTTCGACGAGATCAAAGTCTGCGTCGGCTATCGTCTCGACGGGCGAGAGATCGATTATCTGCCGGCGGGCGAGCACGCGCAGGCCAAGGTCGAGCCGATCTACGAGACCATTGCCGGTTGGAAGGAACCGACCGCGCGCGCCCGCTCATGGGCGCAGCTCCCAGCTCAGGCCATCAAATATGTGCGTCGCGTCGAGGAATTGGTCGGCT
The DNA here is from genome assembly GCA_036509755.1 of Pseudolabrys sp. Classification (GTDB taxonomy): domain Bacteria; phylum Pseudomonadota; class Alphaproteobacteria; order Rhizobiales; family Xanthobacteraceae; genus Pseudolabrys. Next base: position 1,880 of record DATCFB010000068.1, on the reverse strand, counting down.
GCCCGGTGGCGCTCCTGTCGACGAGCCCGGAGCGCGAGGACACCATCCTGATGAAGAACCCGTTCGAGTGAGTGCGCCGAAAAAAGACATGAATCGGGGCCAGAGGGGGCATTCCGTTGGGGGGAAACGGTTTCCGGCAGGCCCCGGCTCAAGCATAATGAAGCGGGATGGCTGATTATTACCCACTGATCGCGCGCGCCGTTGGCGGTCTCGACGACAATACCGGCGAGAACCGTCGTGCTCTCTACGAGCGCGCGCGCGGGGCGCTGGTCAACCAACTGCGTGGCGTCGATCCGCCGCTCGACGAGGACGAGATCACCCGCGAGCGTCTTGCGCTGGAAGAGGCGATCCGCCGGGTCGAGACTGACGCCGTCGCCCACGTCGAGCCCAAGGCGGCTGCGAAGGTCGAGCCGCCCGCTGTTACGTCGCTTCGCGATCAGGCGCTACGCAATTTCCGCGAGACCGTTGCCGAGGCAGAGGGTCTGGGCGGGGGCGCCGCCGAAGCCACCCGCTCCGCGCGCGCGACCTACGACAACATTCCGGACAGCGAGCCATTGCCGCGGTCTCGTGAAGCGACCCCCCCGCGGCCGGAGCCGCATTATTTCGAGCCGCCGGCCGAGGAGCCGCCACCGCCCGACCTCGCCGGGCCGGCTTTCAACCCGGAGGAGGCCGCATCCTGGCCGCCGCCGCCCGCTCAACCGGCCGAGCAGGAAGAAGAAGACGAATTTTACAAGGCGCCGAGCCGCGACTGGCGCCGCGTCATAACCTTCGCGGTGATCCTGCTTGTCGTGGCCGGAGTCGCAGGCGGTCTCTATTGGAAGCGACAGTCGATCGGCGCGATGTTCGCGAGCCTGCATTCGTCGCAATCGGCCAGCAAACCTTCTGCGCCACCGCAGCCCACCGGCACGCCGAAGATCACCGACCGCATCGGTCCCTCAAGCAATGGCGCGCCGGCACCGGCCAACGCGCCGGCCGCCGCAGTGGCGCAGAAGGTCGTGCTCTACGAGGAAGATCCGGGCAATCCGCAGGGCAAGCGCTATGTCGGCTCGGCAATCTGGCGCACGCAGACGGTCTCGCCGGGGCCCGGGCTCGCCCCTGAACTCGCCATCCGCGCCGACGTGGAGATTCCCGAACGGCGGCTGCGCATGACCTGGTCGCTCCGCCGCAACACCGACAAGGCACTGCCGGCAAGCCACACGATCGAGATCATGTTCACCTTGCCGGCCGATTTCGACCAAGGCGGCATCGCCAACGTGCCCGGCGTGCTGATGAAGACGAGCGAGCAGGCGCGCGGCGTTCCGCTTGCCGGCCTCGCGGTCAAGGTGACCGACGGCTATTTCCTGATCGGCTTGTCGGCGGTCGACATCGACGTCCAGCGCAATATCGAATTCCTGAAGAACCGGGATTGGTTCGATATTCCGATCGTCTACACCAACGGCAAGCGCGCCATCCTCGCCATGGAGAAGGGCACGCCCGGTACCCGCGCCTTCGAAGAAGCTTTCCGCGCCTGGGGCCAGTAGGCCTCAGCGTTGGTCGTGCACGCTATTTTGCAACCCCGGCGAAATGCGCAAGCCGTGCGTGGTCGCGCGCATGCACCTCGATGTGTTCGATCACGCCAACCGCGAAGGCGGAGACGAACATCGCCAAGGCAAAGCCGGCCACGCCGAGCGCCAGCATCTTGTTCTTCGATGCCGCCTGCGCGACGAGAGCGGCGCCGGTGGTTGGCGTCGCCATAAGGTCGGGTCGGGCGAGACGCCGTTCCTCGCTACGCTCCTCCTGCCGTCCCCACATGTGGATGACCACGATCAAGGCGGCGACGCACATCATCGTGCTCGGCACCCAGATGATGAAGCCGCCGACGGTTTCGTCGGTCAGTGCAT
>DATCFB010000067.1:0-36877 GCA_036509755.1 Pseudolabrys sp. | reverse complement strand
GGAAGGCGCCAAGATCGAGGCGCAGCTCTCGCAGGCGGTGAACGAGCTCGGCATCGGCCCGCAGGGGCTGGGCGGCCGCTCGACCTCGTTCCGTGTCCATGTCGAGGTGGCGGCGACGCACATCACGATGAATCCGGTGGCCGTGAACATTCAGTGCCACTCGGCGCGCCGCGCAACGGCAATCATCACGCCCGGCGGCATTGCGTTCGAGTAAGGAGCGGACGATGACCCACCATGTCCTCGATATGCCGATCACCGAAGCGCAGGCGCGCGAACTCAAGGCCGGCGACACGGTCACGCTTGAGAAGACGCTGTTTGGCATCCGCGACGCGACCTTGATCGCGATGTTCGACCGCGCCCGCACCACGCGGCTCGCTATGAAGGGCCACGCGGTGATTCACACCGCGCCGAACGTGCGCAAGGTCGATCCGCGCCCGGACAATTCCTCCGGCTACGAGCCTCTGTGCATCGGCACCACGACGTCGATGCGCATGGAGCGTTTCACGCGGCCGCTGATGGAGCGTGAAGGCGTGCGGCTCATCATCGGCAAAGGCGGCATGGGGCAAGACACGCTCGACGCCTTCCGCGACATCGGCGGCGCTTATCTTGCCATCGTCGGCGGCGCCGCGGCGCTGGAGACGACATGGATCGAGGCGATCGAGGAAGTCGACCTCGACGACCTGCATCCGGAGTCGCTGTGGAAATTCCGCATCAAGGGCTTCGGCCCGCTTTTGGTGACGATGGACTCGCACGGCAATTCGCTGCACGCACAGGTCAATGCCGAAGCCGCCGCCCGCCGCGCCGCCGTGCTGGCCGGCATCGGAGTCAGTGCGTGACCGCCTCATGATTGCATCACCAACAATCGATGAATGGGACACTACGCAGTTATCAGAAGGACGACGGACGTATTTGGAGAGCAAAGCTTCCTTCTCGAGCATTACTTGCGCAGCGTTGAACGAGGCAGAGTTATTGAAATGGTGGATAGAGCCATATAGGACCCCGCCGAAAGGCGTCTCCGGCGCCAAGCAGTATTGTTTTCTCGTCCGCGTAACCAATCAAACGTACGACCTGTTTTATAATTCGTCTGATGGAATTCGGGGGAGATACTGGCGATCTTTACGCGACGGCGAGAATGCGAGTCACTATTTCATTGATGCAATACTTCCAAAGATTTTGAGAGACGCAGCACAAAGATGCGCGATTCAGGTCGATGAGGCCTTGAGATCAACAAGCGCCTCATCTACAAAAGTTTGGGTACGCGAAATGGATGGTGCTGGACGTTCGATGATTTCAATTGAGGCGCGGCCGCAACTTAGCGTGGCGCGCTGGATTCAAAATGAAAGCGAGGTGGGGAGCAAGGGGAGACAATGGCGCTGGACCCCCTACTCGAACGAACTTGAGATCAAAGGCGCCTTGATTGACCAGACGGGTGCGGAGCACATCCCAGCGAGCAAGGTCGATCGTTCGTTTCAAATCCATCGGTATGGATTTACGTAGATGCGAAGCATCGAAACCGACATCCTCATCCTCGGCGCCGGCGGCGCGGGATTGTTCGCGGCGCTGCATGCCAAGAAGGCGAACCCCGACCTCGACGTCACCATCGCGGTCAAAGGCCTGCTCGGCAAATGCGGCTGCACGCGCATGGTGCAGGGCGGCTACAACGTCGCACTGTCGCCGGAAGATTCGGTCGAGCGGCACTTCATGGACACGATCGAAGGCGGCGGCTGGCTCAACAACCAGGAGCTCGCCTGGCTGCTGGTCGAAACGGCGCCGAAACGCATTCGCGAGCTGGAGACCGAGCTCGGCTGTTTCTTCGACCGCAATCCCGACGGCACCGTGCACCAGAAGGCCTTCGCCGGGCAGACCTTCGACCGCACCGTGCACAAAGGCGACCTGACCGGCATCGAGATCATCAACCGTCTTGCCGAGCAGGTCTGGCGGCGCAACGTGCGCCGCCTCGAAGACTACCGCGCCCTCGACCTGATCCCGGCCGCCGACGGTTCCGGCCTCGCCGGCGTGCTGATGCTCGACATGCGGTCGGGTGACCTGACGATGGTGCGCGCGCGGGCGACTTTACTCGCCACCGGCGGCGGCCCGACCATGTATCGCTATCACACGCCGTCTGGCGACAAATCCTGCGACGGCCTCGCCATGGCGCTGCGCGCCGGCCTGCCTTTGCGCGACATCGAGATGGTGCAATTCCATCCGACCGGCCTGCTCGCCGGCGAAGGCACGCGCATGACCGGCACCGTGCTGGAAGAGGGATTGCGCGGGTCGGGCGGCTGGCTCACCGACACCGCGCAGAAGCGGTTCATGTTCGACTACGACAAGCGTGGCGAGCGCGCCACGCGCGACATCGTCAGCCGCTCGATCATGGACAGGATCCGCAAAGGCTTCGCCTCGCCGCACGGCGGCGTCTACATCGAGATGGGCCACCTTGGCCCCGAGCGCGTGCGCCGCGAGTTCAAGGGCATGGTCGAGCGCTGCGCCGACTGCGGCTTCGACCTTGCCGCCGGCCGCGTCGAGGTCATTCCGACGGCGCATTACATGATGGGCGGGGTGGTCTTCGACACCGACTGCACCACGCCGCTGCGCGGCCTCTATGCGGCCGGTGAGGATACCGGCGGCGTGCACGGCGCCAATCGGCTCGGCGGCAACGGCGTCGCCAACTCGACGGTCTATGGCGGCATCGCCGGCGATGTGATGGGCGTGCGGATCAAGCCGGGGAGCGCCCTGCCCGATCCGGACAATTCGGCCATCGCAGCGGCGCAGGACCGCGCTCTCGCGCCGTTCGCCCTCACCTCCGCCGCCGGCGATCTCTCCGACATGCGTGAGCGGCTTTACAGCATCATGTGGAACGACGTCGGGATTCTGCGCACGGCGGATACCTTGGCGCGCGGCAAGGCGGCGCTCGAGAGCCTCGCGCGCGACATCGAGGCCTGCGGCATTCCTGATACGAGCCGCCGCTACAATCTCACCTGGATGGACCGGCTCAATCTGGAGAACTTGACCCTGGTGAGCCGCGCGATCTGCGCCGCCTCCGACTTCCGCAAGGACAGCCGTGGCGCGCATTTCCGCGAAGATTATCCGCAGACCTCAGACCTCGCAGCCTCGGCCTTCAGCAAGGCGACGCTCGCAGGCGACGACATTCAAGTGACGAGCGAGCCCGTGGCCTTCGCGCGCGTGCGGCCCGGCCAAAGCCTGCTCCCGCAGGCGGCCGAATAGGTCACGCCATGGCGCGCCGGCGTTCGCTCCGCAGCCGCTTGCGCCGCTTCGCAGATATCGGCTGGCGCCGCCGCGCTTTACTCGCCGAGGCAGCGCTGCTCCTGCTCGCTTCGCGCGCCGTTTTGAAATTCATGCCGTTCCCGAAGCTCGCGCGGCGGCTCGGCACCGCCGTCCCGCCCGATGATGCGCGCGTGCGTGCCGCACATGCACGAGCCGCGGCGCCCGATGCGGAGATCGCCCGCGAAGTCGGCTGGGCGGTGACGCGGGCATCGCGCCACGTTCCGTTCGAAGCCGTATGCCTGCCGCAGGCGATCGCGGCGCGCGTCATGCTCACACGCCGCGGCGTCGTCAGTGTCATGCATTTCGGCGCGCGAACGGGACGCGACAAGCCGCTCGACGCGCATGCCTGGCTCGACGCCGTCGGCGTCGAAGTGACCGGGTATCCGGTCGAGGCCAGCCTTGCCGAGGTGGCCTGCTTCGTTTGAGGCGTCGGCACGCCGGTAGCCCTTTTCTGCGTCGAGCACCGCAGCGCTTCAGAGGCGCCAACTGTCGACCTTTCCGCAGACACCGGCTTTTCCCGGCTCACAACCTAGAGTTACTGCAGGTTGTATTTGCATCTGAATATAATCTATGGTTGTATCTCGCGAACGGGTAGATCACAACGCGAGGGCCGGCCGAATGGACCAGTACGTGGGCGAGATCAAAATGCTGACGTGGAACTGGGCGCCGAAAGGCTGGGCGCTCTGCAACGGCGCGCTGCTGCCGATCGCTCAGTACAGCGCTCTGTTCTCGCTCCTGGGAACGAACTACGGCGGCAACGGCTCGACCACTTTCGGGCTGCCGGACCTTCAGGGCCGCGTCCCCATCCACCGCGCCAGCTCGTACCCGGAAGGGGCGCTCGGCGGCGAGGAGCAGGTCACGCTCACACAGAGCACGTCGCCGATGCACACGCATCTGCTGCTCGCAACGACAACCGCAGGCGACAAGAAACAGCCGCACTTCGCGCTGGCGGCGAGCTCGATCGCGACCGACTACTACTATTCGACTCCGAGTCCGCTGGTTCAGCTCAATCCCACTTCGATCAACATGGTCGGCGGCAGCCAACCGCATCCGAACATGCAGCCCTTTCTGGTGCTGAACTACTGCATCGCCCTCGTCGGCATCTACCCGTCGCGCAATTGACGCGTCCGCCAATCCGGAAACCGGAGGAACTTTCATGACTCAGCCATTCGTCGGTGAGATCCGCATGTTCGGCGGCAACTTCGCTCCGCGGAACTGGATGCTGTGCACCGGTCAATTGCTGGCGATCGCGCAATACCAGGCGCTGTTCTCGTTGCTCGGCACGACGTTTGGCGGCAACGGCACGACCAATTTCGCGTTGCCCAATCTGCAATCGCGCGTCACCGTCGGCCAGGGGAACGGCGCCGACCTCACGCCGCGCATCATCGGTGAGATCGGCGGGCAGGAAACCATCACGCTGACGACGGGCCAGATGCCCGCGCACATGCACGGGCTCAATGCCTCATCGGCCGTCGGCTCAAGCGGCGGCCAGACGCCGAGTTCGACCGTCGTACTCGGGACACCGAGCGGCAGCGGCGATTTCTATGTTCTCAATGACGGCAGCCAGCCTCCGCCGACTTCGGGCGCGCTGCCGGCCGCCTCCTGTTCTTATGCAGGCGGCAATCAGCCGCACACGAACATCATGCCGGTCCTATGCGTGACCTACATCATCGCCATCGCAGGCATCTTCCCAAGCCGCAACTAGCCGCACGGAGCACGCACCATGACGAACGCCTTCATCGGAGAGATCCGGCTCTTCGGCAACACCTTTGCGCCACGCGATTGGGCGACATGCGACGGGCAGTTGATGTCGATCGCGCAGAACAGCGCCCTGTATTCAATTATCGGCACCTATTACGGCGGCGACGGCCGGGTGACGTTCGGGCTGCCGAATTTCCAGGGCAACACCGGCATTAACCAGGGGACGGGACAAGGCCTCTCGTCATACGTGATCGGCGAACAGACCGGCGGGTCATCGGTAACTCTGCTGCAAACCGAAATCCCGATGCACAATCATACGATCAGCACGCTGAGCGCCAATACCCAGACTCAACCGAAGAACACGCCGACCACGACCACCTTCCTCGGCAATTCGGCGCCGGCCTCGCTTTACAATGATCAGGTGCCGTCACCGTCGACCGCGCTGTCACCCGCGTCCATCTCCCCTGCCGGCAGCAGCCTGCCGCATGACAACATGCAGCCCTATCTCGCGATCCTGTTCTGCATCTGCCTGTACGGCATCTACCCGTCGCGCAACTGAGCGGCAGTCATGGCGCAGAAGGATGCGGCGGCGGCCTTTGCGATGCCGGCGGCGCTGCTCGGGGAAGGCTACGTGCTGCGGCCTGAGACGGACGCGGACCTTGCATTCCTTGCGACGCTGTTTGCGTCGACGCGCGAGGAAGAGCTCGCGGTCGTGCCTTGGACCGCCGAGCAGAAGCGCGCCTTTCTCGACGCCCAGTTCAAGGCGCAGCGCCACCACTACCGCACCTACAATGCCGGCTGCGCCTTCGACGTCATCGAGCATCGCGGCACACCGATCGGCCGGCTGTATGTCGAGGCGGGGCGACGGCGGCTCTACGTCGTCGATATCGCCTTGATGCCGGCCTGGCGCGGCCGCGGGCTCGGCACGGCGATCCTCACCGCGTTGCAGGACTGTGCCCGCACGAGCGGGCGGACGCTCGGCATCATGGTGGAGAAATTCAATCCGGCGATGCGGCTTTATCGCCGGCTCGGCTTTACCGATGTCGCCGATCACGGCGTCTATCAGGAGATGGAATGGCGGCCCGGCGGCGCTCAGTTGAACGTCGCCTGATAGGCGACGCCGCGCGCATCGCGGCCGATCGGCACCAGGAAGACCGAAACGATCCCGAGTGTTTCGTGCTCGATGCGATAGAGGCGCTGCGGCATGGACTCCGCCTGCTCGGCGACGAAGACCAGCGAAAACGGCGCGCGGCCGCTTTTGACGGCACGGCCCGTATGGAGGGGTTCCGCTTCGGTGAGCGTCGCGACAATGGCTCCGGCAATGGCTCCGGCAATGGCTCCGGATGCGTCTTCAGCCCCCGCGATCGCGAAGCGGTGGCCGAGCTTGTCGGCGAAATCCTCGAGGGTGAGCATTCGGTCCATGGCAAAGTCCGGCGCTTCCGGTCAGGTGTCGTCCGCAGGCTATTCTCGTTTGCGTTGTAATATACTATACTGCGCGTATGAGTGGCAATTGTTTCGATAAGCTCGCTGCGCTCGTCTTCGCCGACGAGACCATCGCCGCGTCGCTGGCCGACATGACCGAGCCGGCCGGGTTAGCCGAGCTGGCCGCGCGCCTCGCCCCCGACCATGGCCTCGATCACTTCGACGCAAGCAGCCTCGATCTCCCCGGCAACGACCCGCTCGGCCTCTCGCGATGGTCGGCGCCGCGGGTCGGTGGACGTACCGTGCCGCCTCGGCATTGGCTGCCGATGCATGTGGCCGCGGGCACGAACGGCATCCTCGTCGATTGGACGTGGTTCGGCCCGGGGCGGCTCTCCGCGCCGTTCTTCGAGGGCTCCGTCCGTCGGGCGCTGACGCGGCCGTTCGCGCGGCTGTTTCGCTACCGCACAATGCTTGACGACCTGGTCGCACAGGCCGGGACGTGTCCGGCGCGCGCGCCCGACGGCTTCATCTTCCATATGTCGCGCTGCGGCTCGACGCTTGCCGCACAGATGCTCGCGGCATTGCCGCACAGCATTGTCGTTTCCGAAGCAGCGCCGATCGACGCCGTGGCGCAGCTCGCCCGCAGCACTACCGATGCCGCCGGCGACACGGCTGTGCAAGCGCTGCGCGCGATGATCATGACGTTCGGGCGCCTGCGCGCAGGCAATGAGCAGCGCTATGTCGTCAAGCTCGACAGTTGGCACGCACTGGCGCTGCCGCTGTTTCGACGTGCATTCCCGGATGTGCCCTGGGTTTTTCTCTATCGCGATCCGGTCGAGGTGCTCGTGTCGCAGATGCGCCAGCGTGGCACGCAGATGCTGCCGCAGCTTTTTCCGCCGCGCTTCTGGGGTATCGAGGACGATGCCTCGCGACCGGACGAGGACTACTGCGCGCGGGTTCTCGCCGCGATCTGCAACGCCGCCGCCGATCATGCCGAACTCGGGCGCGGGCTCGTGATCAACTACCGCGATCTGCCGGACGCCGTATTGTCTGCGATCGCACCGCATTTCGGTCTGGCGTTGAGCAAGGCCGAGCGCGCGGCGATGCAGGCGGCAGCGCAGCGCGACGCGAAGGCGCCGTCAGAGGAATTCACCCCGGACGGCACGGCCAAGCGCCGTGAGGCGAGCGAGGCAGTCCTGCGAGCCGCGGAACGTCATCTCCAAGACCCCTACCACCGACTTGAGCGTGTCGGCTGCGGTACCGGCATTGAAGTGTGGCCAAGCGGCGCCGATCACCGCCGCGTGTAGCGCAGGAACCTTGCTGTTTCGCCCGAGTTTTATGGAAAAATACGGGTGTGAACATGCGTGCGGTCGAACAGGCGGGATTGGATGACGATACCGTCAGGGCAATGGGCCAAGCCTTCGATATTGCCTGTTCGAGGCTCATTCGCGCCGGGGTCCTCAACGCTTCCAACGTCGAGCGGATGCAACAGCTGGCGGCCAAGCGGCTGGTGCAATGGGCCCGCCGCGGCGAGCACGAGGAATGGCGGCTCGCCCGGCGCGCAATCTTCGCGATGAGCATGGCGGCCGCGACCGAACGGCTGGCCGCAGCGCAAGGCATCGTCCACACGACCATCGCAGAAGCCGTTTAGGATCGAGTTCCAAAACCGCCTTTATTCTCGATAATGCGAGATAGCGTCGCGTATCACGGACGCTCGACACTTTCGGGCGTGATGATCTGAATGTCGCGTTCGACGGCGACTTCGGCCACGACGGAGCGCCAGGCTCTCAAATGCGCGGTCTCGTTATGCCGCGCGAGGGCTTCACGCGACGTCCAGCGTTCGACCGCGACAAGCCGCGTCGGGTCGGTGACGCTCAAGTTGAAGTCGTAGAACAGGCAGCCGTCTTCCTTCACCGTGCCCTCAACGACTTTTCGGGCTCCTTCGCATGCCTTTTCGGTCATGCCCGGCTTCAGCCGCAATTGCGCGACCACGTAGATCATCGACATCCTCCCGGGATCTGCTTTCCTAAACGAAGTCGGCGGCTCAGAGCGCCATGCCGCCGTCGACGAGGTGCGGCTGGCCGGTGATGTAGCTCGACTCGTCGGACGCGAGGAATAGCGCCAGGTTGGCGACCTCCTGCGCGGTGCCGAGCCGGCCGATCGGCTGGCGCGCGACGAAATCGGCGTAGGCCTTGTCGCGGCTCTGGCCGGTCGCCTTGGCGTTGGCGTCGACGCGCTCGTCGAAGGACGGCGACTGGATCGTGCCCGGGCAGATGGCGTTGCAGCGAATGCCCTTGCCGATGAAGTCGGCCGCCACCGCCTTGGTCAGGCCGATCACCGCCGCCTTGGTGGCGCCGTACGCGTAGCGGTTCGGCACGCCGCGGATCGACGACACCGCCGAGGAGATGTTGACGATCGAGCCGCCGCCATTGGCGATCATCGCGGGCAAGAACGCCTTGAGCGTGCGGTGCATCGACTTGACGTTGAGGTCGAATGAGAAATCCCAGTCCTTGTCCGAGCAGTCGAGGACGCTGCCCTGATGGACGAATCCCGCGCAGTTGACGAGAATGTGCGGCGCGCCGAACTTCTCGATCACCCTCTTCGCCGTCGCGTTGACCGCGTCGGTCGACAGCGCGTCGAGCGCGAACGCCTTGTCGGTCTTCAGTGCCTTGAGCTTCGAGGCATCGAGATCGGTGGCGACCACGTCGGCGCCCTCGGCGATGAAGGTCGCGGCGATCGCCGCGCCGATGCCCTGCCCCGCCGCGGTGATGAAGGCACGCTTGCCGCTCAGACGTCCGGTCACGTTCGAATCCTCCTTGAAAATCTCTTAGTGATTGTCGCGCGGAATGAACTTCTCCGCGACGCGCTGATATTTGACCGCCGGCTTGAGCACCATCCCGTCGGCGAGCTGGTCGACCATGCCGCGCTGGATTTCCTGCCACGGAGTCTGGTGCGGCGGATAGGGGAAGCCGCCCTGTTTCTCGAGCGCGGCGCGGCGTTGCGCCAGTTCGGCCGCATCGAGAAGAATATCGGCGCTTCCTTTCTTCAAGTCGATGCGCACGCGGTCGCCTGTTTTGAGCAGAGCGAGGCCGCCCCCCGCCGCCGCTTCTGGCGACGCGTTGAGGATCGACGGTGAACCCGATGTGCCGGACTGGCGGCCGTCGCCAATGCAGGGCAGCGAGGTGACGCCTTTTTTAATCAGGGCCGCCGGTGGCTGCATGTTCACCACCTCGGCCGAGCCCGGATAGCCGATCGGGCCGACACCGCGGATCACGAGCACCGTGCGCTCATCAATGCCGAGTGCGGGATCCTCGATACGGTGGTGGTAGTCCTCCGGCCCCTCGAACACCACGACCTTGCCCTCGAAAGCGTCTGGATCCTTCGGGTTCGAGAGATAGCGCTTGCGGAATTCGTCGGAGATCACACTCGTCTTCATGATCGCCGAGTCGAATAAAGTGCCCTTGAGCACCTTGAAGCCGGCCTGCTGCATCATCGGCTTGTCATAGGTGCGGATCACCTCCGTATCGGTGATCTGAGCATTGCGCACGTTCTCGCCCATCGTCTTGCCGTTGATGGTCATGGCGCCCGCGTGGATGCGTTTCGCCTTGAGCAATTCGTTCATCACTGCGGGCAGACCGCCGGCGCGGAAATACTCCTCGCCGAGGAAATAGCCGGCGGGCTGCATGTTCACGAGCAGCGGGATGTCGTGACCGATCGTCTCCCAGTCATCCATCGACACGTCGACACCGATGTGCCGCGCAATGGCGTTGATGTGGATCGGCGCGTTGGTTGAGCCGCCGATCGCGGAACAGGCGACGATCGCGTTCTCGATCGCATCGCGCGTGAGAATGTCTGACGGGCGCAAGTTCTCGCGCACGATCTCGACCGCGCGCACCCCGGTCTCGTAGGCGATCTGGCCGCGCTCGCGATAGGGCGCCGGGATCGCGGCACAGCCCGGCAGTGACATGCCGAGCGCCTCGGCGAGCGCGTTCATGGTCGAGGCCGTGCCCATTGTGTTGCAGTGGCCGATCGAGGGCGCCGACGATGTCACGATCTCGATGAATTCCTCATAGCTGATCTTGCCGGCGGCGTGATCGGAGCGCGCCTGCCACACCACCGTCCCCGAGCCCGCGCGTTCACCCTTCCACCAGCCGTTCAGCATCGGCCCGCCGGAGAGCACGATGGCGGGAATGTTCACCGTCGCCGCAGCCATGATGCAGGCGGGCGTCGTCTTGTCGCAGCCAGTCGTCAGCACGACGCCGTCGAGCGGATAACCGAACAGCACCTCGACGAGACCGAGATAGGCAAGATTGCGATCGAGCGCAGCCGTCGGGCGCTTTCCCGTCTCCTGGATCGGATGCACCGGGAATTCGAAGGCGAGGCCGCCGGCGGCGGTAATGCCGTCGCGCACGCGCTTGGCCAATTCGATGTGGTGCCTGTTGCAAGGCGAGAGGTCCGAGCCGGTCTGGGCGATGCCGATGATCGGCTTGCCGGACATCAACTCATGACGGGTCAGGCCGAAATTCAGGTAGCGCTCGAGATAGAGCGCCGTCATGCCGGGATTGTCAGGGTTGTCGAACCAGAGTTGCGATCGCAGTTTCGGCTTACCGCCGTGACCGTCCATTTTTCTTCTTCCTCTCCTGGCGCTTGCGCACGATAGAAGCGAATTCGGCGAAGGCAAGGGCGGCGGTTCGCGGCCGTTGCGCAGTCGCGACGCGCTCACGCCTACATCGTCGCGCCGATCTGCCAGGGCACGAATTCGAGGTCACCGTAACCGAGGTCTTCCGACTTGGTATGTGCGCCGGAGGCGACCGCCAGCACCTTGTCGAAGATCTCTTCGCCTTTCGCCGCCACGGGCGTGCCGTCGACGACATCGCCGCAATTGATATCCATGTCGTCGATCATGTTTTCGAAGACGTAGTGATTGGTGGCGAGCTTGATCGACGGCGTCGGCTTGCAGCCGAAGGCGGAGCCGCGGCCGGTGGTGAAGCACATCACGTTGCAGCCGCCGGCGACCTGGCCGGTGGCGCCCACCGGGTCGTAACCGGGCGTATCCATGAATACGAAGCCCTTGTCGTTGATCGGCTGGGCGTATTCGTAGACCGCGCGCATCGTCGTCGAGCCGCCCTTCGCCGCCGCGCCGAGCGACTTCTCGAGAATCGTGGTGAGCCCGCCCGCCTTGTTGCCCGGCGATGGATTGTTGTTCATCTCGCCGCGATTGCGCTCGGTATAGTCCTCCCACCAGCGAATGCGTTCGACCAGTTTCTCGCCGACCTTGATGTTGACCGCGCGGCGCGTGAGCAGATGCTCGGCGCCGTAGATTTCCGGTGTCTCGGCGAGCACGCCGGTGCCGCCGTGCTTGACCAGCAGATCGACCGCCGCGCCGAGCGACGGATTCGCCGTGATGCCGGAGTAGCCGTCGGAACCGCCGCATTGCAGCGCCAGCACGATCTCGGAGGCGGGACGCGTCTCGCGCTTCGCGCGCGCGGCGACAGGCAGCATCGCCTTGATGCGCTCGACGCCCTCGGCCACCGTCTTCTTCGTGCCGCCGGTCGCCTGGATGGTCATGGTCTGGAAATGATCTCCTTCGACCAGGGCGTAATCGTCCTTCATGCGGTCGATCTGGAACACTTCGCAGCCGAGGCCGACCATCAAGGCCGCGCCGAGATTGGGATGCGTAGCGTAGCCCCACTGCGTTCGCTGTAAAACGTCCCAGCCCTCGCCCTTGGCGGCCATGCCGCAGCCGGTGCCGTGCACGAAGGGCACGATGCCGTCGATGCCGGGATAGTCATCGAGGATGCCGGAGCGATTGACCTGCTCGGCGATGAACTTCGCGGCCGACGCCGAACAGTTCACCGACGTGAGCACCCCGATGTAGTTGCGCGTACCGGTCTTGCCGTTCGCCCGCACATAGCCTTCGAAGGTAGCGCGCAGTTCCGGCGGCAGGATCTCGTCGTTTCGCGCGTCCTCGGCGAAACGGTAATCGCGCGCGAAATCGTGCATGACGACGTTGTGCTCGTGCACCCAATCGCCCGGCACGATCGGCTTCGAGGCAAATCCGATGATCTGTCCGTACTTGCGTACGGGTTCATTGGTTTCGATCCGAACGAGCGCCATCTTGTGCCCGCGCGGCACGCGCTCGCGCGCGGTCACGCCCGAGACCGCGCCACCCGGCGGAAATTGATCGACAGCCACTACGACATTGTCGTCGGCCGACAACCGAATGAAGCGCGGATTGCTCACTGATGTGCCTCCTTTTTGAGCGCCGACGGAACGGCCGGCGCTCATCATGCGCGCGTGTGGGGTGCGCGGTCGCGATTATGGTTGCCTGCTGCAACCAAATATAGAACGAGCGGCATCGTCGCATAAAAGCGCGCGTTGCGGCCAGTATTTGCAAACGCTTTATCGCTCACCGCGCTCATGCTGCAACGCGGCATCGCCCGAAATCCGGCACGCTCACAAATTCCCTAGCCTTTCCGAACGGCGATAGTATCCTCCCGCTCAACGCCAGAACGACAATGGCAATATTCGGAGGAATAAAGAATGTCGTCGACCCGTATCTCACGCCGCTCTGTCCTCAAAACCGCCGCTCTCGGTTCCGCTGCCGCGATCTCCGCTCCATACGTCAGCGGCGCATACGCCGCCGGCACGATCACGATGGGCTGCTGGGACCATTGGGTTCCCGGCGCGAACAAGACCCTCGACAAGCTCACGAAAGAATGGGGCGACAAGAACAAGGTCGAGGTGCACATCGATTACATCACCTCGCAGGGCGAGAAGGACAAGTTGACCGCGGCCGCGGAAGCGCAGGCCGGCACCGGTCACGACATCATGTCGCATCGCGACTGGAACATCCGAATCCACGAGAGGGTGCTCGAGCCGCTCGACGACGTCGTCGGCAATTTGATCAAGGAGTTGGGGCCGATCAGCCCGGTCGCTGAATATCTCGCGAAGATCAAAGGTACCTGGCGCGGCGTCCCGACCACCGTCGGCAGCCAGGTCAAGCCGTGCCAGTCGCGCTTCGACCTCTATCAGAAGCATTGCGGCATCGATCTGCGGGACATGTTCCCGAACGACGAGGCGAAGTACGACAAGAAGAAGACCGACCTCTGGACCTGGGATCTCTATCTCGAGACCGCGCAGAAGTTGCACAAGGCCGGTTTTCCGGTCGGTCTGCCGATGGGCCAGGCGAGCGACGCGGTCGACTGGGTCGGCGCATTCTTCAACTCGCAGGGCGTCGTGTTCATCGACGAGAACGACAAGATCAAGATCAACTCGGACGAGACGCGCAAGTCGCTCGAATATCTCAAGAAGCTCATGGCGGTGAACCCGCCGGAGGTCTACGCCTGGGACGACGCCGGCAACAATCGCTGGATCATCTCCGGCAAGGGCTCGGGCATCATGAACCCGCCGAGTTCATGGGCCGTCGCGAAGCGCGACAACCCCGACGTCGCCAAGAACATCTGGCACCACGGCATGCCGAAGGGCCCGAAGGGACGCTTCGTCGGACAACTGCCGCAATTCTACGGCCTGTGGCAGTTCTCGAAGAACAAGTCGGCGGCCAAGGACCTGCTGCTCCATATCTCGCAGCGCTCGTCGGTCGCGCAGCTTGTCGAAGCCTCCTACGGCTACGACCTGCCGTCGTTCAAGAGCCTCTACGATCTCGACACCTGGAAGAAGGTCGAGCCGCCGCTCGGCACCGCGTACAGCTATCCGCCGCGCGGCGACGAGGAGACCTCGCTGTTTGGTGCGCCCGCGCGCTCAGAAGTCGGCGCCCAGATGTACAATCAGGCAATCAACACGATCATGGTGGCGAAGTTCACGCAGGGCAACGAGAAGCTCGAAAGCGTCATCAAGTGGGCCGAGAACGAGCTTGAAGGCACGTTGCGAGCCTGAACTGGCGCCGTAGTCGATAAAGCCGCATGCCGGCCGCATAGGCCGGCATGCGCAATTTAATCTGCCCATCGACCTTTAAATCCGACGACAGCCGGAGATTGCCGCATGGCCGATACAGTCCAGCGTTGGGCCCCGGGCACTCAGTCCGCCGCGCCAATCGCCGCCCGCAACAGCCTCGGCAAATTCATGCGGCAGCGCTCGACCATCGCCTTCCTGATGTGCCTGCCGCTTCTGGTGATCATCGTCTGCCTCGTCGTCTATCCGACGTTCTATTCGATCTACCTGTCGATGCTGAACAAGTCGCAGACGCGGTTCATCGGCCTCGGCAACTACCGTTTCCTGCTCACCCGCGACGTCTTCTGGATGGTCGTGCAGCAGTCGGCCATTTTCGCGATCTCGGCGGTTTTCTTCAAAGCACTGATCGGCCTCATCACCGCGCACCTGATCAACAATCTGCCGACCAAGGGCCAGCGCAAGTGGCGCGGCATGCTGCTCGTGCCTTGGGTCATTCCGCTGGCGCTGTCCTCGCTCGGCTGGTGGTGGTTGTTCGATCCGACGCATTCGGCCTTGAATTGGGTCGCCACCAGCTTGGGCTTCGATGAGATTCCGTGGCTCTCCGATCCCTACTGGGCGCGCTTTTCCGTGATCCTGGTCAATGTCTGGTACGGTGCGCCGTTCTTCCTGATCATGTATCTCGCCGCGCTCAAGTCGGTGCCGGAGCAGCTCTATGAGGCGGCGGCCATCGACGGCGCCAATGCCTGGCAGAAGTTCGTGCACATCACGCTGCCGATGATGCGCAACATCATGGCGATCACCATCCTGTTTTCGCTGATCGTCACGTTCTCAAACTTCGACATCGTGCAGATCATGACGGCGGGCGGCCCGCGCAACATGACGCACGTGTTCGCCACCTATTCCTTCATGCTCGGCATCCGTTCCGGCGATTTGCCGCTCGGCGCCGCGACGTCGCTGTTCATGCTACCGATTCTGGCAATCTCCGCGATCTTCATTCTGCGCGGCGTGCGTAAACGTGGAAGGGAAATCGGATGACCACCGCGGCCGTTTCCGTACCGCCAACCCGCGCGCAAACGCGGCGCTCGAGTCTGCGCCGTAGCCGTCGCTGGGCCCTGATCGCGTCCTACGTCTGCCTGATCCTGTTCGCGATCTTCTTCCTGATCCCGCCATATTACATGATCGTCACTGCGTTCAAGACCGATGCCGAAGTGGCGCGCATGGCGACCAACCCGTGGATCATCGCCGACGGCTTCACGCTCGATCAGTTCAAGATCCTGCTGACGCAGACCGACTTCCTGATCTACTTCAAGAACACGGCGATCGTGACCGTCTGCGTCGTCTGCATCACCATGGTGGTCAGCGTGCTCGCCGCCTTCTCGCTCGGGCGCATGAAGTTCTGGGGCTCCGGCATCCTCGCTACCGGCATCTTCCTGACCTATCTGGTGCCGGACACGCTGCTGTTCATCCCGTTGTTCCAGATCGTCAAGGCGCTCGGCCTGCTGAATTCCTACTGGGGCATGGTCATCGTCTATCCGACGCTGACGGTGCCGTTCTGCACCTGGATCATGATCGGTTACTTCCAGTCGATTCCGAAGGAGCTCGATGAGGCGGCGCTGATCGACGGCGCCGGCCACATGCAGATGCTGACCAAGATCTTCATCCCCGTCGCGCTGCCCGGCATTATCGCCGCCACCATATTCGCCTTCACGGTGTCTTGGGCGGCCTTCGTCTATCCAATGGCCTTCCTTTACTCGTCCGACCAGCAGGTGCTCACGGTCGGCACTGTGACGAGCCTGATCCGCGCCGACGTCTACAAGTGGGGCATGCTGATGGCGGGCGCGCTAGTCGCCGCCGCGCCGCCGCTCATCATCTACGCGTTCCTGATGGACTATTACATTGCCGGCCTCACCGCCGGCGCCACCAAAGGCTGAGAACAATGGCCGAAGTCGCATTGCGTCAAATCGTCAAGAAATATGGTGACGTCGAAGCCGTTCGTTCGATCGATCTCGACATTCCCAATAACGAGTTCGTAGTCCTCGTCGGCCCGTCCGGCTGCGGCAAGAGCACGACCTTGCGCATGATCGCGGGACTGGAAGAGATCACCTCCGGCGATATTTCTATCGGTGGCGAGATCGTCAACGACCTGCCGCCGAAGGACCGGGACATCGCCATGGTGTTCCAGAACTACGCGCTTTATCCGCACATGACCTCGTTCGAGAACATGGCGTTCGGGCTGAAGCTCCGGAAACTTCCCAAAGCCGAGATCAAGCAGCGGGTCGAGCATGCCGCCCGCATCCTCGACATCACCGAATTGCTCGCGCGCCGGCCGAAGGCGCTGTCGGGCGGCCAACGTCAGCGGGTCGCCATGGGCCGCGCCATCGTGCGCAACCCGAAGGTGTTCCTGTTCGACGAGCCCTTGTCGAACCTGGACGCCAAGCTGCGGGTCCAGATGCGCACCGAGATCAAGCGCGTGCACCAGAAGGTGAAGACGACCACCGTCTACGTCACCCATGACCAGGTCGAGGCAATGACGCTTGCCGACCGCGTCGTGGTCATGAACAACGGCATCATCGAGCAGATCGGCCCACCGCAGGAACTCTACCACAAGCCGCGCACGCGCTTCGTCGCGGGCTTCATCGGCTCGCCAGCGATGAATTTCATCCCCTGCACGGTCGAATCGCATGGCGATGGCGCGCGCGTGCGGGTATCCGACAAGATCGCCTTTCCGATCCCTGCCTCACGCATGGCGCAGTATCGCTCGGCGGTCGGCAAGGAGATGACCTTAGGCTTGCGTCCCGAACACATCACGGAACCTAAGTCCGGCAACGGCGCTTCGGGCGACAGCGATTTTGCTGCCATACTCGACGTCGTGGAGCCGATGGGGATGGAGACGATGGTGTTCTTCTCCATCAATGGCACCGAGTTGTGGGCGCGCGTCGAGCCGAGCGCGGCGGGCACGGCGGGCGCGTCCATGCGGCTGCATGCCAATATGGAGCACATGCACCTGATCGACCCCGCGACGGGCCTGGTGCTGTAAGCCGCTGTCTCGATTTACGGCAGCGCATTTCCGTCGTCATGCCCGGTCTTGTGCCGGGCATCCACGTCTTTACGGCGTTTCAGGAAGCAACGGGTTGATGGCCGGGACAAGCCCCGCCATGACGGCATTACGCCCGCGCATCCGGTAGATTGAGCCAAATCCGCGCATTGCTGGCGAGGCTTACGCCGGCGCGATGACGCCGCGCTCGATGCGGTAAGCGCGCGCCAGCAGATCGAGGACATGCACCTCGTTCGACTCGGCGATCAAGACCGACACGCCCTCGGTCTTCAGGTTCGCCAGCACCTCACCGAGCCGCCGCGCCAGCGCCGGTGCCAGGCCCTCGAATGGCTCGTCGAGCAGAAGGATGCGCGTGCCGGCCATCAGCGCGCGCGCCAGCGCCACCATCTTCTGCTGGCCGCCGGACAATTCCAGCGCGCGCCGGCTGGAAAACCGCGCCACCTCCGGCATGATGCCGAAGATCCATTCCAGCCGCTGCTCGACGCCATCCACCCGCGTCGACCAGGTCGGCAGACGGATGTTCTCCTCGACGGTGAACTCCGGGACCAAGCGGCGATCCTCCGGCATGTAGCCGATGCCGTGCGCCGCGCGGCGATGCGGGGGCAATGCCAGCAGGTCGATATGGCCGAGTTCTGCTTTGCCTTGAGCCGGCAGCGCGCCCATTAGCGCGCGCAGCAACGTCGTCTTGCCGGCGCCGTTGCGGCCGATCAGCCCGCACATCTCGCCCTCGTTCACGGCGAGCGAGGCGCCGCGCAGGATCGGGATCGGCCCGATCGATACGTCGAGGCCGGCGACCCTAAGCATGGGCGCCTCCTCGCGGCGTCAACTTGACGCCGCTGATCAGTTCCTGCACGCGCGGATTGGCAAGCGTATCGTCCGGCGTGCCGTCGGCGATCACGGTGCCGTCGTAGAAGGCGAGCACGCGCTCGGCGAACCGGCCGACAATCTCCATGTCGTGCTCGACGAACAGCACGGTGATCTTGCGGCTCTTTAGCGCCGTCATCACCACGCTCATCAGGCCGAATTTCTCCTCGATGGAGATCCCGCTGGTCGGCTCGTCGAGCAGCAGAAGGCGCGGCCAGCCGACCACCGCCATGCCGATGTCGAGCAGCTTACGGATACCCTGCGGCAGCGTGTTCGCCACCGTGTGCCGGTAGAGGCCGATCTGAAACAGTTCGATCGTCGCTTCCGCTTCCGCCACCGCGTCCGGCGAGCGCAGCGGCGTGGTGACGGCGCCCAGCAGGCCGCCGTGGCGGCGCGCGATCGCCGCCGCGATGCACATATTGTCCAGCACCGTCAGCGTCGGGAATACCTGCGCCACCTGGAACGAGCGCGAAATGCCGAGGCGCGTAATGTCGTGCGATCGCATGCCGGTGATGTCGCGATCCTCGAAGCGAATCGTGCCTTTGGTCGGCGTCAGGTGGCCGGTAATCATGTTGATGAACGTGGTCTTGCCGGCGCCATTGGCGCCGATGACGCCGATTGTCTGCTCGGCCGGGACGCTGATGTTGATGTCGCGTGCGGCGATGACAGAGCCGAACGACTTCTCCAGGTTCTCGACGGCCAGGATAGCGGTCATGGCTGCGCCTCACCGCGCTTGCGCAGCCGCGTCGCCAGCGAGCCGAGACCATCAGGCAAAAACAGAATGGTGAGCAGCAGCACCGTGCCGAGCGTCATCTGCCACAGTGACGGCATCGCATCGACGGCGAACGAGCGCAGCGCCTCGAAGCACAGTGAGCCGACGAAGGCGGCCGCGATCGAGCCGGCGCCGGCGAGAATGGTGACGAAGACGAAGCCGCCCGACGTCGTCCAATAGGCCATATTGGGATCGACATGGCCTATGGCGAGCGCCGCGAGCGCGCCGCCAAGCCCACCGAGGATGCCGGCGATGATGACCTTCAGGTGCACGATGCCGGTCACCGAGACGCCGAGAAACTCGACGCGAATCTCGTTGTCGCGGATCGGTGTCGCGAGGCTGCCTGCGACCGAGCGGAAATAAGCGGCGGTGAACACGGCACACAAGGCGCCGGTGGCGAGCGTGAGCCAGTAAAGCGCGCGGCCGAGCGCCTGGCCGTGCAGCGCGAAGCCGAGCAAGGTCGGCGTCGTTACCGAGAAGCCGTCGGTCGAACCAAGCGATTCCGACTTCACCAGCACGCCATAGAGAATCATCGACAGCGCCAGCGAGAGCATGGCGAAGAAAATCTCGCGGTAGCGGGCAAGCAGGAAACCGACCAGCGCCGCGGACAGGCCGGCGACGATGCCGCCGAGCAGCACGAGGCCGATCGCATCGGTGAACCCGGTCCAGCGCGCGACGAGCGCCACCGTATAGGCGCCGATGCAGTAATAGAGCGCCTGCCCGAAGGAGACGAGGCCGGCGCGCCACATGACGATGAGCCCGAGCACCACCAAAGCGTTGGCGAAGGCGATGGTGGCGAGCGACACGACCCAGTCCGGCAGCACTGGCGCGGCCGCCGCAGCAACGAGGAAAAGGAGAGCGCCGACGAGATGCGCGCGCGGCGTCATCTCAGATCTTTCTCGGCTGCGCGCGCACGAACAGGCCATAGGGCCGCGCCACCAGCACCAGCGCCATGACGCCGTAGACGACGAAAAGCTCGATCTCCGGCGCGAGATGCACGGCGGCGGCGCGGCAGAGGCCGACGATGAGCGCGCCGACCAGCGCGCCTTCGATCGAGCCCATACCCCCGATGGCGACGACCGCGAAGGCCAGCACGATGACCTCGACGCCGATGCCGAGCGTCACCGATATTTTCGGCGCCATCACGGCGCCCGCGAGCGCGCCAAGCGCCGCCCCGATGACGAAGGTCACGGTGTAAACGAGGGTGACGTTGATGCCGAAGGCGGCCGCCGTCTCGCGGTCGAAGATCACCGTAGTCAGTAGACGGCCGTAGCGGGTGAACTTCAGCGTGCTCCAGGCCAGCGCGGCGACCAGCATGGCGATGGCAACGAGGACGATGTCGTAATTCGACAGGACCAGATCGCCGATCTCGATATTGCCGGCGGCGACCATCGGCTGGTAGGCGGCGTAGGACTGCGCGCCCCAGATCAGCCGTATGACGTCTTCCAGGATCAGGAACACAGCATAGGTGACGAGCACGACCACGACCTCGTCGCGGCCGTAAACGAATCGCAGAATCCCGCGTTCGAGGATGATGCCCATGACGACTCCGATCGCCATTGCGAGCGCGATCATGAACAGGAAGCCGAGCGCGGCGTTGAGGCCGGAATTGGTATAGAGGCCGACCGCGGTCGCCGCCCCATAAGCGCCGAAGGCGTAGAACGACCCGTGTGCCACGTTGAGGATCTTCATCACGCCGAAGATCAGCGTCAGCCCTATTGCGACGATGAACAGATAGGCCGCGTAGATGAGGCCGTCGGTGATGATGGCGAACGCGGTCAGCACGTCAGCGCACCGTAATATCGCGAGGCATCGTCATCATCTCCGCCGTCATGCCCGGGCCTTGTGCCGGGCATCCATGCCTGCTTCTTTCTTCAAGAAAGACGTGGATGGCCGGGACAAGCCCGGCCATGACGCGTTTGATTTCTGCCGTCCTCTGTTGAGGACGACAAGCCTAATTGCACTTCGCACCCTTCATGCCGCCGGCGATCCACTTGTCGGCGTCGATGCCGTCGGGCGGGTTCACGCATTCGGCCGGATAGCGGACGACGTCGTAGACCTCCGGCTCTTTGGTCTTCTTGTTGAAGCGATAGGTGCCGTAAGCGGTCTCGGTGATGCCCTGGTGGCCGTTGCCGAGCGCCAGCTTTACGTGGCCCGCCGGGCCCTCGAACTCGAGGCCTTTGAACGAGCCGACGATCTCGTCGGTTGTCGGCTTGCCGCCGGCCTTCTGCGCCTTCTCGTAGGCGAGCTTCAGGCCGAGGATCGACTGCACCATCTGATAGGCCGGATAGGTCGGCGGGATGTTGTAGCGGTCGCGATAGATCTTCTCGAACCACTTCCTGATCTCTGTGTCGCGGGCGAGCATGCCGCTCGGGCCGCGTGCCCCAATGATAGTGCCGTCCGGCAGCTTGTCCTTCAGGCGCCAGGCCACGGTCTCGCCCGCGGTCATGATGATCGGCATGCGCTTGCTCAAGCCGCGCGCCTGCTCCTGATAGATAAAGCTCTCGAGGTCGCCGTCGAAGAAGCTCGTGTGCAGCACCTGCGACTTCGACGTCAGCAGTGTCGAAATCTCGGCGCCGTATTCGCCGGCGAACAGCTTCGGGAACAGCACCTTCTCGGCCTTCGCCTTCGGCGCCAGCACCTTCATCGAGCCTTCGAAGTCGCGCCAGGAGTCCTGGCCCCAGGCGTAGTTCTGATTGATGCCCGAATAGGTGGTGAGGTTCTTGATCTTGCCCAGGATGTAGCGGGCGGCGGCGACGTTATCCATCGTCGCATGCGGGCTGACGCGGAAGACGTAGGTGCGCGGCTTCTCTTCAAAAATGCGCGGCGTGCCGCAGTCATAAAAGACGGTCAGCGCCTTGAGCTCGTCGGCGACAGGCGCGATCGCGAGGCAGGAGCCCGACGAGACGTAGCCGACGACGGCGGCGACCTGGTCGCGCTGCACGAGATTGCGGAATTCGGTGACGACGTTGGCCATGGTGCCGGCCTCGTCGACATATTTGGCGTCGATCTTGGCGCCGCCGAGCCCGACCTTGTCGAAGGGCGCCGGGGCCTTGCCGTTGTTGAGCGTCTCGATGACGATTTCGGCGGCGTTGCGGCTCGGAATGCCGAACGGCGTCGCGGCCGCGCCGGTCAGAAACGTGACGATGCCGAGCTTGACGGGCGCGGCGGGCTGCTGCGCCTGTGCCGGCAGCGCCGCGACCGATGCCGCGAGCGCGGCGACGAGAGATAAAATACGAGCGTGGGTACCCATTGGACGTCCTCCCCTGACGAATTTGCCCCTGTTGGCCGGGCGCTTCTCGTTACCGTCAGCAGACTTGATTTAGGGCCGAGTTTCAACCCCTTTCGCGGATAGCGCGCCGCTCACATCGCGCGCGTCAGATGGCGCCGTCTACGCTGTAGGCCCGGATCTCGCGGACCGCGAGAAGGGGCACCGCCTGCTCCAGTACATAGGTCTTGAAGTGCGGGGTCTTGCGGTGAGTGCCGAAAGCCGCTTCGGATTCGTAGACCTCGTAGAGCAGAATATCGTTGGGGTCGTCCTTGGCGCGATGCGCGCTGAACGAAACGTTGCCCGGCTCGTTGCGGATGTGCGGCGCCAATTCGCGCAGGATCGCGGCGATCTTGTCTTCCGCACCCTCGCGCGGGCGCCAGCGCGCGACGACGACGTGGCTCATGGCACCGCCTGCCCGGCCGCGCCGAGTGCCGCCGACAACTCGTTTGCGGCGGCGGCAAGCGCCTTGGTCCGGCTCTGCAACGCCTGGAACGACAGCCGCCACACCGGGCCGGAAATGCCGATGGCGCCAACGACATGCCCGCTGAAATCACGGACGGCCATGGCGGCGCAGCGCACTTCTTCATCGAATTCGCCGTCATCGAAGCCGATGCCGGAGGTGCACACGTCCTCGATCTCCTGCACGAAGCGCTGGCGGTCGACGATCGTCTTCGGCGTCATGGCTTTGAATTCGACGCGATCGAGGTAGCGGTCGAACTGCTCAGGCCGCAACGCGGCGAGGATGACCTTGCCAAGCGCCGTGCAATAGGCCGGGCGCACGACGCCGACGCGGTCGGTCAATTGAAATTTGCTCGGACCGGGTGTCCGCGCCATCACCACGACGTCATCGCTCATGCGCACGGCGAAGTGGCTGCTCTCGCCGGTGGTGAGCGACAGCCGCTCGAGCACCGGCGTCGCCATGCTCACCATTTCCATCTCGTCGAGCGCGCTTGCTGCCAACACGAACAGCGGCCGGCCGATGCGGTAGCGCTTGTCCTTGAGCTGACGGATATAGCCGAGCGACACCATCGTCTTCACGAGATGGAAGGCGGTGGAGTTATGCAGCCCCACGCGCTTGCTGAGGTCGGCGAGACCGATGCCCTCGCGGTTGCGCGCGACTTCCTCGAGGATGGCGAAGGCGCGGCCGATCGACTGCACGCCGCCGCCCGGCTGGCGATCATCGGCGTCCGCTTCCGAGACCGCGAGCATGGGCTTCGCCCCGGATTGCGGCCGCTGCGGGCGGACTTCAAGGACACCGGGGACGGCTTTGGCAGGCGCTTTCAACGGATGATCCTCAGGTTCCTGGTCTGTCATCGTCTAGCACAAATCCCCGGTCGAGACAGATGCTACACGGGCTCGTCCGTCACCGGCGAAGTCACGACGATGAAAGTCAGATCCTCAACCCCAGTGTTGTTGATCGAATGCTCGACGCCGGGCGGCAGGTAGATGACGTCATGGCGGCGGACAACACGTGTCTCGTCGCCGATCTCCATCAGACCTTCGCCCTCGAGCACGTGATAGACCTGCTCCTGCACCTTGTGGCTATGGCGTTTCACGTAGGCCATCGGCTGGTACATCGATATGCGGTAGTCGAGGTGCTTCGTCTTCAGCGTGTCCGGCGCGGCGAGCGGCTTCGACAGCGCGCCGCCGAAATGATCGGGATATTGCCGCCACGGCGTCTCCGTGACGTTTTTCACCGAAGCCTTGCGTTCATCCTTGGCCATGGGCTGCCTCACTTCGCCGGCGTCATGTCGGGGAGGAAGCGCTGGCCGAACGCCGGCTCGTTGTAAGGCGTCGGCGGCAATTCCCAGGCACCGGTCGACGGCGGCCGCACTTCGGCATCGACGTGCACGTCGAGCACGTAGGGCTTGTTCGCCTTCACCGCATGCTCGAGTGCGGCCTTGAGGTCTTGCGACTTTGTAACAGTGATCGCATCGACGCCGCAGGACTTCGCCAGCGCTGCAAAGTCGGGATTGTACGGCTTCTTGTTTTCGCCCTGATGGAACATGGTGCCATACTCGCGGCCGCCGAACATGCCGAGCTGGATGTCGCGGATCGAAACCCAGCCGAAATTATTCCAGATCACCCAGACGACCGGGATGTTGTATTCGACCGCCGTGCACAATACGTGCGGCACCATGGTGAAGCAGCCGTCGCCGGCGATGGCGACCACCGGTCGGTCCGGCGCGGCGAGCTTGGCGCCGAGCGCCCCGGCGGCACCGAAGCCCATGCCGGAGAAGCCCCACGAATTGAGCATCGTCTGCGGCTTCCGGGCGTTCCAGAACTGCATATACCAGTTGTGATTGACGCCGACGTCGCAGGCGAGAATGGCGTCGTCCGGCAGCACCGCCTGACAATCGGCGACGACGCGCTCGGGCCTGATCGGCGAGGCGTGAACGTCGAAATTTGGCCGCGTGAAGTCGTCCCACTGCTTCTTCCAGCCGGCCATGGCCGCGAGCCAGGCTTTTGTGTTCGGTCCCTTGCCGCCACGGCGCTCGCTCTCGGCGAGGAGCTGGCGCAAGAAGGTGCGCGCATCGGCGAGGATGCCCAGGTCGGGCGGATAGTTGCGGCCGATCTCGGCCGGGTCGAGATCGACGTGAATCAGCTTGCTGGTCGGGAAATTCCACGAATAGCCGGGCATCCACGACGACGCCGAGCGGTCGTCGAACCGTGCGCCGATGGTGATCACGAGGTCGGCGTGGCGGCCGGCCTCGTTTGCCGGAAAAGCGCCGTTGCGGCCGATGAAGCCAAGCGACAGGGCTTCGGTCATGTCGAAGCAGCCCATACCGTTCGGCGAGGAGATCACCGGGATGGCGTGCTTCTTCGCGAATTCGGTGAGTTCGCGGCTCGCCTCCGACAAAGTGACGCCGTGACCGATGAAGATCACCGGCCGCTCGGCCTTCGCGATCATATCGAAGGCCTGGGTGATCTCGTCCGGTGAGGCGCCGCTGCGCTGGGCATTGAGCGGCGGCGCCGGCCGCGGCATTTCGACATCGTCCTCCTCCTGGAAGACGTTGAACGGCACGTCGATGTTCACCGGCCCGGGCCGGCCGGACAGCATCGTCGTCGTCGCCTGCCGCAGCGCCAGCGGCAGCATGTCGACTCGCGTCGGCTGGAAGCTGCGCTTCACCACCGGCCGCACGATGTTGACGAAGTCGGCCTGGAAGTGCCGGTTGATCTCCTGGAATGGGCTGCGATTGAACTGCGAGGTCGGAACGTTGGCGCTGATCGCCAGCACGGCGGAGGAATCCGACAGCGCGCAGGCGAGCGGCATGATGATGTTGCAGGAACCGGGCCCGCAGGACGTGAGCGTCGCCACGGGCTTGTGCTTTACGCGGAAATACGCGTCCGCCATGTGGACGGCGACCTGTTCATGCCGTGGCGAGACGAGTTGGATCCGGTCGCGCGCTTCGTAGAGCGGGTCGAGCATGCCCACATTGCCGTGACCGCAAATCCCGAACACGTACGGGATGTCGCTGGCAATCAGGTATTCGGTGATCAGTTCGGCGCCTTTGATTTTGGGCATTTTCCTCCACGCGTCGTACGCGTCTCCTTCGGCAGTCTCCGCCGTCCGTTCCCGGTCCTCTACCACAATATAGATTTGCGTACATCCATGTGAAATATGTGACAGCTATTCGCTTGTTTGGCGTGGTTTTTGCCTCGTGAAAACAGTTTTGGTCCACCTTTTGCCAAACTAATCTCAGGGCTTGAAACCTGTTCCGGTATTGTGAGACATTCGCCCACCCGGCGTTGGGAGCCAAATGTCCGCCCAAGGGCGCCCCAGAACAAGAGCCGGAGGCGAACGCTGCAACGAGTCTCGGGAGGAGACGACAATGATCCGCAATGATAGACGCCAGGTCCTCAAAGGCAGTGCCGCACTCGCGGGCACTCTCGCCTTCGGCTTTCCATCCATCGTCCGTGCCCAGTCCGATGCGATCAAAATCGGCCATCTGACACCGCTGACCGGCTTCCTCGGCGTGCTCGGCGCCTATGCCCAGCTCGGCATTAAGATGGCGGTCGAGGAAATCAACGCCGCCGGCGGCGTGAACGGTCGCAAGCTCGATCTCATCTCGGAAGACTCGGTCAATCCGGCGACCGCCGCCACCAAGGCGCAGCGCATGTACGATCAGGACAAGGTCGACATCCTGATGGGCGAGATCAGCTCCGCCTCGGCGCTGACCATCATGCAGGTCGCCGAACGTAATAAGCGCTTCTATCTGCAAATCGGCGCCCGCTCCGACGCGTTGCGCGGCAAGAACTGCAACAAATACACCTTCCACATGGACATTCCGAACACCGTAATGGTCAATGCGGTCGGCCAGGCGTTGGTGCGCGACAAGATGGTGAAGGGCAAGAAGTTCTATACCCTGACCGCGGACTACATTTTCGGTCATGACCTTCTGGCCGCGGCCAAGCGGTTCTTTGACGCCAACGATGCCAAGCTGATCGGCAACGAGCTGATCGCCACCGACGTCACCGACTTCAGTCCCTATCTCCTGAAGGTCCGTCAGGCCAAGCCGGACATCGTCTGCTGCAATCTGGCCGGCAACCAAGTGACGAATCTGATCAAGCAATATGCCGAGTTCGGCTTCAGCTATCCGCTCGTCGGCTTCAATCTGAATACCGCCGATGCCTGGGCCGCGGGTGAAGGCAATCTCGCCGGCATCTGGCCGACGGTTTGGTACCACACGCTCGACGTGCCATCGTCGAAGACCTTCGTCGCGAACTTCATCAAGAAGTACGGCAAGCCGCCGGAGAACCATGCCTGGATCGAATACGTGTCGATGAAGGTCATGGCTCAGGCCATGAGCGAGACGAAAAGCACCGACAACGCCAAGCTGATCGCGCACCTCGAGAGCCAAGCGCAGTTCGACATCCTCAAGGGCCGCAAGGGCTATTTCCGCAACTGGGATCACCAGATGATGCAGGAGGCCTATCCCTTCACGGCAAAGGCGAAGGGGCAGGCCAAGGACAAGTGGGACGTCATGACACTCGGCCCGGCGGTTCCGACGGCGAACCAATCGCTTGAGTCCATCGCGCCCACGCGCGAGCAGAACCCCTGCAACCTGAACAAGGCCTGAGACTTCATGCGCGGGGGTTCCGCGCCAGGCGATGACATATTGTCCCGGGATCGGCGGTAGCCGAGGCCCGGGACCCCGGCCCGGGTGAACACGTCTCACGTCGTCCCTGCGAAAGCGGGGCTCGATTCCGCAACGTCGAGCAGTACTCCAAAGAGATGTCGTTCATGTTCCTGCTCGAACAGGTGGTCAACGGCCTGGTGCTCGGTGGCTACTACCTGCTGATCGCGCTAGGCCTGTCGCTGATTTTCAGCGTCGGCGGCGTCGTGAACCTCGCGCACGGCGCCTTTTATGCGCTCGGCGCTTATGCGGCGGTCACGCTCAGCAATTATCTCGGCTTCTTCCCGGCCGTCGCGCTGTCGCCCGTCGCGGTCGGTCTTCTCGGCATCCTCTTCGAGCGCTTCATCCTGCGTCGGTTCTACACCGCCGACCCGATCCTCTCGCTGCTCGTCACCTTCGGCCTTGCGATGGTCGCCGAGCAGGCGATCCGCATGATCTGGGGCGCTGCACCCTTATCGGCGGTGATACCGCAAAGTCTGAAAGGCGCAGTCATCGTTGGTGACTTCCTGTTCTCACGCTATCGCCTGATGCTGCTCGGTGTCGTCGCCATCGTGCTTGTCGGCATCTGGCTGCTGCTTAACAAGACCGCATTCGGCCGCGTTGTGCGCGCCGGTATCCAGCGTCCCGACATGGTGGCCGCGCTCGGCATCCGCTTGCAGCCTTATATGACCACCATTGTCGTGCTTGGGGTTGGCATGGCGGCGATGGCAGGCGCCTTTTTCGCGCCGATCACCATCGTGCAGCCGGCGATGGGTTCCGACATCATCATCGTCGCCTTCGTGGTCGTCGTCATCGGCGGGCTCGGCAGCTTCTGGGGCGTCGTACTCGCCGCGCTGCTCGTCGGCGTGGTGCGCGGCATCACCATCAACTTTCTGCCGGCCTATGGCGAGGCCTCGATCTACATCCTGATGTTCTTGGTCCTGCTGTTCCGGCCGCGCGGCTTGCTCGGCGAGCGCATCGAGAAGTTCGAATGAAGGCGATCTCGAAGCATCGAGCGATCATTGCCGCCGCAGTCGCGCTCGTCGCGCTGCCTTTCGTCGTCCGGGCGCTGGGCCTCTCGATCGACAGCGCCGCGGTGATCGTCATCCTCGCGATCGCGGCGACCGGGCTCAATCTGTGCGTCGGCTACACCGGGCTGGTCTCGTTCGGTCACAGCGCATGGTTCGGCGTCGGCGCCTATGCCGCAGCGCTGTTGCAGCGGAACGTCTTTCCTGGCGAGATCTGGCTGCCGATCCTTTTCTCGACGCTGATCGTCGCCGCTCTATCGGCCGTGGTCGGGGCATTGATCCTGCGCCGGCGCGGTGTCTACTTCGCGCTGCTGACGCTCGCCCTCTCGGCCCTCACCTACACCATTGCCTTCCGCTGGAGCGACGTGACCGGCGGCGAGGACGGCCTCGGCGGCCTGAAGCGCGGCATGCTCGGGCCCATCTTTCTCGACGAACCGATCGCGTTCTACATATTCATCGCCGTCACCGGCCTTGTCGTCCTTTACTTGCTGCTGCGGCTGACGCGCTCGCCGTTCGGACACACGCTGGTGGCGATCCGCGAAAATCAACTGCGCGCGACGTTCCAGGGCTATCCGGTCCAGCGCTACAAGCTCGTCGTCTTCGTCATTTCCGCCGCGGTGACGGGGCTCGCCGGCGCCCTGCTCGCCTTCCAGACTTATCTCGCGTCGGCCGAGGGCGTCTCGGTCGCATTCTCCGGCGAATTGCTGGCGATGGTCGTCATCGGCGGCATGCATCATCTGCTCGGACCGGCGCTCGGCGCATTGTTCTTCGTCCTGTTCCGCGAGCTCTTCTCGATCTGGAGCGGCAACTGGCTCCTTTGGTTCGGCCTGCTGTTCGTCGCTTTCGTGCTCTATTCACCCGGCGGACTGATCGGCGTCTGGGCAAGGCTTCAACGCCACTGGAAGCCGGCGCCTCACGGCGACGCGGCGATGAGCAAGCGCAAGATTCATGCGGGCCTGGCGCTGCCGGGATTCCTGCGCCCGAATCACGGCGAGCGCGGCGCAGTGCTCGAGGTGAACGGCCTGTCGAAACACTTCGGCGGCATCCGCGCCGTGTCCGATGCGAGCCTTTCTATCGGCAGCGGACAGATCCACGCGCTGATCGGGCCGAACGGCGCCGGCAAGACGACCTTGTTCAATCTCGTCTCAGGCTTATTCGCGCCCGACGAAGGCAGCGTACGTTTGAATGGCCTCGAACTGCGCAAGCCGAGGCCCGACAACATCTGCCAGCAGGGACTGGCGCGTTCGTTCCAGATCACCAATCTGTTCCGAACGCTGCCGATCTACGAGAACCTGCGCCTATCGCTTCAGGCGCGCCATCCCGGCCGCTTCAACATCTGGCGTGACGTCGACAGCTACACGGATGTACATGCCGAGACCGCCGAGCTGATGCGCTTCCTCGGTCTTGAGGGGATTGAGTCTGTCCAAGGCGGCGACCTCTCCTATGGCGGGCAACGGCTGGTCGATCTCGGCATCGCGCTCGGCTCCAAGCCGCAGGTGCTCCTGCTCGACGAGCCGCTCGCGGGTTTGGCAGCCGCCGAGCGCGATCGCGTCTCGAATCTCGTCAAGAACATCGCCATCAGCGTCCCCGTGCTGATCGTCGAACACGACATCGACCGCGTGCTCGGCTTCTCGCATCGCGTCACGGTCATGAATCAGGGCGAGGTCTTGATGGCCGGAACGCCGGACGAAGTGCGTCGGGACGTTCGGGTGCAGCAGGTCTATACCGGCACCGGCACGCCGCCCGTCACCGGCCGTAGCGCCGACATTGCGCGCGAGACGCAGCTTCTGACGGTCGAGAAGGTCAACACCTTCTACGGCAAGAGCCATGTGCTCAACGACGTGTCGCTCGACGTGCGCGAAGGCGAGATCGTCGCTCTGCTCGGCCGCAACGGTGCTGGCAAGTCGACGCTGTTGAAAAGTATCGCCGGCCTGGTGCCGCCCGCATCCGGAAGCATTGGCTTCGCCGGCCAAGCGATCGCCGGGCTGCCGGCGCACGACATCGCGCGCAGGGGCGTCGGTTACGTGCCGCAAGGGCGAGGCCTGTTTGCCGGCATGACGGTCGCCGACAATCTCGCGCTCGGACGGCTCGCCCGCGCCACCGATGGCAGCAGCGGTGTCGTGTGGGACGAGCGCACGGCCTTCGAGCATTTCCCGCGGCTCAAGGAGCGCATGGGCGTGCACGCCGACTATCTATCCGGCGGCGAGCAACAGATGGCCGCGGTGGCGCGCGCGCTGTCGGGCAATGTGCAGCTTCTCCTGCTCGACGAGCCGTTTGAAGGGTTGGCGCCGGCGGTGGTGCAGGAGTTGTTCACGGTGTTCGACCGCCTGCGTCGGCATTGCTCCATCCTTATTGTCGAGCACAATCTCGACCTCGTCCTTGCGCTTGCCGATCGCGTGTTCGTGCTCGAGCACGGAGCGGTCTTTCATACGGGATCGGCCGAGCCGCTTTTGACCGATCTCGATTACCGCAAGAAGATTCTGTGGCTGTGACGGTGCAAGACGCCGTGAAGGAGAAGTAATGTCGTTGCAAGGCAAGACGGTTGTCATCGTTGGCGGTTCGTCCGGCATCGGATATGCCACCGCGCAAATGGCGAAGGCGCAGGGCGCCGACGTCGTCATCGCCTCTCGCGCCGGGGCGCGGCTCGATGCCGCGGCGAAAACGCTGGGCGTTCAGGCAATCGCCGCCGACGTGACCAGTGACGAGGCCATCGAATCGCTGTTCCGGCAGACCGGGCCGGTCGACCACGTCGTCCTCACCGCGGCGCAATTGAAGGCCGGCCCGTTCAAGACGCAGCCGATCGCGGAAGCGAAAGCGACGATGGAAGGCAAGTTCTGGGGCGCCTGGCGCGTCGCTCGCGCCGCCGAGATCAGGCCGGGCGGCTCGCTCACCATCGTCACCGGATTCCTGAGCATCCGGCCACGGCCGAACTCGGCCATCGTCGGCGCCGCCAACGGCGCCCTCGAGGCGCTGGCGCGCAGCCTCGCCCTCGATCTCGCGCCGGTACGCGTCAACGCCGTGTCGCCCGGCATCATCGACACGCCGATCCGCGCCGCGATGCCGGCCGAGGCGCGGAAGGCGATGCTGGACAAGATTGCGGCCTCGCTGCCGGTCGGCCGCGTCGGGCTGGCCGAGGATGTGGCGAAGCAGATTCTCGCTTTCATGGACAACGGCTTCGCCACCGGTGCCATCGTCTATCTCGACGGCGGTGGCACGATCGCCTGAACGGCGTCAGCCGACGAGCCGAAATTCGGTGCGGCTCACGAAGCTGTCACCCGGCCGAAGCACCGTGGACGGAAAGTTCGCGTGATGCGGCGAATCCGGGAAGTGCTGGGTCTCGAGACAGAGCCCGGCCATACGCTCGTGCTCGTCGGCGATGCGGCCGCCGCTGCGGTCGCCGAGGAATTGGCCGGTGTAGAACTGCATGCCCGGTTCGGTCGTCCACACCTCCAGCGCCTGACGGCTTCCCGGCGCGCTGGCGCGCGCGGCAAAGGCGAGATCACCCGGCCGGCCGCGACGCAGCACATAATTGCGGTCGAAGCCGTGACTCCAGACGATCTGCTCGTCGTTGCTCCTCAGCCTGTCGCCGACCCTGGCGCTATCGCGGAGATCGAACGGCGTACCGTCGACCGCGCGGATTTCACCGGTCGGCATGGAGTCACGATCGGCCGGCGTGAAGAAGTCGGCGGAAATCATCACGTGATGATCCTCGATTGTCGGCGCGCCGGAGAGATTGAAGTAGGCGTGATTGGTGAGGTTGATTACCGTCGGCGCGTCGGTCGCCGCCGTGAGCGTCATGCTCAGCACGTCGTCCTCCGACAGCCTGTACTCGGCCGTGACGTGGAGCGTGCCGGGGAATCCCTCCTCGCCATCCGCGCTCGTGTAAGCGAGACCCACACCCGTGCCGTCGTTCAGAACCTCGGCCGTCCAGAGCTTACGATCAAAGCCCTCGAACCCGCCGTGCAATGTGTTCTCGCCGCGATTGCGGCTGAGTTCGTAATCGTGGCCATCGATGGTGATGCGCCCGAAGGCGATGCGGTTGGCATAGCGACCCATCAGCCCGCCGTGATGCGCGCCGTCGTGCTGGTATTCGGTAAGCGTATCGTAGCCCAGTAAGATGCTGCGACCGCTTGCCGCCGGCCGAAAGGATTTGAGGATCGCGCCGAAGGTGAGAACCTCGGCGCTGGTGCCGCGAGCGTTGCGCAGCACGACGCGTTCGACGGCGCGGCCGTCCCCGAGAGTGCCGAAATGAGACCGCTCGACTGTCATTCGCTCGCTCAGCTCCGATGGACCCGGCCGGATTCTATCCCGAGCATACAAGGCGCAACGCCCAGGCGCATTGCTAGTGTGCGCCCGGGCTCGATGTTATGCGTGCACGAGGCCGCGCCCCGGCGGCGATTGGAGGTTAATTCTCAGGTCGAGTACTGGGCGAAAGCTGCCGTGCCCGCGCGAGCACGGTGGTCGGTCTTGACGTTGACGAGCGCGACGGCGCCGCGGTCCACTTCCCGTTGCGCACGGTCCAAAGCCGGACGGATCGCGTCGGGGTGCTCGACATACTCCGCGTAACAGCCGAGCGATTCCGCCATTTTGTCGAAGCGCGTATAGCCGAGATTGCGGCCCGGCTTGTTTCCGTCGGGATCGGCAGTCCATCCGCCATTGAGGCTGACAATGACGAGGATCGGAATGTTGTGGCGCACAGCGGTGTCGAGTTCGAGCGCGTTCAAGCCGAACGAGCCGTCGCCATGTACGACGATGACCTGCTTGTCGGGCTTGGCGATCTTGGCGCCGATGCCGAACGGAAGGCCAACCCCCATCGTGCCGAACGGCCCGGAATTGAGACGATGGCCGGGCACGAAGGTCGGCATCGACTGGCGCCCGTAGTTGAGAATTTCCTGACCGTCGACGACCAGGATTGCATCGCGCTGCATGAAGTTTTTGATCTCGTCGCACAGGCGCAACGGGTGGATCGGAATCTCGTCCATCGGCTTGTTGGCGCCGGGCGCTTGGCGCTTCGCGGTTTCGCCATCGGACAACGTCCGGCGCCAAGCCGAGAACTGGTCCGGCTTGACGCGTCCGGCGCTGGTATCGATGAGCTGACGCAGCACGGCCTTGCAATCGCCGACAATGCCGATGTCGATCCGGCGCGGCGCCGTGGCGATCTCGTCGGCGTCGATATCGATGCGGGCGATCTTGGCGCTTGCATTGAAGCGGGGCGGCGCCGCGTGCCCGATGATGTAGTTCATGCGGGTGCCAACGACGATGATGAGGTCCGCGTCGCGGAATGCCGCGGAGCGCATCGACAAGTAGGAATATTCATGGTCATCCGGCAAAACGCCGCGGCCTTGAGGCGTGGTGTAGAACGGAATGCCGGTCTGATCGACGAAGGCTTGCAGTTCCTGCCAAGCCTGCGACCAGATTACGCCGCTGCCGGACAGGATGATGGGCTGGCGTGCTTTTGAAATCGCATCGACCAGGGCGTCGACCTTGTTGGGATCGCCGAGCGGTCGCGCGTTGAGCAGAGGCTGGCCGGACAGGCTCCAGTCAACCTGCTCCTCGGGAATTTTGCCGTAGAGGATATCGCCCGGAAAATCGAGATAGACCGGGCCCGGCTTGCCGCTCATGGCCTTCTGGAAAGCCATGTTCACCTGCTCGGGGATGCGCTTGAGATTGTAGACGCGATCTGCCCATTTGGTGCACGGCTTCATGATCGCAAGCTGATCGATCTCCTGAAATACCTGACGACCGTTCAGGCCGATTGGGCTCGATCCGCCGATCGCCACGACCGGGCAGCAATCGATCAGCGCGTTGGCCACGCCGGTGGTGAGATTGATCGTGCCGGGGCCGCTCGCGGCCATGCAGACGCTTGGCTTCTGCAAGAGGCGGCTGTGCGCCTGGGCCATGAAGGCGGCCGATTGCTCGTGGCGCACGTCGAGCGGGCGTATGCCGACCTCGATGCAGGACGACTCGGCGAGCAGCATCGGCCCGCCCATGAGGAAGAACAGGACCTCCGTGCCTTCGTTCTTCAACGCTTTGGCCAGGATCTCCGAACCCGTGATGTCCGCCATGGCTCGCTCTCCGTCAGATGACCTTGTTCTTGGCGAGGTCCGCGATCTGGTCCCCGTCGAGGCCGAGCCATTGGACCAGGATCTCCTCGGTGTGCTGTCCGAGGAGCGGCGCCGGCTCGACCTTCGGCGTATTACCGCCGAAGCGGACCGGCCAGCCCGGCATTTTGAACGCTCCGGCGACCGGATGCTGCATCGTCTGGATGATCCCTCGCCGTTCGAAATCCGCGTCCTCGGTCAACTCCATCGTATCAAGAACAGCGCCTGCGGGAACGCCGGCTTCGCCGAGCAGCCGCATTGCCTCGCGCTTGTCGTGCTGGCGCGTCCAGGCGCCGATCATCTCATCGATCTGGGGCTCATGGTCCAAGCGCGCGACGCCGGTATCGAAGCGCGGGTCGCCGATCAGGTCCGCGCGGCCGATCACTTCTAGAAGCCGCCGCCAATGTGCCGGATTGGTTCGGCTGGTATAGACGTACACGTAATCATTCGGCCCGCCGGGTTTGCAAGGGTAGATTCCGCTCGGCACGGCAAAGCCGGACAGGATCTTGGCGCCGTTGCGCTTTGCCGCGGTGCCTTGGGTCGCTTGGCTTGAGAGCGCCACGCGGATGTATTGTAGCATCGCGTCCTGCATAGCGATCTCGATCCGCTCGCCCTGGCCGGTGTTACGGCGCCGGTAGAGCGCCCCCAAGAGGCTGATCGCCAGCAGCATGCCTGTGCCGGTGTCGCCCAGCGTCACGCCTGGCTTCAGGGGTGGGCCGTCGCTCTCCCCGGTGATGCTCATGACACCGCCGGTCGCCTGCGCAATCATGTCGAAAGCGAGGTTATTCTCGTACGGCCCGCCGGTGCCAAATCCTTTAACCTGCGCGTAGATGATGTTCGGATTGACGGCGCGCACTGCGTCGTAGCTGAGACCCAGCCGCTCGATCGCGCCCGGCGCGAAGTTCTCGATCACGATGTCCGCCGACTTTGCGAGGTCCTTGACCAGCGCCAGGCCGCGCTCTGATTTCAAATTGACCGTGACGGATTTCTTGTTGGCGTTGAACAGCAAGAAATACCACGAATCCTGAGCATTGCCTGTGGCTCCATACAGCAGGAGACGGCCGGCCTCGCCGCCGTTTGGATTTTCTATCTTGACGACTTCAGCGCCGAGCCACGCAAGTGCCTCCGTGCAAGAGGGTCCAACTTCAAATTGGGTGAAATCAAGCACGCGGACGCCGGCAAGGCAGTCCGCAACCGAGTTCTCGGCAGCCATACTTTCCTCCCAAGGAGAAGCTCTATTGTTCTTGTTATAACGCCATCAATGCACGGTAGACTGTAAGTCAGGCGTCACTTTTCGAGTGCACAGCGTAGCGACCGACGCCGCGTAGCTCAAGCATCGCCGGTTGCTGCTGCGACGCCAGTTATCGCACGCGTTAGGACCGGCCCTCCCATCAGTCCCAGTCATGCGGGCTGCAGGTACACATTCCCACGCAATCGAAGAGCGACATTCGCCGACATACCAGGGCGGAACCAAGCCCATTCGCCGCCGTTGGTAGGAGCGGAAACGGTACCAAACATGGCACGCGCCCGACTACATGCTGACTGGCCCGCCGAAGAGATCAGCCACCTGAAACGGTTGCTCGCCAGGGGTTACACGCTGTCCCGTATCGCGCAGCGACTTCACCGAAGCAACGACACCGTCGTCAGGAAAGCAACGGAAAACGGGTTGCCGCTGCCCGCTATGAAAAGAAGGGGCCCGCTTGCTCGGAGTACCTTCGATGGTCGGGCTGACTAGCATGATACGGAAATTGATATTCCGATTGCGCGGCGGAGCAGTGCGCCGAGGGCATTTCGACAGCGTTGTGGACACGGCGCTGAGCCGCCCGCGCGATCTCGACGATCCATTCAGCGACCCCAAGGCGCAGACCCGCATGGCCGAGGTAATTGCTCAGCAGGCATCGAAGAGCCCAACCGCCAAGGAGTAACTTGCCGCCGACTAGGCGCACTTTACAGTCTCGAAACAAGGAAATCCGAGCGCTACCTTGCCGGTCGGTGTTTAGACCCGACCACGAGACTATAACCAAACCCGCATCGGATTTACGATCACAGGAAACCGGATCCTTAAGGCCGCAATGAATTAAACGTAGCCCTTGAGCCGGCCGATGGGCCAAATTCCACATTGGGCCAGCAGGAGACGATGGGGGGCGCCAGCAGCGGACTCTGGCGCGCCAAGAAAAATCGAACCTCCCTCCGCCCGGCTGCAAGCCTGGTGTAGATTTCTTCCTTTCGACTCAGCCGGCCGAGCCGAAGCCCAACTGTTGAAACGGCGGGAAATGTGCCATCGGTAGGCCTTCATTTAGGACCCGCCCATGCCAAAAATCTACGAAGCTCTCGCCGAAGCGTTTCTTGC